>JAWOLE010000144.1:0-9843 GCA_033853815.1 Thermoanaerobaculia bacterium
CGCTCGACAAGCGCGCCTTCTTGAGCCGCGTGAACGAGGATCCTTCGCTCGCCCACCGGATGCTCGAGGAGATGTCCCAGCGCATCCGCAGCCTCGATGCCGAGGTCTCGCGCCTCAAAGCGTCGGCGCCAAAAGTCCCCGACGACCACCCGCCTTCAGCCGCCGCTCGCCTGTAGGCGTGCGGGAATTGAGCCACCGCGACGCGTTTCTCCGCGTTGAGGAATAGCAGAGCACGGGACGGCCCTGACACCTTTGTCCGCGCTCCTCGAAAGAAGCTGGGCTGCTCCGTGCCGCCATGCTGAAAGGAGGTTCTCCATGCTTCCGCACAAGGTCTCGATCCCGGGCTCCGTCTGGCTCCTCCTGGCCGGCATTGCTCTGGGTGGCCAGGCGATACCCAACTGGCCTGCGCCGGCGACGTGGTCGCCAGCCAGAGCCCAAGGGGTGGGAACGCTGTCGGAGACCAATCCTCTCCCCTTCATCGGTGTGACTCCCTGTCGCGTGGCCGACACGCGAGGGAACGGGTTTACCGGAGCCTACGGCCCTCCGGCCCTGGTGGCCAATATGACCCGCAGCTTCACGATTACTGGTCAATGCGGGATCCCGGCGAGCGCGGCCGCGGTCTCGTTCAATTTCGGGGCGCTCAATGTCGGCGGAGCGGGGGATCTGCGGGTCTTCCCGGCCGGAGGGGCGGCCCCGCTTGTTTCCACGCTCAACTACAACGCCAACACCCCCAACATCGCAAATGCTGCGGTCGTGCCGCTGGGCACGGGAGGAGCGATCACGGTTCAGGCCGATGCCGCGAACATTGACCTCATCATCGACGTCAACGGCTACTACGCCAACACCACTTCGAGCAACCGGTTGGGGTCGGGCGAGTTTTTGGCGCTTTTCGGATCGGTCAGCGGCGGGGATGTCCTTCGTGTGGATAACGCTCTTGGCGACGGCGGATATCTCTCGGGCGCGGGAAACGGCGTTGTTGGCGCCGGGGTGGTCGGAAGCGGGGTCTTGGCGGGTACCTTTGGACTGACCGGGGTTTATGGATTCACGCTGAACACGGCCAACGATTCGGCTGGCGTCGCAGGCGTGGATTCCACGGGATCGCCGGAGATTCCCGCGGTCCAACAGTTCTATCCTGCGGGCGTGCGCGGCGACAGCAAATCCCACCCGGGCGTGATTGGCGTCTCTACATTTCTTGGGACAGCAGGCAGCCTTCTCAGTACTACGGGCGCTCAATTGGTAGAAGGGAACCTCGGGTCGGGGCCCTACAATGCCGCTCACGTCTATGGCGTCTATTCTTTCGGAGATTTCGGCGGCACGGGTGCGAAGTTCTTCATCGAGGCACATCCAACCGACCCCTCCAAGGTGATCCGCTACGTCGCGCTGGAAGGGCCGGAGGCCGGGACGTATTTCCGGGGCCGTGCGCGCTTCTCCCACGGCCTGGCGAGGATCGAGGTCCCCGAGTCTTTCCGGCTGGTCACGGACGAAGAGGGACTGACTGTCCAGATCACACCGATCGGGGAGATGGCGAGCTATGCCGTGCAGCAGGTGGGCCTGAACGAGATCATCGTCGAAGGATCGAAGGACGTCGAGTTCTTTTACACGGTCAACGGGGTGCGCCAGACGTTCAAGGACCTGGAGGTGATCTCGCAGTCAGGCGAGTACATGCCACGTTCGGCGGACGCGCGGATGCCCGAGGGTTTCAGCGCTGAGCAGAAGCGGCGGTTGATCGCAAACGGCACCTACAACCCGGACGGCACGGTCAACATGGACACGGCCGAGCGCGTCGGATGGATGAAGATCTGGGCCGACCGGGAAGCCGAGGCTCAGTCCGCGCGGCAGGCTCAGAGGAAGGCTCTCCCGATTGAGTTGCCGCGAGTTCCCTGATTCCCGGGCGTGGCATCGACAAGTAGCGCGAGCCGGTGTCGAAGCGGCGGCGCAGAACGGGCAGCGGGACGGGATCCAGGCTTAGAAGGTTCCCGTCTCGCGGCCTAGGGTGCCGTTAGTTATCGGGGCTTTCCTGCGGGTTCGAGTCCCGTCGGCCCCGCCGATCTACTGGGCGGGAGGTCTCCTAAGTCCCGCGCGTCTGCCAGTTCCGCCACTCTTGCGCGAGAAGAAGGGAACGCTTGAAGCCGACGGGAAGCTAAGATGGACCCATGACGACCCCGACCAAGCTTTCGGAATTCCTGGGGCAGATCTCAGCGGACGCCGGTCCACCCGATGTGTTCAAAGGCGCGATCGTCTTCGTGAGCCTCGATCGAGAGCTCGACCGGCTCATCCAACATGCGTTGGGCCTCGGGCCTTACCACCGCGGGAAGCCGGGTTGGTGGTCGCACACTTTCCTGCTTGCCGGACCCTGGAACGGCCCGGAAACGCCGCTGATCGAAGCCACGGTCCGTTCGAAAGAGAACAAGATCATCTGGGACCAGGATCACGCCGATCCGATAAAGATCCTGTGGCACGACGACGTCGAGAGCGGCATCTGCACCGGGAAGGTCGGCGACTACGACGACCCGCGCGTGGGGAATTGGGGCGTCAAATGGCTGCCGCATCTCTCTCCGGGGCAGCGGGATGCGATCGTCGCCGCGGCTCAGGATCCAAAGTGGAACCCCTACCACTACGATTTCCCCGGCCTGCTCCGGGAGCTTCTCCGGCTCGCGTCCGGCGGCTTGATAGATCCGCCTCCCGGCAAGGATCTGGTCTTCTGCAGCGCTTTCGTGCAAGCTTCGTACATCGATGCGCTGGGAAACGCGGGTGATTTCGCGCCAGGCGTAAACACCGCCGACTCGACGCCGGATGATCTCTGGTATTCGCCGCTGGGGCAAACGCAGGGGCTGATCAGGCGCTAGAACCGCCCTCTCGAGCCCGCTCCGGCGCGGATCGGGACGACTGAGCTCGCTCCCCGGCTCACTTCCCGCCGGCCATGGATGGGGTTCCGGCGTTCTTCAGATACCGATCCGCCCAGTCCAGCATCTCGGCCAGCGTGTCGAGGATGGACTCGCGCGCGCGGTAGCCGTGCGCCTCGTTGGGCAGGAGGACCAGGCGCGCCGTGCCGCCGTTGCCCCGGATGGCCTCGAAGAGCCGCTCGGACTGGATCGGAAACGTGCCGGAGTTGTCGTCGGCCTCTCCGTGGATGAGCAGCAGCGGCTTCTTGATCCGGTTGGCGTAGGTGAAGGGCGAGATCTTCGTGTAGAGGTCCGTCGCCTCCCAGTAAGAGCGCCGCTCCGTCTGGAAGCCGAAGGGCGTCAGGGACCGGTTGTAGGCGCCGCTGCGCGCGATGCCGGCCGCGAAGAGGTCGCTGTGCGCCAGCAGGTTCGCCGTCATGAAGGCGCCGTAGCTGTGCCCCGCGACGCAGACCCGCTTCGGATCGATGACGCCCATCGCGTCGAGCTTGTCGATCGCGGCCCGGGCGGACTCGGTGATCTGCTCGACGTAGGTGTTGTTGACGGTCTCGGGATCGCCGACGACCGGCATCGTGGCGTCGTTCAAGACGGCGTAGCCGTGGAGCGCGAAGAAGATCGGAGAGGCGCCGAAGAGGCGCGTGTACGTGCGAGTCGAGCCGCGCACCTGGCCGGCCGTGTCGGGATCGGAGTACTCGAGCGGATAGGCCCAGAGGAGGAGCGGCAGCCGCGTGCCCACCTTGTAGTCGGGCGGCAGGTAGAGCGTGCCCGAGAGGGCCACGCCGTCCTTGCGGGTGTACTTGACGAGCTGCTTGCTCATCTTCGTGACCTGAGGCGTGCGGTCGGGAAAGTTCGTCACGCGCCTCCGCTTGCCGGAAGCGACATCCACGAGGAAGAAGTTCGGCGGGTCGGTCCGCGACTCGGCGCGCACGAGGATCGTCGCGCGCGAACCGCCGATGAAGGACACGAACTGCTCGTAGCCGGTCTCGCCGCAGCGGAAGAGGCGGGCCTTCTCGAGGGTCTTCAGGTCGAGCCGGTCGAGGAAGGGCCGGTCCCCGGATTCCGACGCCCCCGCGCCGGCGAGATAGATCCGGTCGCCGTCCTGGAGGAGGACGCGCTCCCCGTCCGGGCGAGTCTCGAAGACCGGGACGCCGGGGTTCTTGTAGGCGTCGTTGACGGAGAGGTCGAAGACGACTTTCGGCGGTTCGGGCGAAGCCAGGTGGACGAGCGACGTCGTTCTCCAGCGGCGGTCCCGGTCGAACTCGAGGAGCAGCGCCTCGTCGCTCTTTGCCATCCACTCGAGTCCCTGGAAGCGGTGCGTGACGCGCAGGACTTCCTCCGCCTGCCCCGAGAAGGGAGCGGCCAGGCGCATCACGCGGTCGCGATGCGGCGCCTTCCGGATCGGGTCGCCGCCGTCTAAGGCCTCGGCCCAGACGAGCGTCGCCGGACGAAGCGGCTGCCAGTCCACCGAGCGCGGCCCGGCCGGCACGCCCTGCCGCGGGACTTCGTCGGAGACCGGCAGATCGGCCACGGTCGCGACCTTCTTGCCGTCGGAATCCCGGACCTCGACCGAGCGCGCGAAAAAGAAGTAGGGGACGCGGTAGGAGAAGGGCTTCTTCAGACGCGTGACGAGGAGGTAACGCCCGTCCGGCGAGAATTCCGCCGAGAGGAAGAGGTCCGGTTCGGCCAGAGGCGTAAAGGCGTCGGCCGACGCGTCCACGACCGCGAGCTGAGAGGCCGCGTAATAGGCGAAGAGGTCCTCGTCGTGGGCGTCCTTCAGGAGATCCTCGAAGGTCGCCATCTGCGACTTCTTCCCCGCGGTCTCCTGGACGACCGGCCCGCCGGGGACCGCGGGAGCCTGCGGGGGCGCGCCGCGCCCGGCCGGCACGAGGCGGACGAGGAGGCGCTTGTTGTCGCTCATCCAGGCGAACGGACGCCCGAGCACGTCGTTCAAACGCACCTGGGAAATCGGGCTCGCCTTTCCCGTGGCCGCGTCGGCCGTCCAGAGCTCCACCCCACCCGCGACGTCGCGGGTGAAGGCGAAGCGCTCGCCGTCGTGCGACCAGACGGGCATGCCGATACGCGCCCCCTCGGGCAGGGCGACGCGCCGGGCGGCGGAGCCATCGAACCTCTGGATCAGGATCCCCGTGAAGCGCCTGGTCCTCTGGCGGCTCGAGGTCTGCGGGCTGATGCGAATGCCGGCCAGGCGCAGGATGGGCTGCGAGACGAACGCGATCGGCGGATAGGCCTCGTACTCGACCAGGAGCATTGCGTCCCGCGCCGGGCTGACGACCGCCTCCGGCGTGGGCGCGGCGTCGAGGATCTCGACGATCTCCCTGGGCGGAAGCCTGTAGGCCGTCTCGCAGAGCCCCGGCGCGCAGAACGCCGCGAGCGCCGCCGCCAGGCAGACGAGCTTCGATCTCCTCATCGCCGCCCTCGACTCACTTGGGCATCGCCGTGCCCCAGTAGTACGCCTCGAAGAAGGGGCCGTAATCCTTCCTGGTCATGAACTGGAGCAGGCCCGCCACCGTCTTCGTCGAGCCGAACTTCCACCGGAACGATTTCTGGTACGACTTCAGGAAGGTCAGGAAGGCGTCGTCGCCCAGCTCCTTGTGGAGCGCCGCCAGCAGGTAAGCCCCCTTGTCGTAGATGAGATCGGTTCGGATCGCGTCCTCCGTCGTGGGGTCGTTCGGCAGCGAGACGAGGTTCGCGAGCGGAATCGGCGCGGCGTCCTTCGCGAAGGAGGCTCGGCCCTTCCAGTGGTTGACGAGGCTGTTGTAAGTCGAATTCCCTTTGAACTGCTTCAGGAAGAGCGCGGCCGAGTATTCGGCGAAGGACTCCGTCAGCCACTGCTCCTCGGAGCTCGGCATCTTGACCACGTGGGCCCAGTACTGGTGGGCGATCTCGTGGGCGAAGCGCTCGTTGATTCCCTGCGAGAAGAACTGGTTGGTCTCCCCCATCAGCGGGTTAAAGGCCTCCTTCGTGATGAACATGACACCCGGAGGCGCCTGGCCGAAACCCCAGTCGTTGATCTCGAGGATGTCGAACTCCGGGAAGGGAAACGGCCCCAAAAACTGCTCGTAGTACCCGATGATCGAAGCCGCCAGGTCGGCGAGCTGTTTCATCGCCCGCGTGTTCTTGATCGCGTAGGTCGCGACGCGGATCGTGACGCCGTTCTTCGTCTGCTCCTCGAAGTCGTACTTGCCGGCGAGGACGACGGCGAACTGGACGGGCTGCTCGACGCGCGACTCGAGCACGTTGACGTCGCCCTCGACGCGGCGGGAAACGGTCTTCCCCGAGGCGAACGGGATGAACGGCTTGGGGACCTTCACGACCGAATGGAGCGTGTAGTACTGCTCGCCGATCTCGGGCTGCGGGAACCAGGGCTCGACGCCGAGCACCCAGAAGTTGTCGCCCCCCGGCCGGACGAGGAAGTTGCCTCCGATCTGGAAGCGGATCCGGACGGGGCGATCCGGTTGCGCCGGGGCCCCGAGCTCGACGAGAAGCTCGCCGTTGCGGTGATCGAAGCGCAGCGGACGGCCGGAATCGTCCGAGACGCCCCTCACGTGAAGGGCCCGCGGTTCGAGCACGCCCGAGCCGACGACCGTGTAAATGTTGTTGAGAAGGTCGAACCGGAAGAGGCTCTCGGGCCTCCCCTGCGGAACGAGCGTCTCGGCGACGGTGATCTTCGCCTCGTCCCCCTCGGACGCCGTGACTTCCCAATCGACGTCGGTCAGGACGAAGCGCGGCCGCGGCGGATCGCGGCGGTCGCGCCCGACCGGCTGATCGGACAGGATCGTGCGGAAGAGAAGCTTCTTCAACTCCCGGTCGTTGCTCGCGCTCTTGTGGAGACTGGCGAGCGTTTCCGAGCGATCTTCTCCCGCGTCGAGGACGTACTCAAGATCCTCGGCGCCGCCGTCGAGATGTGCCACCACGAGCGGCGACGCCGGGGCGTCGAGGAGCTGCCGCGCGAAGAGATCGCCGACCGCGCGCTCCTGGACGCGCCGGAACTTCTCCTGCTGCTTGTCGAAGGCGGGCTGGAGCGAGGGGCCGCCCCTCGTCTCCGGAAGGTTGGGCAGGGGCTGACCCGCGGCGAGCCAGAGGACCTGCGCGAAGCCGGCGCGGATCGTCAGGTTCCCGTCCACCTTCGGAGCGGAGAGGCTCGTGGCCTTACGGACGTTGTAGAGAGTCAGCGGGAACTCGATCGGATCAACGGACTGATACTCGAGAGAACCGGTTCCCTGGAAGAAGAGGCCGACGACCTCGTCACCGGCGCGCACCAGACTCGCGTTGCCCGACTGACAGACGAGCGTCAGGTGGCCGGAGGTCAGGCGCAGTTGCGAGACCGGCGCCGACGAGCTCTCGACGGTCAGGTTCTCGAACCTCTTGACCGTCTCCGACAGATTGTGCTCGGGCGCCGCTGCGGAAGCGCCCGCGGCCGCCGCCGCGAGAATGAGCCCGAGAGAGAGGGATTTCACCCGCCGGAATTGTACCCGCCCCCTCCGTCGTAGGTCTGGCCGTGCCTCCGGCGTCGTAGGGGCGGGAGCACGTGGAGATGGAGTGAGAGGGCTCCCGGCGTCCCTTTACTTCTTCTTCGAGGAGGCCTTCTTCCTGGGGACCCTGGCGCCTTCGCGCCGGGCCTCAGCGAGGCCGATGGCGATCGCCTGCTTGCGGCTGGTGACCTTCTTGCCGGAGCGCCCCGAGCGGAGCTTGCCCTTCTTGAGCTCGCGCATCGCCCTCTCGACCCTCTCTCCCGCTTTCTTTCCGTATCTGGCCATGAAACCTCCTCTTTTCGCGCGTGCAAGAACCTGACCGGACGCACGAAAGAAAAACGCCCTGGCGGATCCAAACGGATTCGCCAGGGCGGGAAAGACTAGCAGGCTGGGGCCCGGGCTCTACTGCTCGGACTCCTGCTCCTCGTTGTGGAAGTAGTCGCGAGAGCCCTTCTGGCTCTCACCGCCCGGCACTCCGGAACTACTTCCGCTGCCCGGCTTGTTGGAGCCGGGGGACTGGGAGGGGCCGCGGCGGGACTCCGTGCTGCTGCGGCTTCCCGGCGACTGAGGACTCCGCCCCGGAGTCTCCTGCCGCCTTCTCTGCGTCTCGCGATCCTGATCTTCCCTCATGGATCCGCGTCCGTGTTTCTCGTCCATTGGTCTCTCCTTGACATGGTCGGGGACAGAATCGTCCCCTTCCCGAAAAGCCTGCAGAAACCGTGCCGGTGAATTTCCCTCGGCCGCTGTTGCGACCGACGACGCTCGGTGCGTCCCCTCCCGACTCTGGTCTCCACGTAAGGCGGGCGCCACAAGGGCCGCCCCTACGGCACGAACATGCCCGGAGACTCAGATCCTCGTGACGGTGCTCGCCGCGGTCAAACCCAGGATCAGAAAGAGCAGAAACAGGACCGCGAAGATCAGGGCAAAGACCTTCGCGATGGCGAACGACGCGCCGGCGATGCCGGTGAACCCGAGCAGCGCCGCGATGAGCCCGATAATGAAAAACGTCAGGGCGAGCTTCAGCATGACTCACCTCCCGCGCCTCCGGATTGCGAAAGTCATGCCGCGCAAGGCAGACCTGGCAAGAGCATTGCTCTCTGTATGGCGGGGAAGGTGGAATGCGAGCCATCTGGAGCGGTCACATCACTTTCGGGCTCATCTCGATCCCCGTGGACCTGCACGCGGCGGTCGAGGCCTCCGAGCATGTGTCTTTCCGGCTCCTCCACAAGAAGGACATGGCCCCGATCCGGTACAAGAAGTTCTGCAGCAAGGAAGACGTCGAGGTCGGCAACGACGAGATCGTGAAGGGCTACGAGGTCTCCAAGAAGAAGTACGCGGTCATCGAAGAGGAGGAGCTCGAAGACGTCCAGAAGAGCGTCGGAGAGGGAAGCCGATCGATCGACGTCCTCCAGTTCGTGGACTTCGGATCCCTCAATCCCCTCTCGTTCGAGAAGCCCTATTACGTGAGTCCCCGCAAGGGGGGCGAGAAGGCCTACGCGGTCCTCCGGGACGCTCTGACGGAGTCCAAACGGGTCGGCATCGCGAAACTCTTCCTCCGGACGCGCCCCCTGCTGGCGGCGCTCATCCCGGGACCGGAAGCTCTCGCGCTCGAAGTCCTGAGGCCGTTCGACGAGCTGCGCGATCCCGCTGACCTCGGCGTCCCGGCCCCGGTGAAGAAATCGGCCGAAGTGAAGATGGCGAGGCTCCTCATCGACCAGATGTCGGAGGAGTGGGACCCGACTCAACATCCCAATGAGTACCGCCAGGCCCTGGAGAAGCTCCTGGAGTCCAAGCGCAAGTTCACGATCACGCCCGAAGAGGCGCGCGGTCGCAAGGAGGCGAAGGTCGTGGACCTCATGGAGGCCCTGCGCCGATCGATCGGAGAGAAGGGCGGCCGCGCGAGGGCCCGCAAGAGCGCGCCGCGTCGGGCAGGGGCCGCATGAAGGAGTTCAAATGAAACAGCAGCTGGAATTCGCCCAGGGAATCGGAATCGGCATGGCGCTCATGGTCGCGCTCGGGACCGTCTCCTTTCTCCTCAGGCCGGCACGACTGGCCTTCGCGACTGCCGGCAAGCGGACGGCGCGCCGGACTCTGAACCCTCTCCAGCAGCGCGCTCTCCCCGCCGACCATCTCGATCGCTGCCGCGCCGCCGGCCTCTGAGAAGCTCTCGCGCTCGAGCCACCCCGGCGTCGGGCCGCCTCTCTCGTCGGCGCGCTCCGGCCCGGCCGCGGAAGTCAGAACCGGGCCGTCGCTAGTCGCTCAGTCGCAGGGTTGGCGGGGCGAACGATTCAGCGTGCCATGCCTCCTTCGCTCATGCCTCCTCCGCGAGGCGTCCCGCCCCCGGGGCTCTTACCCGGACTATAGCCACACCGCCAGCCCCGGAGCCGGCGGCGTTTTCCGAAGGAGGCCTTGTCCGAGGGCACACACCACGGCGGGTGACTGAGATGTGTTGT
>JAWOLE010000145.1:0-3677 GCA_033853815.1 Thermoanaerobaculia bacterium
CGCTGCGACGAGTGCGGGGGCTGGCCGCTACGGCTTGATCGTCTGGGTTGCGCCGGCGGCCTTCGAGCGTGCCGCCCAAGCTCTCGGAGCATAGATGAGGGCTCACGGCGTGCCCAGGCTGGAGACCTCGTACGCAGCATTGGAGACAGAGGACGGTTCAGAGTAGTGGACGAGCGAGTGCCGGGGAATCCGACAAGCCACACCGCGTCTCGACGCGCCCGCTCTCGGAGCAGTTTGGCCCGTATGGCCGGGCTGGAGGGATAAGGGATCCAAGACGAAACAAGATGTGAAGGCGAGCAAGCTCGGTTCGACACCATCGGGCGCCATGTAGGCGACCCGGCGCCAGGACAATTCACAGGGGACAGGCTCCCGTTTCGACGCGAATCCCGATCCCGGCACCGCTGAGGCACTTGTCTCCCCGCTCCAAGACAGTCGACCCGTGATGCCTGCGGGGCCAGAGTCTGGGGTTAAGACCGACCCCTGGGGCAGCCCCGAGCGGGCTGCCCCAGGGCGAAGCGCTCTTACCTGGCGTGCTCCTTGACGACGTCCCAGTCCTTTCCGGCGCCGTGGCAGGTCGCACACGCCTCGCCGAAGAATGGCTTGGTCACCGTATTCAAGGACGCATGTGTGGCGGCCTCGACGTTGTCGTGACAGCCGAGGCATGCGGCTGTGCCGGGACCTTGCTGCGTCATGTAGTCGCGCTGTGTCGTGACGGGTATCGTGCCCACCGGAAGCGGCAGATCGTAGGCGGCGGTGGTCGTGTGGCACTTTAGGCAGTCTCTGCGGTCACTCGGGTAGCGAACGTCGTTGAAGTTGACTGCGCTGTGGCCATGCCCGTAGATCGTGAAGTCCTGGGTCAGATTCTCGCCGGTGTGGACCCGGTGGATCATCCGCTGAAAGCTGATCGACTCCGGTGGGTTCTTGGCAGCCGCACGCTGCGAGCTGTCGTCGTTGTTCGGGTTGTGGCAGATGATGCAATTCTGCGTGTTGAGGCGGCGCCCGCCGTGAGCCCCGAGGTGGTCGTGGCACTTATTGCAGTTCGCCACGTCGACCGCCACCCGACGCGGAACCGGCTGCTTGTCGGTGATTGCGATGTAGAAGATGGGATTCATCGGCGACTCAGTGAAGCTCGTAATGTCGGGCTTCCCGTCCCCTCGTTTCAGAGGAACCGTCAATTCCACATCGCATGTAACTGCCCAGGTTCCGACCGCGGTGGCCGGAATGGGGGTCTGGAACATGTAGGTCGCGTTCTTGCCGTCAAAGGTCGTCTTGGCTTGCGCATTTTCGCTGATCGGTAGCACGGCATAGTCGGTTGTTGGCCCGCCCATGGTGAACTGTAGGGTGTCGAACGGGCGCGGATCGAGCGAGTTACCGTTCTTGTCCAGGACCTGGAACGTCACGAGTGGGTACTGGCCATGCCCCGTCTGGGTCACGGAGAGAATCGTCATGGTAAGCCCAAGCAGCTGCGTGGACTTGTACTCGACGATGTGAGCACCGGGGATCGTGGCGTCGAACTCCGCCTCCTGCTCCGACTCATGGCAGTTGGCACAGGATGCGTCATTGATCTGCAGACCGCCCGCGTGGTTGGCGCCAGTCTTCCAGTTGATGTTGTCGTGGCACGCGCCGCAGGCCGCCTGGCTCGGCCGTGTGGTCCAGATTGCCGCATCATCAGCCGACGCAGACGTGTGGCAGGTCGTGCAGTTGCGGATGTCTTGAGGAAACCCGACGGTCGAGAAGTCAGCTCCCGGCGAGACGATGTACGGAGTGCCTGATTGCACGCTCGGCAGATTCTTCCCGTCGTGAATCTTGTGAATCATGACCTTGAATTCCAAAGATTGGCCCGTCTGAGTGATCGGCATCTGCGAGGTGTGGCAGAGAACGCACAGCTTCACGTCCTGAATTGGAGGTCCGAACTGCCCGTGCATCGAGATTGGATCGTGGCAGTTGTTGCAGCTGGCTGTGTCGATTGCGGCAAAGACCGTGGTTGCTGCCCCCCCGTCTGGACGGAAGTCCTTGAACGCGGCCGGAGCGACGTAATCCTTGCCGACGATGTCTGCGGTGCTCCGGGCTGCGTAGATACCCAGCGTCACGGTCTTCGTTGCGTCGAAGTTCGTCGGCATAGCCTTCGCGAACGAGTACTTGCTGTGACCCACATCGATGTCTTGCCAGGTGCCTCCAGAGTCGTGAAGCGGATACGTGATGGTCGGGCTAACCGCTAGCGTCGTCAAGTTGACGTACTCGTAGTTGCCAGCATCCCACTGGCCGAGAACAAACTCGGCCTCAATCGCTCCTGGTGTGACAACGCCCGTTCGGTCGAGCGGCGCACCCAGGTCGTCGGTGAAGAGAACCTCGACGACAGGCTTCTGCCCGGCAGCAACGTTGACGACGCCGACGATCGAAACGTGGACGCCGGGCCGAAGGAAGTCGAACTCGTCCTGCGTGAGGTAGTACTCCTTGGACGTCTCGGAGTAGAAAGCCTGCGGCGGCCCGCCGTCGCCTCCTCGCGGTGCGACGACGCGCGTCGTATTCAGCTGATTGCTCGTCAGGGCTAGCGAGCCGGCGGTGATCGCCAGAGCAATACCACGCCTCAGCATAGGACCTCCTTCGCACGCACGTGCGACGCTTGTCTTCGGGCCATGCGGGTGGCCGGTCCGAAGCCCTGGATCTCGCTCTTCATCTCGAAGCCTTGGGGTACGCCTCTCACCCTAGGAGAGGGTCGTGAAATACGTGTGATGGAATTCATTATTCTTGGAGTGGTTGAGGCTGAGCTGCGTCGGGCTCTGCCTAATCCTCGATGGACGGATCGTGTTCGATGACTCCCTGCGTTCTTGGCGTCTGGACAAACTCGCGGAGAGTCGCCGCAAGCTCCTCGCTCAGGAGGAGTGAGCCCTGTCCCAGGGCGTAGAACGTCAGGTCGGTTAGCGATAGGACCCCTTCGAGGATCCCATGTGCGCCGATGACGGGCAGGTGCCGAATCCGGCGTCCTCGCATGATCCTTAGAGCGTCGAGCAAGCCGTCGCTGGCGCGGCACGTTGCGGGCGGGCTGCTCATCGCTTCTCGCACGGACAAGTCGCTGAGTGTGCGACGATTTGTTGACCCAACCAGGCAGATGTCGCCATCCGTCACCACGCCGATCGGATGCCCGGTCCCGTCCACGACCGGCAGGAAACGGCAACCCCCTGCGCGCATCGCCGCCGCTGCTGCAGATAGCGTGTCTTCGGGACGGCAAGAGCGCGAATTCCGCGACATGATCTCTCCGACGCCGATCGCGTGAGACTCTGCTCTTCCCCTCGATGCGCACTTCTCTGGCGCGCCCGGCTTGCCCTTCGAATCGGCGTGAACCCATTCGCTGCCCGTGGTCTTTCCCCGCGTAAGCGAACGGGCGCGGTCATTGAGGCTGGCGAAAATCATGGCGCGCTCCTCCCGCATGACAGGGTGCGCCGTGCCTCTGCAGTCAGGGTCGCTCGACCGGCGCCCCGCCTACCTGGCGATGGTGGAGGGAGGCACGACTCTCCGCATGATCCGATTACATTAGTGGGCGCTATGCCGAGCGAAGACGAGACTTGCGACCTCATTGCTGGATTGACGCGAAAGGGTCCTTGCGACGCCTCCGAACTAAGTAATCACCCGAGAGTGAGTTACGCGCTCTTGAAGCTTCCGATTAGCGGAAGGCTCGG
>JAWOLE010000146.1:0-11004 GCA_033853815.1 Thermoanaerobaculia bacterium
TGGGCGGCGAGCGAGACGACCGTCGTGGAATCGAGGCCTCCCGACAGAAAGGCTCCCAGGGGCACGTCGGAGACCAGATGCGAGGTGACGGCCCGCTCGAGGCGGCTCCGCAGCTCGGCGGCGTCATCGCGAACCTGTCGCCGCTCGAGCCGCCAGAAGGGGCGCACCTCCAGCCGTCCCGTCTCCGGCTCGTAGGCCAACCGGTGGGCCGGAGGCAGCTTTCGAATGCCGGCGAAGATGCAGCGGTCGAACGGGACGTAGCCGTAGGCCAGATAGTCGGAGAGGCCCTCCGGATCCAGCCGGGCGGACACCGCAGGCAGGGCCAGCAGAGCCTTCGGCTGCGAGGCGAACGCGAGGCCCCCGGGGAACCCGGCGTAGTAGAGGGGCTTGATCCCGAATCGGTCCCGCGCGAGCAGGAGCCTTCCGTCGCGCTCGGTCCAGAGAGCCAGCGCGAACATTCCCTCCAGAAGACCGAGTCCCTCCGACCCCTCGAGAGCGAGCAGCCGATGGGCGACTTCGCCGTCACCGTTGGAGCGGAAGCTCTCGCCGGCGGATTCGAGCCGGTGTCGCAGTCGCCGGAAGTTGTAGACCTCGCCGTTGTGGACGAAGGCCGAGGTGCCGTCCGCCGCCACCGATGGCTGTGCGGACCGCGGCGAGGGGTCGAGGATCGCCAGACGCGCGTGACCGAGGAGGACGCGGCCGTCACGGGATCGCCAGGTTCGGCTGCCGTCGGGCCCTCGGGGCGCCAGGGCCTGGAGGGCACGATCGAGAACGCCGGCCGGCGCGGAATCGCGTGAGGCCCAGCCCACGATGCCGCACACTAGAGGCTCTCCTCCCAGCAGAGATCTCTTCCGAGGCGCCGCGCTGCCGACGCCGCCCGGGCGGGATGTCCCCGCGGAGTTGTCATTTCACAGGCCTCCGGCCATGGTGCGGGCTCCTTTGTCCGATAGAACGACGGCCGGCCTCTCGCGATTACTCCGGCCGGGCGAAATTCCGTCGTGCGGGCACCCCGGGCGGGCCGGGACAGTCTCCCCGCGAGATCCGTCAGCCGGCGGCAGGCCGTCCGGAGAGAGCCGCGATCACGGCGTCGGCTGCGCGGTCGCTCGCTCCGGGAGGGCCGAGGCTTCCGGCAACCCGCGCTAGGCCCTCCCGCATCCGTGCGAGACGCTCAGGAGATTCGAGAAGAGACGCGCCCTCCTTCTCGAGGCGCTCCCAGGTCACGTCGGACTGCAGCAGCTCGGGAACGACCTCCTCGCCGGCCACGATGTTGACCAGAGAGACCCAGGGCACCCGCACGAGGAGCTTGCCCACGGCGAAGCTCGCCGCCGAAGTCCGATAGACAACGACCATGGGCGCGCCGCACAGCGCGGCCTCGAGGGTTGCCGTTCCCGACGCCACGAAGGCGAGGTCGGCCGTCGCGAGCAGGGCGTGGATTCCGGAGGAAGCCAGCGCGATGCCGTCTTCCGCGGCGCCCGGGAACAGCTCCTCGGGCAGGCCCGGGGCCCGAACCGCGGCGACTTCGAGGTCCAGCCGCCGGGAAAGCCTCCGCGCGGCACGGCGCATCGGCTCCCAGTGGCGTCGCAGTTCGGCCGACCGGCTGCCGGGAAGAAGGAGCAGCCTTCGCCGGGCCTTGGGAGGCAGAGGAGACGGCCGGACGATTCCCTCCCGCACGTCGTCCACGAGGGGATGGCCCGCCCACACCGCGTCGGCGCCCAGGTTTCGGTAGATCTCGGCCTCGAAGGGGAAAAGCGTCACGATGCGGCGGGCCCGGCGCGCGATCACGCGGGCGCGCCCCCGCCGCCACGCCCAGACCTGCGGGCTGACGTAGTAGATCAAAGGAACTCCTTGCCGGGACAGGGACCTCGACAGAAGACCGTGAAAATCGGGAAAGTCGATCAGCACGGCGGCGTCCGGGCGTTCCCTCCGGGCGGCCCGACCGAGAGAGCCGAGAGCGCGGGCCAGGGCCGGCAACTTCTCGAGCACCTCGGAGATCCCGACGACCGAGAGGCTCTCGGAGGCAACGACGGCTTCAAGCCCCTCGGCTCGGAGGCGCGGCCCCCCCATCCCGAAGGCGGAGAGGTCCGGACGCTTCTTTCGGAGAGCCGCGAGAAGCCTCGCGCCGTGCAGGTCCCCCGAGGCTTCCCCCGCGGAGATGAGGAGTCTCAAAGTGTTGAAAGACTAATTCAGTTCGAAAGACGCGCGTCGCCGCCCGATGGCCGCCCCGCGGCTGCGCAGATCCAGCCAGTTGTGAGATAACCGGCCGGAATGACCGCGCAAGACACGGGCGCAGCACGGCTCCGGGCCGCTCTGGCGGGCTGCGGGCGAATCGGGGAGCGGCACGCGCGGATCCTCGCGTCCGCGGACGGGGTCGAGCTCGTCGGGGTCGCCGATGTCGAACCGGGAAAGGCGCGGGCCTACGCCGGTAAGCACGGCGGCCGTCCCTACCCGGGAATCCGCGAGATGATCGCCGCCGAGGCTCCGGACCTCCTCGCCGTCTGCACTCCTTCGGGAATCCACGCCGAAGGGGTGATCGGCGCCGCCCGGGCGGGCGTGAAGAACATCGTGGTCGAGAAGCCGATGGCCCTTCGCCTGGCCGACGCCGACGCGATGATCGCGGCGTGCGAGGAGAGCGGCGCGCGGCTCTTCGTGGTCAAGCAGAACCGCTACAACCTCCCCATCCGCAAGCTTCGGGAAGCGCTCGACTCCGGGCGGTTCGGCAGGCTCGTCCTCGGGGCGGTGCGGGTCCGCTGGTGCCGCCGCCAGGACTACTACGATCAGGCCCCCTGGCGCGGAACCTGGGCGATGGACGGGGGCGTCTTCTCCAACCAGGCGTCTCACCACGTGGACATGCTCGTCTACATGATGGGCGGAGTCTCCTCCGTCAAGGCCATGGCCGCGACCCGACTCGTCTCGATCGAGGCCGAGGACACCGGGGTTGCGCTGCTGCGCTTCGAGAACGGCGCGCTCGGCGTCGTCGAGGCGACGACCGCCGCTCGCCCGGTGGACCTGGAGGGATCGATTTCGATCCTCGGGGAGAACGGGACGGTGGAGGTCGGCGGCTTCGCGATGAACGAGATGACGGTCTGGAAGTTCGCCGACGAGACGCCGGAAGACGCCCGGGTGCTGGACCGGTATCGGACGAATCCCCCCGACGTTTACGGCTTCGGCCATCACGCCTTCTACCGGGACGTCTTCGACGCTATCGCGAAGGGAGAAACGCCTTTCGTGGACGGACGCGAGGGCCGCAAGTCGCTCGAGGTCATCACGGCGATCTACGAGTCGATCGAGAGCGGCCGCGAGGTCCGGCTCCCCTTCACGCCCGCGCACTCCCGCCTGGGGAGGCCTCCCGCGGAAGCCGGAGGCGCCCGATGATTCCGCTGTCGCGCGCCACCGTGACCCCGGAGATGAAGCAGGCGATCCTGGATGTCGTCGATTCCGGCCGGTTCATCCTGGGGCCGGAAGTCGCGGCCTTCGAGCGGGAGTTCGCCGGGTACATCGGGGTCGCCCACGCGGTCGCCGTTTCCCAGGGCACGGCGGCCATCCAGCTCGCGATCCAAGCAGTCGGCGTCGTCGCAGGCGACGAGGTCCTTGTGCCCTCCATGACGGCGTTCCCTACGATCGAAGGGGTGATCCACGCCGGCGCCGTACCGGTCTTCGTGGACAACGACGCCTACGGCTGCATGGATCCGCAGGACGCCAGGCGGCGGATCACGGCGAAAACCGTCGGCATCGTCCCGGTCCACCTCTACGGCGGCGCCGCCGACCTCGACGGTCTCCATGAGCTGGCACGGGAACGAGGGCTCTGGATCGTCGAAGATTGCTGCCAGGCGCACGGCGCTCTCTACGGCGGCCGCAAGGTGGGCTCGATCGGGCGCGCCGGGTGCTTCTCCTTCTACCCGTCGAAGAACCTGACGGTCTTCGGGGACGGCGGGATGGTCACGACCGACGACCCGCGGATCGCCGACCGCGTGCGTCTCCTGCGCGATCACGGGAGGAGCGACAAGCACACGCACGTCGAGGTCGGCTACAACCTTCGCTTCAACGACGTGCAGGCCGCCGTCGGGAGGAAACAGCTCGCGCTTCTCGAGGACTTCATCGCGAAACGCCGCGCGGTGGCGGCGCGCTACGACGCCGCGTTCGGGAAGATCGCGGATCTCTCCCTGCCGAGAGAGCGCCCGGGCACGCGGATGGTCTACCACCTCTATCCCGTGCGCTGCCGGGACGAGTCGCAGCGGGCCGCGCTGCGGGCGCACCTGAAGGCCCGAGGGGTGGAGACCGGCTTCCACTACCCGATCGCCAACCACCTCCAGCCGGCCATGGCCTCCCGGGGAGCGCCTCCGTTCCTGCCCGGGGCCGAGGCCCTGGCCCGCACGACCCTCTCTCTCCCGATGTTCCCGGCCCTGTCCGACGCCGACGTCGAGACCGTGATCGGCGCCGTCCGGGACTTCTTCTGACCTCCTATTGTGTCCTCTTGGCCAGGTGGGCGCTCGGGTCCTGCGTCGTGTTGTCGGCGTCCGCCCCGTAGACGACGAGGCTCCCGACATCGACGGCGATGTCGAGCGAGCTGTTGGCGTCGAGGGGGAACCCCAGGAAATCCGCGGCGCTGCCCTGCTGGAAGAAGAACGCAGGGTAGCTCTTCGTGACCACCCCTTTGACCGCTCCGGTCGCGTCTCGCACCGTGACCGTGATCGCCGCGCCGGTCATGAACGTTCGGACTCCGATGTTGTAGCGGAATTTCGCGGAATCGATCGGGGAGACGAGCACGGCGTGCTGGCCGGTAAACAGAGCGTCGGTGAGCTGGATCGCGTCCTCGTCGAACCCCGTGGTGCCCGCCGCGCCGGCGTCGTTGTAGACGCGGAAGACGGTCACGGGCAAGGGGCCGCTCGTGATGTAGACGTCCATGCTGTAGACCCCCGACAGGTTGTTGGACGGGAGGATGTCCGGGACGGAAAGGGTCTGCCGTGGGCCGAGGCTGAAGTTCGACGCCATATCGCCGGACGATCCGGAGGCCCCGCCCGGGTGAAAGACGACGAATCCCGAGAGACCCCCATCCGACGGATTGTTGACCTGCGCGGAGGTCTTGAAGAACGACCCGCCCGCGCCGGGCGCGGAAATGATCACGGGCACGGAGCCGAAGAGGGCCCCGATCGTGATCCTCCCGATCTTGTTGGTGCCGTTTTCGACGAACCAGAGGTTGCCGTCGGGCCCGGCGGCGAGGCCGTCCGGAGCGCTCCCCGGAGGAAGCGGGAATTCCGTGACGGCGCCCGAGGGCGTCATGCGCCCGATCTTGTCGCTGTCTTCCACGAACCAGAGGTTCCCGTCGGCGCCTCCCACGACCCCGTTTCCCCCGGAGGGAACCGGGAACTCGGTGATGACTCCCGCGGTCGTGATGCGCCCGATCTTGCTGGCGGTCTTCTCGATGAACCAGAGGTATCCGCCGGGGCCGGACGAGATGCCGGAGGCTCCGGCATTGGGCGTCGGGATCGGAAACTCTGTGGTGGCGCCCGCGGTCGTGATGCGCCCGATGTCGTTGCCGGTGAATTCGGTGAACCACATGTTCCCGTCGGGGCCCGCCGCGATCCCGGCCGGGGCTCCGTTAGCCGTCGGGATCGCAAAGGAGGCGCCGCCCCCTCCCGTGCGCCCGATCCGGTTCCCGGGGTTCTCGCAAAACCAGACGTTTCCGTCCGGCCCCGAGTTGATGCCCCGCGTCGCGTTGGCAGCGTTGAGGAGGCCAAACTCGGTAAAGGCGCCGGTGTTCACGTCCACCCGTCCGATGAAGGGCCGGGTGTTTTCGCTGAACCACATGGCCCCATCCGGTCCCGCGTGAATCCGCGTGGGCGCGGTGCCGGCGGGGAGCGATATCTCGGTGATGCGGCCGCCCAGCCGGATGATCCCGATCTTCGAGGCCGTCTGCTCTGTGAACCAGAGGTTGTCATCGGGTCCAACCCCGATGCCGATCGCTCCGCTATTTGCGGTGGGGATCGGAAACTCCGTGATCACCTGCGCCGAGGACGTGGCCGCGAAAGCGCCCGCGAACGCCAGGAGAACCGTAAGGAAACGCCATTGGCCCTTCATACACCCTCCCCTTTCTGACCTCTTGAGATGCTACGCAGGAGCATACCTTGAGACACCCTCAATTCTGCTAGTGGAGTAGGCCTGCGGGAGGAGGGTGGGAGCTTCGATCCCTAGGCGGACGCGGCGACGGCCGGCCTCTCGGTCTCGCGGAGGTCCGAAACCCGGCCGCGGATCCAGCGGCGGTACCAGGCTTCGAGGTTCAGGAGTAGCCAGAGCTTGTTGTGCCGGCGCTGCGTGCCGGACTCGATGAGGACGCGAACCCCTCTGGGATCGATGACGCCATCCGCGGCGAGATCTCCCCTCTCCAGCGCGCGAAAGGCCGCCTCGCGCCCCGCGCCCCCGACCCAGCGCTTGAAGGGGGGCGAGAACCCGGATTTCGACCGCTTGAGGATCGGTTCGGGCAGCCAGGGGCGGATTGCCTCGCGAAAAGCGATCTTGGTCGCACCGGGCCGCACGATGCGCTCGGGCGGAAGCGAGAAGGCGTGCTCGACGAGCTGCCGGTCGAGAAGAGGCACCCGCGCCTCGAGCCCCACCGCCATGGTCGAACGATCGACCAGCATCAGGTTGTTGTCGGGCAGGTAGGTTTGGATGTCGAGGGAGAGCAGCCGCTGGGGAAGCGGCAGCTCCGGCCGGTCAAACTTCCGGAAGAGCCACGCGGGGTCCTCCGGAGCACGCCCGAGCACGCGCCTCTGCTCGGCCGCCGTGAAGAACCCGCGCACCGGGAAGTAGCGGTCCGGGAAATCCGCGGCGAGCAGGCGCGCCGAGCCGGCCGAGCGGCTCGCCAGCGGGATCGCCGAGAGGGGCTGGACGACCCCCCGGTGGACGGCAGTGAGCAACGGGTCGAGAAAGCCGAGCCCCTGGCGGAGCGCTTCGTATCGCATCACGGTCTCGTGCCAGCCGTATCCGCCGAAGATCTCGTCTCCCCCGTCTCCCGTCAGCACGACCTTGACGGACCGACGGGCCAGCCGCGCCAGTTCGAGCACGGCCAGCGCCGTCGAGTCGTAGAGGGGCTCGTCGTAGACCTCGGCCGCCCGGTCGAGCGTGGAGGCGAGATCCCCGATCTCCAGAAGCTCTTCCCGGTGCGCCGTGTGGAAGGCGTCCGCAGCGATCCGTGCGTAATCGATGTCGTCCAGATTCCCGTCTCCGTAGGCGACGGTGAACGTTGGGAAGCGGGACCCCGCCCGGGAAGCCGCGCGCGAGACGACTGTCGTCGAGTCGAGTCCGCCGGAGAGAAAGGCGCCGACCGGCACGTCCGAGACGAGGTGGGACTCCACGGCCTCCTCGAGCCGCGACCGCAGCTGCCCGACGTCGTCCGAGACCTCCCGCCGTTCCAGCCGCCAGAACGGCGCGATCGCGACCGCGCCGGTCGCGGCGTCGTAGAGGAGGCTGTGGGCGGGCGGGAGCTTGCGAATGCCCGAGAAGATCGAGCGGTCGAAGGGCACGTACCCGTAGGAGAGGAAATCCGAAAGAGACTGCGGATCGAGGCGCGCCGGAACTCCCGGGAACCGGAGAATCGCCTTCGGCTCCGAGGCGAAAACGAAGCGGCCCGGCAGAGAGGCGTAGTAAAGCGGCTTGATCCCGATGCGGTCCCGGGCGAGCAGGAGGGTCGAGTCCGTCTCGTTCCAGAGAGCCAGCGCAAACATCCCTTCGATTCGGCCTATGGCCGCCGGACCCTCCCGCCGCAGCAGGCGATGCACGACCTCTCCGTCGCTCTGGGAGACGAACTCCTCGCCCCGGGACTCCAGGTCCGCTCGCAGAGCGCGAAAGTTGTAGATCTCGCCGTTGTGGACGAAGGCCGACTTCCCGTCGGGAGAAACTGATGGCTCCTCTCCGCGAAAAGACGGATCGAGAATCGCCAGGCGCCGGTGCCCGAGGATCACACGCCGGTCGGGGCTCACCCAGGTGCCGCTCCCGTCCGGGCCGCGCCGGCTCAACGTGTCGAGCGCCCGGTCCATGACCGCCGGATCGATGCCGGCCGACTCAATCCAACCGGCGATGCCGCACATGTCCCTGAAGCCGTAAGGCGTGAGGCGTGAGGTGTGAGGCGAAGCTCGTAATCTCCGGCTCCACGCCTAACGCCTTACGTCCTCACGCCTCACGAATCACTTGGGGAAGGGATACATCAGCCACGCCACGGCGAGCCCTCCCACGACGAGCGCGAGAAACAGCTTGACGAAGAGAAGGACCCGGTCCCGTCTCCCGTTTCGCCACAGGAGCGCGAAGAACACGGAGATCAGGAGCGCGTAGAGCGTCATGATCAGGAAATGATCCGCCGGCACGAGCGAGGCGAGCGCGGTCATGCCTTCCTCCCCACCGCGATGTCCCAGGCGTCGAGCATGAGAAGCAGATTCATGAGCCCCGCGGTCAGCAGGTAGGCGCAGCCGTATTCGTAGGTGACCGAAAGGATCGTCCCGTTCGGATTCGTGGAGAGCATGCGCGCGACGATGTTCAGGAGCCCCGCGCCGTAGACGGCGAACGTAGCGAGAATCGTGAGGGGCTGGCCGGGCTCGGGCGAGTACAGCCGGCCCTCGAACGAGAGGCCCAGAAGAAACGTGACCGTGACGACCAGGGCGTAGAGGGCCGCGGTCCGGGGCCGCTTCAGGTAGGCGTGCCCGAGCCCCGGAAAGAGCCAGGCCAGGGCCGCCGCGAGCAACGGGTTCGCCCGACGCGTCTCCGAAGCGGGGGCCGGCGGGGCCGGGGCGCTCATCCGTCCGCCCTGGCGAAGAGCGGGCGGAGCCGGGCGAGCGTCGCCGAAGGCTCCTCCGGGACGACGCGCAGCCCCGCAGTGACGGTCATGAAGTTCGTGTCTCCGCTCCAGCGCGGCACCACATGGACGTGGTAGTGCCCCGTGACCCCGGCGCCGGCCGCGGAGCCGAAGTTGATGCCCACGTTCAGGCCGTCCGTGTGGTAGGTCGAGACCAGGATCCTCTCGGTCCGGGCGAGCGTCTCGATGAGCTCCCGGAGGGTCTCCGGGTCCGAGCTCGACAGCCAGGCCTCGTGCCGGTACGGAGCGACCATGACGTGGCCGTTGGTGTACGGATAGCGGTTCAGGATCACGAACACTCTTTCTCCCCGGTGGACGACCAGGGAATCTTCTCCGGCCGTCGCGGCGTCACAAAAGATGCACCCGCCCGATTTGTCAGCCACCAGATACTCGTAGCGCCAGGGAGCGAACAGGACCTCCGGCGGGCTAGCGATTGATCAGCTCCTTGAGTTCCTTGCCCGGCTTGAAATAGGGGATCTTCTTCGCGGGGACGGCCACCTTGACGCCGGTCTTGGGGTTGCGGCCCATGCGCGCGCCACGCTCCCTCAGGCGGAAGGATCCGAAGCCCCGCAGCTCGATCTTCTCCCCTTCCTTCAGGGAGCGGACGATGGCGTCGAACACGGTGTCCACGATCGTCTCGGCCTGCTTCTTGGTGACGTCGGTTGCGACCGCGACCCTTTCGATCAGCTCGGCTTTGGTCATCGTTTGCCTCTCTTCCACGGCGGGGACCCGACCCGACTCCGACGGGAACGCTAACTTTCGGAGGCGGCGTCCTTGGGTTTCTTCCGGGTCCGCTTCTTCTTCGCGCCGGACTCCGCGTCTGGCTCCGCCGGCTCGGCGGCCTCGGCTGGCTCGGGCGCCGCCGGCTCCGCGGCTTCCCGGGTCTCCGCCGGCTCGCCCGCCGGAACTTCGGCAGCGGCCGCCGATGGCTCCGGCGCCGCGTCCAGATTGAGGGCCGACAGGCCGACCTTCATCTCGGCATCGTCGATCCGCAGGATGCGGGCGCGGATCGGCTCCCCTTCCTTGTAATGGTCCTGCGGCTTCTCCCCGCGAGGCAGACCCGTCTCCGAAATGTGCATCAACCCTTCCACCAGTCCTTCGATCTGCACGAACACCCCGAAGTCCGCGATCCGGCTGACGGTCCCCTCCACGGTGTCTCCCGGCTGGTGCCTGTCCTTGAAGGTCTGCCAGTCGTTGGGTTGAAACTCCTTGATCGAGAGGGAAATCCTCCGGTTCTCCTGGTCGATCGAGGTGATGATCGCCTGGACGTCGTCCCCCTTCTTGAGGACCTCCGAAGGGTGCTTGATGCGGCGCGTCCAGGACATGTCGGAGACGTGCACGAGGCCGTCCACGCCCTCTTCGATTTCGACGAAGGCGCCGAAGTCCGTCAGGTTGCGCACCTTTCCCGAGACGGAGTCTCCGACCTTGTACTTCGCCATCACGCTTTCCCAGGGATCGGGCAACGTGTCCTTGAGGGACAGCGAGATCCGGCGCGACTCGCGGTTGACGTCCGACACGATCGCCTCGACGGTGTCGCCGGGGGAGACGACCTTGGCCGGGTTCTTGACCTTCTTGGACCAGGACATCTCGGAGACGTGCACGAGCCCCTCGACCCCCTCCTCGAGCTCCACGAAAGCGCCATAGTCGGTGACGTTGGTCACCCGTCCGGTCACGCGCGAGCCCGCCGGGTAGCGGTCGGGCACATGTGTCCAGGGATCCTCGGTCAGCTGTTTGGTGCCGAGCGAGACGCGCTCGGTCTCCCGGTCGAACTTCAGCACCACGACGTCGATCTC
The DNA here is from genome assembly GCA_033853815.1 of Thermoanaerobaculia bacterium. GTDB lineage: Bacteria > Acidobacteriota > Thermoanaerobaculia > UBA5066 > Gp7-AA6 > JAWOLE01. The sequence continues at coordinate 10,633 of JAWOLE010000146.1, forward strand.
GTCGCCGACCTTGACGATGTCCGAGGGATGGTTGACGCGTCCCCAGGACATGTCGGTGACGTGGAGGAGGCCGTCGAGCCCTCCCAGGTCCACGAAGGCGCCGTAGTCGGTCAGGTTCTTGACCGTCCCGCGCAGGACGCGCCCTTCTTCGAGGAGCTGCAGCGTCTCCTTCTTCTTCGCCTCCTGCTCGATCTCGACGACGGCCTTGCGGGAGAGGACGATGTTGCCTCTCTTCTTGTCCACCGAGATGACCTTGAACTCGAGGTCGCGGCCCTTGAGCGACTCGAGGTTCTTGACGGGCTTGACGTCCACGAGCGAGCCCGGCAGGAAGGCCTTGACGCCGATGTCCACGGCGAGGCCCCCCTTGATCCG
>JAWOLE010000147.1:0-3050 GCA_033853815.1 Thermoanaerobaculia bacterium
GGCGACGCGCGTCGAGCCTTCGCCGGCGATGCGTCCCGGCTCGATCGAGGCGGTAAGGCGCCGCAGCCTGAGAGGGCGCGCCCGGGCCGCGACCGCGCTTCTCGCGGGGGCGGCCGTCGCCTCGCGGGCGACGCCCGTGGACGGGTTCCCTCTTTTTGGATTCGCGTCCGTCGCCCTCGTCGTCGCTGCCCTCGCGGTCTTCGCGCCGATCCTCGTCGAGGCGACCTCCCGGGCCTCGGCGCATCCGCTCGCCCGAGTGGCCGGCGCCGCCGGACGCCTCGCGGCCGAGTTCTTCGGAGGGTCTCTGGCGCGGAACGCGATCGCCGTCGCTTCGCTCGCCATGGCGCTCGGCATGACGCTCGCGATGATCGTCACGGTCTCCTCGATCCGGGAGACCGTGCGCGTCTGGGTCGAGGCGACGCTTCGTTCCGATCTCTGGATCAAGGCGGAAGCCGGCGGACGCCGCGGCTTCGTGGGAGATCTGCCTCCGGAGATCGTGCCGTTCCTCCGGGCGATCCCGGGTGTGGCCGCGGTGGACCCGTTCCGGGCTCGGGACGCGACCGACGCGCGCGGTCGCCCGTTCACGGTTGCCTCGGGAGATTTCCGAGTCGTCGCGAGGGTGGGCGGGCCTCCGCTCCTGGACGGGCGCGACGCCAAGCGCGTGGCGCTGGAGGCGAAAGCGAAAGGAGAAGTCCTCGTCTCCGAGCCTTACGCCCGACGCTTCGGATTTGCTGCCGGCGACCGGGTCGAGCTCGCCACGCCGCGTGGCCCCCGGGCGTTCACAATCGCCGGTGTCTACCGCGACTACTCCAACGACCGCGGAACCGTGCTCCTCGACCGGGGCCTCTACCTCTCCCTCTTCGACGATCCCCGCGTGACGAGCGCCGCCGTCCAGGCCGCGCCCGGCGTGGACGCAGCGACGCTGCGCAGGCGGCTGCTCGCGGCCGCGCAGGGCCGCTACGCGCTGTCGGTCACGACCAACCGCGATCTGCGGCGCGAGGTCCTGAAGATCTTCGATCAGACCTTCGCGGTGACCCGAGCGCTCGAGGCGATCGCGGTCGCCGTCTCGATCCTCGGGATCGCCAACGCCCTGACGGCCTCCGCCGTCGAGAGGCGCCGCACCTTCGGCCTGCTGCGGGCGGTCGGCGCCGCCGAGCGTCAGGTGCGCCGCGCGGTGCTCCTGGAGGCGGGGCTGACGGGGGCGACGGGGACGGCCGCTTCCTTCGCCGCGGCGGCGGCCTTCGCCTACCTCCTTCTCGAGGTCATCAACCCGCAGTCCTTCGGCTGGACCGTCGTCGTCAGCCTGCCTGCCGGCCGGCTGGCCGCGGTGACCGTGGCTGTCCTCGCGGCGGCTATCGTGGCCGGGGTCTTCCCGGGCCGCCTGGCGGCCTCCGTGGACGCGGCCGCCGCCCTGGCCGAGGAATGAGAAAGAATTGATTCATTGATCCATTGATTCATTGACCCATGAAGAAGAATTGATCCATTGATCCATTGATCCATTGATCCATTGACCCATTGACCCATTAATCCAACGAATCCGATGCAATGAACCAATGATTCAATGAGTCAATGAACAAATTGCTCCTGATAGCGATGGCGGTCATCTTCGCCATTGGCGCCGATCGAAGCGATATCTCGTTCCCGAGGGACAACGGTTCTCACCCCGATGCCGCCATCGAATGGTGGTACTACACGGGACACCTCAGGGATGCGGCCGGCCGCGAGTATGGCTTCCAGCTCACATTCTTCCGGGCGCGGGAGTTTCACCTCGCCCACTTCGCCTGGAGCGACATCGCCCGAAAGGAATTCCGGTACGAGGAAAAGTCGCACCTCGGCCTGCCCGGAATCGCAGGAGCCGAGGTCGGACGTCTGGCGGTCTCGAACGAGAACTGGTCCGCCGAGGAATCGGCCGGGACGCACCGTCTGCACGCGGCCGGGCGCGGCTGGGAGCTGTCGCTGGCTCTCCGAGCGGCCAAGCCTCCCGTCTTGAACGGCGACAACGGCATTTCCCGCAAGGGACCGGGAGCCGGCGAGTATTCGCACTACGTCTCCATAACGCGGCTCTCCGCGTCGGGACAGATGCGCAACGGCTCGGTCAAGCTTTCCCTGACCGGCACCGCCTGGTTCGATCACGAGTGGGGTCCCGGAGGGATGCCCGCAAACGTAGCGGGCTGGGACTGGTTCGCGCTGCAGCTCGACGACGGCTCGGACCTGATGCTCTACCGCCTGCGGGACAGGGCGGGGCGCGCGACTCCTTTTTCCGCGGGGACCTTCGTCGCTCGAGACGGCTCGGCGCGGCCCGTCCGCTGGAGCGACGTCACGCTGGCGGAGCAGGCAGGCTGGAAATCCCCGCGCACGGGCGCGCGCTATCCGGCCAAATGGCGGATCGGAGTGCTCCCGCTCGGGCTCGACGTCACCGTCCTGCCGCTCCTGCCCGATCAGGAGCTCGTCACCGAAGAATCCACCGGCGTCATCTATTGGGAGGGGACCTGCCGCGTGGAAGGACGGCGCCAGGGGCGCCCCGTCACCGGCCGGGCCTATGCCGAATTGACCGGCTACGCGCGGCCCGACTTCCCCGGATTAGCCGGGAATGGAACGGCGAAGCCCGCTACTTTTTCCTCGAGCCCCTCTCGACGGTTTCAAGCGTCACCGTGAAGGACTTCGCCTTGTCGAGATTGCGGTAGACGTAGGGGAACTTGATCGTGAAGGTGTCCCGCTCCCCCTTCGCGAGCGACCCGAGCTTGACCCCTCCGCTGCCGGCCGCGACGATGTTCCCCTCGCCGTCGAAGATCGCGATCGCGACGCCGACCTCGTAGGCGAGAAACCCGTTGTTGTCCACGCGCGCCACGGCGTGCGCCGTCGAGAACTGCGTCGGCTTGACCCGGTCGCCCAGATCGAACTCGAGCTGGGAAACCACGACCCGATCGGTCTCGACGTGGATGTCCTGCGCGCCCCGCTGTGGATTCCACTCGAACTTCTGAGTCGCCTGACCCGCCACGAGTGGGGCGGCCGCGAGGAACACCGCGAGGAAGGAGAACCTGCTGATCATC
>JAWOLE010000148.1:0-17557 GCA_033853815.1 Thermoanaerobaculia bacterium
CAGACGCGGCGCGCGGTGACCGGGATTCCGCTCCGGGACTCGCTGCTCTACTCGATCTCCCCCTTCCGGCTGCTGGAGTTCGCCGTGCCCTATCCCTTCGGTCCCATCGCCACGGACCCGGCCCGCCTCTGGACGCGCGCCATCTTCCACCAGAAGACCGGAGGCCTCTTCACGACCCTCTACTGCGGGGCCTTCGCGGTCATTGCCTTCGTGGTCTGCTTGCGCGCGCGGGCGAGAGGCGCCCGGTTCGCGCGCGCTCTCGTCGTCGCCGCGCTGCTCGCCTCGGTCCTGCCGAGCCTCCTTCCCGCGAGCTGGGAGAGTCTCCATTCGCCGGTCGCCCTGCGCAACCCGGAGAAGTTCGCGATCGCGATCGCCCTCGGCCTCGCCCTGCTCTCGGGCTTTGCCTTCGATGCCTTCCGCCGGTCCCGGCTCCTGCCGCGATGGACCCTCGTCGCCGGGGCGCTTCTCTGCGCGCTCGCGGCATCGGCGCGGCTCTTTCCCGCCGGGATCGGGAGCCTCGCCCTCGGCCTCGTCGGCGACCGCTCCGCAGCGGCGGCGCCGGCCGGACGGGAGTTGGCCCTCGCCTTCACGGAAGGAGGCCTCCTCTGGATGGGCGCGGTCCTGGCCCTGGCGGCGCTGAGCGCCCTGCCTCGAACCGGCCCCGCGGTCTCCCTGGCGCTCCTGACGCTCTGCCCGATCGTGGCCACGCGGCGGATCGCGCACACGCTCTCCGAAAGCGCGATTTTCGAACCGACCGCCTTCGCTCGCTACCAGCGCAAGGCGGATCCGCAGGGGGCGTACCGGGCCCTCGGCGAGTCGATCTATCTCCCGCCTTCTGGTGTCGAGGCGTATTACTCGCGGCCCGACCTCTACTACACGGACTTCCCCCGGCGGGTCTGGTACGAGCACACGCAGGCGCTCTGGGGCCGAGGGACGGTCTTCAACCTGGACATCGACGCCGGGGACCTGTCGCGGATGGATAGCCTGAGACGGGTCGCGAAGATCGCGGCCGGCTATTCGGGTTCGCAGAACTTCTTCGGGAGCCTCTCGCTCAAGTGGGGCGCCCGGTACCGCGACCAGCCGCCGCTGCCGGGGTACCGCCGGATGGGCGGCGACGGGCTCCAGATCTTCGACGAGCACGAGCGCGCCTTCCCCGACGTGCGCCTCGCGCAGACTTGGAGCGAGGAAGCGGATGCGGCGGCGGCCCTCGCCGCGCTCCCGCGGCTCGCCGCGGGAGAAATCGTTATCGAGACCGGAACGCGTCGGCGGGGCGCGGCGCAGCCCGGGCGAGTGCGCCTTCTCGAGAAGAGCCCGGAGCGCATGCTCCTCGACGTGGAGGCGCCGGATCCGGCCTGGCTCTTCGTCTTGCGGGAGTACTGGAGGTATCGCAGGGTCCTCGTGGACGGGCGGGAGACGGAGGTCTTCCCCGCGCAACTCGCCTTTTCCGCCGTCCCCGTGCCGGCGGGTCGGCACCGGATCGAGTGGGTGGAAGAGGCTCCGGGCTGGGGATTCGCGCGCTTCGGGCCGGCCCTTTCGGCGCTCGGGCTCCTCTGGATCTGGCAGCGGGGGAGCCGCGGGCGCGAATCGCGACGAGAGAGCCCGTGAGCGGCGAGCGGGCGCGGCGGGCCTTCGAAGCGATGTTGCCGGCAATGCTCTTCGTATTGCTGGTCGCCGGCGTCTATGCGGATCCTCTTTTCCTGCGCCGCAACTTCGGCGGGCGAGACCCTCTCGCCTACCACTATCCCCTCGAGAAGGCCATCCACGACGCCTACGCCCGCGGGCGCCTTCCGGTCTGGATCTCCGAGATCTCGGGAGGCCGGCCGCTCCTCGCCAACCCGAATGTCGGCGCCCTCTATCCGGTGCGTCCGCTTCTCTCCCGCTTCTCCTTCCCCTTCGCCGTCCGGCTCTTCCCGATCCTCCACTTTGCCGCCGCGGGCGTCGGGATGGTCCTGCTGCTGCGGCTTCTCAGCGTCTCGGCCCCCGGGGCCTGGGTCGGGGCGGTGACTTACGTCTTCTCCGGCGTCTCGGTCTGCGAGGTCTTCTACCCGAACATCCATCCGGGAATGGCCTTGCTGCCCTGGATCGCCTGGGCGATGGCGCGCCCTTCTTCGGGTGCCGCCCGCGGCGGCGCGGTGCTCGCGATTCCCTGGGCTCTCGTCCTGCTGGCGGGAGACGTCTTCGCGGTATCTCTCGGCATTCTGGTATGCGTTCTCTGGATCCTGCTCGAGGCCGCCCCGCTGGAGCGCCCGGACAAGTGGCGGCGACTCGTCGTGGCCCTCCTCCTCGCCGGGCTCGCGGCCGCTCCGCAGATCGTGGCCGCGGCCCTGTGGATCCCCGAGACGAGCCGCGCGGTAACCGGCCTGCGCGTCGGCGAGGTGGTGCTCTTCTCGATCTCGCCTTTCCGGCTGCTCGAGCTCGTCATCCCCTTTCCCTTCGGGACGGTCTGGGATCTCGAACGGTCCAACGCCTGGGGGTGGCCGCTCTTCCACAACAAGCAGCTGGGCTTCTTCACGAGCTTCTACTGCGGAGCGTTCGCGGTGATCGCGCTCGTCGCGACCCGGAGAGAGCGCGCGCCGGGCGCCCGCTTCGGACGCTGGCTCCTCGCGATCGCGCTCGCGATCTCGGTCCCTCCCAGCCTGTTCCCGGCTTCGTGGGGCGAGATCCGCTCCCCGGTGCCCCTGCGGTATCCGGAGAAGTTCGCGGTCGCGATCGCTCTCGCCCTGGCGGTGCTGGCCGGGCTTGGCTTCGACGCCTGGAGGAAGAAGCGGCCGCGCGTGCGCGGGCCCCTCTTCGCGGGCGTGGCCCTCGCGCTCGCGGCCGTGGCCGCTCTTCTCTTTCCCGGACCGTCCGGGCGTCTTGCGGCGGGCGCCATCGGGGCGACCCCGAAGCTCGCCGCGACGGCGGGCCGCCTGTTGCCGGGCGCGCTCGCGGAGGCGGGACTTCTCTGGATCGCGACGGTCGTGGCGCTCGAGGCCTTGAACCGCGGCACGCACCGCTCCGTCGCAGCCTCGCTCGCGCTGCTCACGGTCGTGCCGATCGCCGCCAACCGCAAGATCGCCCCGACGTTCGCCGAGGAGCACCTCTTCGCCCCGTCCGCCTTCGACCGATACTTGACGCGCGCCGATCCTCGAGGAGACTTCCGCACGCTGGACGAATCCGCCTATTCCGGGCCGACTTCGCTCCCGGAAACCGACACTCGCACGGACGTCAGCGCGGCGGCCTACGCTCGCCGCTCCTGGCAGCTCTACACGCATGCCCTCTGGGGCCGCGGCACCGTCTTCAACGGAGACCTCGATTCCGGCGATCTCTCGCGCCTGGAGAGCCTGAGGCGCTTCTCCTACGTCGCGGCCGGCTACCGCGACTCCGAGGCCTTCTTCGGAGCCCTGTCGCTCAAGTGGGGCGTCCGGATCCGCGATCAGGACGCGCTCGCCGGCTATCGCCCTATCCACAGCGACGCGTTCGTCGCATGGGACGAGCACGAGGCGGCCTTCCCGGACATCCGGCTCGCGCGCAAGTGGCGCGAGGAAACCGGTTCGGTCACCGCCTTGAACGATATGCGCGGGCTCGAGCCCGGAGAGATCGTCGTGGAATCGGGCGCGCGCGGGGCCGGGACGGCCCGGCCGGGGAGTCTGCGCGTCCTGGAGAAGAGTCCCGAGCGCCTCCGGGTCGCCGTCGAGACGCCGGATCCCACCTGGCTCTTTGTGTTGAGGGCGTACTGGAACCACCGCACCGTCCTCCTGGACGGCGAGCCCGCCGAGGACGCTCCCGCGCAGCTCGCGTTCTCGGCCGTGCGCGTCCCGGCCGGCGCCCATGTCATCGACTGGAGAGAGCGCGTGCCGGGAGGGACCGTCACGGTCTGGGGACCCGTCCTCTCCGGGCTCGCCCTCCTCTGGATTTTCGACCGCGCTCGCCGGGAGCGCCGCCGGGGCATCGAACCTCGAGGAGGCGCATGAGAGAGGGGTCCGACCGGCTCGCTCACGTAGCCCGGAAGGCGCTTCCGGGGGGGCTTCTCGTGCTCCTTCTCTGCGCCGTGTACGCCGATCCTCTTTTCGCGCGCCGCAACTTCGCGGGCCGGGACCTGCTCGCCTACAACCTGCCGATGGAGAAGGCCATCCACGACGCCTATGCGTGCGGGCGGCTCCCGGTGTGGATGCCGGAGATTTCCGGAGGCCGTCCGCTCCTGGCCAATCCCAACGCCGGCGCGCTCTACCCGGTGCGGCTGCTCTTCTCCCTCGTTTCCTTTCCTCTCGCGATGAGGATCTTTCCCGTCCTTCACTGGGCGCTGGCGGGACTGGGAGCGCTCTGCCTGCTGCGCTGCCTCGGTTCTTCTCGCGCGGGGGCATGGGTCGCCGCGGCAACCTATGCGTTTTCCGGGGTCGCGGTCTCCGAAGTCTTCTTTCCGCACATCCTTCCGGGCCTCGCTCTGCTTCCCTGGGTGGTCTGGGCGGTCGCCCGGGCCTGGGCGCGCACGGCGCACAAGCTCCTCGTGCTCTCCGCGCTCTTCGGCCTGGAAATGCTGGCCGGAGACGTTTTCTCCATAGCGATGGCGATCGCCTGCGGCTCGCTCTGGATCCTGCTCGAGATGGAGCCGGGTCGCCGGGTCCGCGAGTTTGCCCTGCTCGGGGGGTCCCTCTTGCTCGGCGCGCTGGCGGCGGCTCCGCAGATCGTGGCGACGGCTCTCTGGATCCCGGAAACCGGTCGGAACATCACGGGGATGAAACTCAGAGAGGCGCTTCAGTTCTCTCTGTCTCCGTTTCGCCTGCTGGAGTTGATCGTGCCCTATCCCTTCGGCTCGACCTTCGCGATGGAGGTGTCGCAGGTCTGGACGCGAGGGGTGTTTCATGGAAAGGCCATCGGGTTGTTCTCGACGCTCTATGCCGGCGGATTCGCCGTCGTCGGAGCCCTCGTCCTCAGGCGTGAGGCCCTCCGGGGCGCCCGCTTCGGGCGCGTGCTCGCGCTCGCGGCCCTGGCCGCCTCGGTGACGCCCAGTCTGATCCCCGCGAGCTGGAGCGAGAAGGCTTCCCCTCTGCCCCTGCGCAACCCGGAGAAGTTCGCGGTCGGCCTCTCCCTGGCGCTGGCCATTCTTGCCGGCCTGGCCTTCGACCGCCTCCGGCGGACGCCCGTCAAGCCGCGGGGAATGTTGCTCGTTGCCCTGGCCCTCTGCCTGCTGGCGGCGTCCGCGCGGCTGTGGACGGAGCCGGCCGGGCGCGTGGCCCTGCGGCTGGTCGGACAGCCCTCCGGATCGGAACGCCTGGCCGGGGAGAAGCTCGCAATCGGTTTCGCGGAGGCGGGCCTTCTCTGGATGGCGACCGTGATCGCCCTGGAGTCCTTGCGCCTGCCTTCCGCGGGGCCGGCGGTCTCTCTCGTCCTTCTCACCCTGGTGCCGATCGCGGCCAACCGGAGGATCGCGCAGGCGTTTCGTGAGGAGGCCGTGTTCGCGCCGACGGCTTTCGCCCGCCATATCGAAAGAGCGGACCCGCACGGCCAGTACAGGACGATGGGTGCCGCCTTCTACCGCCCTCCGTCTGCCCTCGAGGAGGCGAACGCGTCCAACGACCCGGCGCAGCTCGAATTCTCCCGGCGCAGTTGGAACGAGTACACGCCGGCTCTCTGGGGACGCGGCGTGGTCTTCAACATGGACTTCGACTCGGGAGATCTCTCGCGTTTGCAGAGCCTGCGCGCCCTGTCTTTCGTGGCGGCCCGCTACGGCGGCGCGTCGGCCTTCTTCGGCGCGCTCGCGCTGCGCTGGAGCATCCGGTTTCGCGACCAGGATCCGCTGCCCGGCTATCATCGGGTCGGCGGAGATCCCTTGATGAACTGGGACGAGCACGAGAGGCCCTTTCCGGACGTCCGCCTCCTGGCCGGCTGGCGGGAGGAGACGGGCCCGGTGCAGGCCCTGAGCGCGGTCCCGAAGCTCGGCGCGGGAGAGGTCGTGATCGAGTCGGGCGCGCACGGGTCCGGGACCGCTCGCCCGGGGCGCCTGCGGATTCTCGAGAAGAGCCCGGGGAGGCTTCGGCTCGAGGCCGACGCGCCCGACCCGACCTGGCTATTCGTCCTGCGGGGATTCTGGAACCACCGGGAAGTGCTTCTGGACGGGCGGTCGGTGGAGGACTTTCCGGCGCAGCTCGCATTTTCCGCCGTCCGCATACCGGCCGGCCGCCACGCGATCGAGTGGAGAGAGCTCGTACCCGGCGGATCGGTCTCCCGTTGGGGGCCGGTTCTCTTCGCCCTGATCTGCCTGTTCATTCTCTTTCGGAAGGGGCCGCCGTTGGCGGCGCCGGGGAGAGAATGAATCGCCTCGTCGCGCTTGCATTTAGCCTGCTTGTTCTCGCTGTCTACGCGGACCCGCTTCTGACCGATAGAACCTTTGGGGGCAGGGACCTGCCCGCCTACAACCTGCCGATGGAGAAAGCCGTCCACGAGGCGTATCGCAGGGGGCGTTTGCCGGTCTGGGAGGCCAACGTCTCCGGCGGCCGGCCACTCCTGCCGAACCCGAATGCCGGAGCCCTGTACCCGGCGCGGGTCCTCCTCGCGGCGGTTCCCTTCGCCGCAGCGGTCAAGATCTATCCCGTGTTTCACTGGATCCTGGCCGGGACCGGGATGGTTCTCCTGCTCGCCGGCGTCGGAGCGTCAGGCGCCGCGCAGTGGCTGGGCGCGGCGACCTACGTCTTTTCAGGCGTGGCGGTCTCGGAGGTCTTCTTCCCCCACATACAGCCCGGCATGGCGCTGCTTCCCTGGATCCTGTGGGCGATCGATCGCCGGACGAGACGCTCCCGCCGGATCCTGTGGCTGTCCATCCTGCTCGCGCTCGACATGCTGGCCGGAGACGTTTTCACGGTGGCCATGGGATTCCTGGCCGGTCTCCTCTGGATCGTCCTCGAAGAGCCGCGGTACGACCGGAGGGCCCTGACCGCGGATCTCTTCGCGGCGGCCGCGATCGGTCTGCTCGCGGCCGCCCCCCAGATCGTCGCTACCGCGCTCTGGATCCCGCAGACCGCCCGCGCGGTTTCTGGGATCACGGTCGGCGAATCCTTCTTCTTTTCGCTGTCTCCCTGGAGGATCCTGGAGTTCGTGATCCCGTTTCCCTTCGGCGCCACGGCGCGCCTGGACGAGTCGGCCGTGTGGGGCCGGGTCCTGTTTCATGACAAATCCGTCGGCCTCTTCTCGACCCTCTACGCTGGCGCGCTGCCGCTCCTCGCGCTCGCCGCGAAGCCCTCGCTTCTGTCGGAGCGCGGCTGTAGCTTCGCGCGCGCGCTCTTCATCACGGCCCTCGGAGTCTGCGTCCTCCCGAGCCTGCTTTCGGAGGGATTTCGGACAGTGCGATCTCCGCTTGCGTTGCGCAACCCTGAGAAGTTCGCCGTGCTCTGTGTTCTCGCCCTGGCGATCCTGGCCGGTCGAGCCTACGACGCCCACCGGCGCAAGGCCTTCTCGCTTCGGTGGCCTCTCGCCGTCGGAGCAGGGTTCGCGGCCACCGCTGCCGTGGCTTCCTCGTGGCCGGGTCGGGCAGGCGCGGCGGCCGTGCGCCTCATCGGCGCGCCCGCCTCCGCGGGCCCGGTCGCCGCGGCGCTCCTCGCCCCCGCGCTCGCCGAGGCCGGGTTGCTCTGGATTGCGACCGTGGTCGCGCTGGCTGCCTTGCGCGCGAAGAGACGCGTCGCCGAGGCCGCTTCGATTGCCCTGCTGACGCTGGTTCCCGTGGCAGCCGACCGTCGGATCGCGCAGACCTTCCCGGAGACCGAGGTCCTGTCGAGGACGTCTTTTGCCCGCAAGCTCGAGCGTCTCGATCCGGAGGGACGCTACAGGACGCTCGGCGAGTCCATCTACCGCCGCGCGAGCCCCCTGCAGATCGCGTGTCAGGGAATGGACCCGAGCTATACCGACTATGCGCGCCGCAGCTGGACCCAGCACACTCAAGCGCTCTGGGGGCGCGGGACGATCTTCAACTACGATTTCGACGCGGGTGACCTCTCGCGGACCGACAGCCTGCGGCGGGTCGCACGGCGTCTGGCCGAATACGGCGATCCAAGCCGCCTGTTCGCGGGCCTGGGGCTGCGCTTCGGAGTCCGCTTCCGTGACCAGCCTCCGCTGCCCGGCTTTCGCCGCTTCGGCGGCGATCTCCTGCAGGATTGGGACGTGAACCCGGAGGCTCTTCCCGCCCCCCGCCTGGTGCAGGCCTGGAGGGGGGAGACCGGCGCCCTCGCGGCCCTGGAGGATCTGCCGGGCCTCGCCGCCCGTCAGGTCGTTCTCGAGACCGGAATCCGAAGCTCCGGCGCGGCGCGGCTCGGCCGCGTCTCTCTCTCGGAGGACAGCCCCGAGAGGTTCCGCCTGGAGACCGAGTCCCTCGATCCGAGCTGGCTTTTCGTCGCGCGGTCGTTCTGGACGTATCGGACGGTGGAGGTGGATGGCCGGTCCGTCGAGGCCGTTCCCGCGCAGCTGGCCTTCACCGCCGTGCCGGTGCCGGCCGGCCGCCACGACGTCCTTTGGAGGGAGCGCGTGCCGGGAGGCGAAGCCTCTCGCTGGGGGCCTCTCCTCTTTGCTATCGCCGTTGTCGGGCTCATCGCCGCCGGGCCTGGCAGGCTGCTGAAAAATGGATACGGGCGTCGTGTCCGGCACTTTGCAGCCGGCGCCCGATCCGGTTCATCGCGAATCGCTTCGGCATACTGGTCTCGCGGGCGCCGGCAAAGTGCCGTCCACCCTTCGGGTTACGGCGGCGCGGGGCCATCTGCGGCGTCATCGCTCCTCGACGATGCGGGAGCATCGCCGTCGTCGCGCTTCCTTGCATCTGGCCCCGCGGCGCTCGTAACGCCATCCCATACCCTTTTTCAGCAACCTGCTCGCCGGGGGATCGAGCCATGACCATCCGGCGTCTCCGGGCTCTCGCGCTCGCCCTTCTGCTCCTCGGCTTGAGCCGCTGCTCGCGGCAGGCGCGCAAGCCCGGCGGTCTCGAAGCGGATCAGACGCGCCCGGCGGCGGATTGGCTCCGCTCGGAGCCCGTGCGTCTCCTGCGCGACTACGTGCGACTCGAGACGACCGATGAGAAGGGGGAGATGGCCGGGGCGGAATTCCTCAAGCGCTTCTTCGACTGCGCCGGGATCGAAAACGAGATCGTTTGCCCGGAAGGGAAGCGATGCAACCTGCTTGCCCGCTTGCCGGGCAGGAAGCGGGAGGGGGCGCTCCTTCTTCTGAACCACATCGACGTCGCGGACGCCTTCGCGAGTCTCTGGAAAGACGCGGATCCTTTCGAAGGGAAGATCAAGGGCGGGTTCCTCTACGGCCGCGGCGCCTACGACATGAAGTCCCTCGGGCTGGCCGAGGCCCTGGCGATGCGGAACCTGAAGGAGCATGGGATCGTTCCGGCCTCCGACGTCCTCTTCCTCGCGGAGGCGGACGAGGAGGGAGGGCAGAAGTGGGGATCCCGGTGGCTGCTCGAGCACCGCCCGGAATGGTTCAAGGGAGTGTCCGCCGTCCTCAACGAAGGCGGAACCAACGAGATGATCCTCCGGTATGTCCGTTTCTGGGGGATCGAGACCGTCCAGGCAGGCTACGGGTCCATCGAGTTCGAAGCGCCGAGAGCAGAGTCCCTGAAGGAACTCGCCGCGAGATGGCCGAAGATCGATTCCAGAACCGTCGAACCGCTCCCCGATGTCGTCCTGGGGTTCGACATGCTGGCCAATCACCTGGAGCATCCGCTGACCGACCCGCTGCGACACCTGGAGCGCGTGCGCAACGACCCCAAAGAGCTTGCCATCCTTCCCGACCGCTACGGCGCCTTCCTGGAGAACCGGATCCGATGGTTCGTCGCCTATCCGTATCCTCCCGGCGCCCTCAACAACTATCGCGGATACGTCGTCGTCTCCACGCCTCCCGGGGTCTCGCCCGAACCGTTCCTTCCGCCGATAGAAGCCGACGCCACTCGCGCCGGCATACGGGTCGTCCACAGCTACTCGACGGGTGTGACGAGCGCCAGTCCGTTCCTCGACCCGAGGGGCCGGCTCGTTCCGTTTGTCGACCTCGTCAAGCGCGTGACCGAAGCGGCCCATCCCGGCGTTCCCTTCGGGCCCGTCCCGACCTTCGGAGACGCGACGACCTCCATCTACTTCCGCCAGCGGGGAATCCCGGCTTACGGATACTCGCCGATACCGGCCAACATCACCGACTCGGTCCGCCGTCACGGCAACGACGAGCGGATCTATCTTCGGGACTACCTCGAGGGAGTCGATCTCTATCGGGAGCTGCTGCTCGAATTCGCCTTCTCGGCTGGCAACAATTCGTCACAGGTCTCGGCCGCAAAGTGACAAATTCCGCCATGATACGTTTGGAGAGTACCGAGCCAAGCGTATGAAAACAAGCGGGTTGTTGGATTCCCATTTCTGGCTTCTTCCTTGCGTTAGCTCAGGCAGCCATAGTGACGGCCGACAAGACTATTTTGGGAGGGACAATGTTGAAGAAGCGGGAATCCGGTTTCACCCTGATCGAGCTCCTGATCGTCATCGCGATCATCGGCATCCTGGCAGCCATCGCCATTCCGAACCTTCTGAGCGCCGTCCAGCGCGGCAAGCAGAAGAGGACGATGGCCGACATGAGGTCCCTCGCGACCGCCATCGAGGCTTACGCGGTGGACAACAACCAGTATCCGCCGGGCAGCTGCGGCGCTGGTCTCTTCACGGATCTGGGCAACCCGATGGACACCGCGTCCATGACCCTGCTGACGCCCACCTACATCGCCCAGCCTCCGAGGGTGGACGGATGGGGTCAGCCGCTCCTGTACTCAGCGTCGGCCCCTGGGGACAACTACAACATCCGCAGCTTCGGGCGTAACCTCCAATCGGACGCGCTCGTCTGCGGCACGACGACCGACTTCAACGAGGACATCCTCTACTCCAACGGCACGTTCCTGCAGTGGCCCGAGGGCACGCAGCAGTAACCGGCTGACAACGTCTCGAACGAAGCGGTCCCGAGCGATCGGGACCGCTTTTTTTATCCCCGAGCAGGTTGCTGAAAAAGGGTGTGAGGCGGCGTTGCGAGCGCCGCCGCAACCGCTCCGCGATGGCTGGCCTTTTGCTCGCAACGCCTACAAGCCGCCAGCTCCTTTCTTCAGATAGAACTCCTCTGCGTTGCGACCTGCAAAAGGCCAGACACGACGCCCGCATCCATTTTTCAGCAGCCTGCTAGGGTCGGAATCCCTACAATGACGGTGTGGCTCGCCGCTCGGTTGTCTCCGGCACCCTCGCGGCGGCCGCGCTCCTGCCGGCGCTCCTCTGGCTGTCCCCGGCGCTCTTCCAGCGTCGCGCTCCTTCCTTTCGCGACCAGGGAGACTTCTTCTATCCGCTGAAGCTGCATACGGCCGACCGGCTGGCGGCGGGCGAGATCCCTCTCTGGAATCCGCTCTCGGGACTGGGGGAGCCATGGCTCGCCAACGGCCAGTCGGGAGTCTTCTATCCGCCGACCTGGCTCTTCCTGCTGCCCTTCCCGGCCCTGGCCGCCGGGCTCTTCCTGCTCCTGCATTTCGGCCTCGGATCCTGGGGGGCCTGGCGTTTCGCCAAGCACGAGGCTGTGTCCGACGCGGGAGCCCTCTTTTCGGCGGCGGCCTTCTCGGCGTGCGGCTTTTCGGCCTCCCTGTCGACCTACTGGAACCACTTCGGGGCCTGGGCCTACCTGCCGGCAATCGCCTGGCTCGCTCACTCGGGACTGGCGCGACGCTCCCGCCAAGCGGGGTTCGCCCTTCTCTTCGGCCTTCAGGCGATGGCGGGAAGCCCCGAGCTGTCTGCGGCGACTCTCCTTCTGGCTGCCCTTCTGACCTGGGAAGCGCGGCGGGAGCCGTCCGGGTGGGCCGAGCCCTCCCGCGGACGCCGCTTTGCCCGTCTCGGCGCGGCGGCGGCCCTCGGCCTCGCCCTCGCGGCATGGATGATCTTCCCCATGGGGGAGCTTCTGTGGCACTCGGAGAGGCGCGCCCCTCTGCCGGCAGCCGAGAGGAACATGGGAACGGTCGAATCCCCGGCACTCTCATCGGCGCTGGGCTTTTCGGCCGAAGCGATGGCAAACAGCTACCTGCCTTCGCTGTATGCGGGTCCGCTCCTCCTCTTCGCCACCTGCGCCGGCTTCGCTGAGAAGGAGAAGCGCCCCCTCGCCCTCCTTCTCCTCTTAGTGGCGGCGGCCGGGATCCTCGTCTCGGTTTCCGGCCCGCCGGGATCGTGGCTTCGCGCGCTCCCGGGACTGGATCGCCTTCGATATCCCGGCAAGGGACTCGCCTGGACCTTCTTCGCCCTCGCGATGCTCGCCGGCATCGGAGCGGACCGCCTGCGTTTCCTCCCTTCGAGGAAGATCCTGCTCCTCCTCGGGGCCGTCGCCGCCGGAGCCCTTCTGTCGGCGTCCCGGCAGCCCCTCCTTGTGCGGGTTGCGGAAGCGGTGGGACTCGGCCTCCTACTCCTGCTCGCCCTGGGGGCCGGCCGCGAGGGCTTCGCAGCCCGGAGCGGGGGAATCCTCGAGGCCGGAGCGGCGCTCGCCCTGACGGCCTCGCTCGGTCTCTCCGGGCACGGCCTCTTCCGGTTCGCTCCCGAGGCGGAGATCCGCCGCGTTCCCGAGTCCGTCCTCTCCTTGAAGCGCATCCCCGGCCGAGTCCTGACGCCGCCCGTGACCGACCTCGCCCGGTGGGTTCTCCAGGAACCCCGCTTCGACGCCGCGACCCTGCGGAGGCAGCGAGAGGCGCTCCTCGGATACACCAATCTCCTGGCCGGTGTCTCGACGGTGCGGACGGCCGCGCCGCTCGCGACCGCGGCCGCGCGGCGCATCGCCGACGCCATCGACCGCGCACAGGACCTATCTCGCGCTGCTGGACCGGCGAACGCGCGGGTCCTCTGGATGCCCTTTCAGCCGGCCCGCATGGGCTCCAAGAAGATCGGGGAATTCTTCCTGGCCCCATTGAACCCCTACCGCTCGCGCCTCTCCTTCGTCACCGGCTATCGCCTGGAATCGGACCCCGAGCGCGCCTGGGAGAGGGTCATCCGCGGCGACATCGACTGGAGCCGTGAGGTCCTCCTCGACCGCGAGCCGGATCCCAGGCCGGTTGCCGGCGAGAAACGATCCTTTGTCATCGCCCGCATCGCCGAGGAGCATCCCGAGCGCCTGGCGGCGGACGTGACATCCGGCACGGCGGGTATTCTCGTTCTTGCGGATCTCTGGTATCCGGGATGGAGCGTCGAGGTGGACGGGCATCCGGCGCCACTGCTCCGCGCCGACGGCTGCCTGCGCGCCGTTGCTCTGCCGGCGGGAGCGCACCGCGCGGTGTTCCGTTACCGTCCCTGGTCTTTCTACGCCGGCGCGGCCGTCTCCATCGCCGCTCTCGGAATGCTCGCGCTCCTCCTCTTTCGCGGCTAGTTGCCTGTGACACCAGAATCGCGACCACACGGGCACGCTCCTCTCGGAAAATCCGCCCTGGCGTCGGGTCCGCCTCCCTCGTCGGCACGCGCCGGCCCTGCCTCCCCAGGAGAACCGGGCCGTCGCTCGTCGCTCAGTCGCATCGGCAGTAAGGCGACCGAGAGTCTGTCTTGTGCTCCTTCGCTCATGGCCGCCAGAGGAAGTCGGCCCCGCCGCCGGGGCTCCTACCCGGGCGAAAGTCACGGTGTAAGCCCCGGAGACGGCGGCGTTGCCCGGAGGAGGTGATGGGTGACGAGCATGGAAGAGCGCGACCTGCATCAGAGTGAGAGTGCGAGGAGCCCTCAGCGCCGGCCGTATCTCAATCTCGCGGCCGGCCGGCGCGTGCCGACGAGGGCAATGCCGACGGCTTCGGGGCGACCTTTTCGTGATACCGATTCGATCGTTACGGGGAATTAGCTAAGATCGTGCAGCGGGAAGGAGAGCCCCGGGCGGTCGCGACAAGGCTTCTGCTCGGCATTTCGGCTCTCGCGGCCGCGGGCACGTTCCTCTGGTTCGCGCTCGGGATGCACCGGGGGCTCCTTCTCTCCGAGGACATCAAGTCCCGCTTCTGGCCCTGGGCGCCGTTTTCCCCTGCGCGGGCGATCGAGGCGCCGGCGCTCTCCGACCCCGTCTGGCAGTTCGTGCCCTGGCTCGCGCTGGCGCGCCGGGAGCTCGCCGCGGCAACGCTGCCGCTCTGGAATCCGCACCAGGACGGAGGCGTCCCGCTGCTCGGCAACTCCATATCCGCGCTCGGCTCTCCCCTCGTCTGGCCCGCTCTGCTCCTGGGCGTGGCGCGCGGCTGGAACGTCTCGCTCCTTCTGCGCCTCCTCGCCGCTCTCTGCGGAACGTACCTCTGGTTGAGGAATTTCTCCCGCTCGCGCGCGGCGGCGGCGCTGGGGGCCTGCGCCTTCGCGCTCTCGGGCCCGTTCATCGCCTGGCTCGAGCATCCGCAGACTCTCGTCGCGGCGGCGGTCCCGTTCTTGTTCCTCTTCACCCGGAGGCTGGCGCGCGGCGGCGCGCGGCGGGACTTCGCTGGCCTTGCGATCTCGACTTGGTTCGTCCTCTCCGGCGGTCATCCCGAGATCCAGTTGATGGCGGCCCTGCTCGCGGGGGGCCTGCTCCTCGCCCTCGTGCTGCGGGGCGGCGGCGCGGCGCGGCCGGTCTTCGCGGGCCTTCTCGGGGCGGGCCTCGCCGCTCCTCTTCTCGCGACGTTCCTGGAGTATTTCCGGGTCAGCGACGCTCGGTCGGGGGCAGGGCGCCGTCCCTTCACGCTCGCTCCGCGCGATCTCTTGAGGTTCTTCGAGCCGCGGCTCCCGTCCTCCAATGTGATCGAGGCGGCGGCGACGGTTTCGGTGACCGTCCTCGTTCTCGCGCTCTTCGGCCTCACGATGGCGGGCGGGCGGCGCCGAAGTGCGGTCGCGTGGTCCGTCCTCGCCGCGATGGCGGTCCTGCTCGTCACGTACGACAACCCGGTGGCTCGAGCTCTCGCCCTCCACACGCCGGTTCACTGGACTCGCGCGCTCCTCATCCTGCCGCTGCCGCTCGCCTTCCTCGCCTCGGGAGGGCTCGACGCGATCCTGGAAAGGCTGGCGAAACGCAGGGGGCCGCGGCCTGTGCTGTCCGCGGCGGCCTGGCTTCCTCTCGTCTCGTGCGCGGCGGAGTTGCTCGCCGCCGCCCGCGGCGTCCACGGATCCTCTCCGCCTTCGGCCCTGTCCCTGAGGACGCCGCTCATCGAAGTCCTCGCCGCGGACCACGACGTCTTCCGCGTCCTCCCCCTGCACACGTTCCTGCCGCCCAACACCGCGACCGACTACGGCTTTGACGACGTGCGCGGCTACGACGCGCTCGCGCCGCGCGCCTGGCGCCTGCGCCGGGCCGAGATGGGGCGCTTCGGCAGCCTTCCGACCCAGACGGACGCGCTCGAGCCCTGGGACATCGCTGCCGGCGGGGCCGCCCTCGATTTCTGGAACGTGAAGTATCTTCTTCTCGCTCCTCGATTCGGCTTCGGGGCGGAGACGTTGAACGCGAAGAAGGATCTCGACCTGGAGCAGATCTACTCAGGGCCGGACGGCAGGATCCTGAAGAACAGGCGGTGTCTGCCGCGCGCGCGCCTCTCCGTCCCGGGTGAGGTCCGGATCCTGGAGCGGCGGGCGGACCGCTGGACCTTTGACGTGGAGGCTCGGGCGCCCGGCACGCTCCTCGTCGCGAACCCGGCGTTCCCGGGCTGGCGGGCCGCGCTCGACGGCCGGAGGGTGAAGCTCGCGACATCGCCCGGCGACCCCTTCGAGGTACCGATCCCGGCTGGCCGGCACAGCGTGGCGCTCTCCTACCGGCCGGCCTCCTTCGAGTGGGGCTTGGCGATCTGCGGCGCGAGCCTTCTCCTGCTCATCTTGCTGCTGGCGCGGCGCCGCGAGAACCCCTCATGACGACCGTCTTTGAAACCTGGGGAGCCTTCGGGTGCGCGGCCGCGGGCCTCTTCGGACTGGCCGTCGGAAGCTTCATCAACGTCCTCGTCCACAGGCTTCCGCGGGGAGAGTCGATCGTCTCGCCCGGCTCGCACTGCCCGGCCTGCGGAGCACCGATCCTTGCGCGCGACAACATCCCGCTCGTCTCCTGGCTCCTGCTTCGGGGCCGCTGCCGCGCCTGCGGAGCGCCCATCTCGGCCCGCTACCCCGTCCTCGAGCTCGCCAACGGCGCGCTCTGGGTGTTCGTCTTCCTGCGGGCGCGCGAGTGGCCGGAGTTTCTGGGAGGCGCCTTCTTCGCTTCGGCCTGTCTCGCTCTGGCCGCGATCGATGCCGAGTTTCAGATCCTTCCGGACAAGATCACGCTCACCGGGATCGCGGCCGGCCTGCTCCTCTCCTTCTTTTCGAAAACGCGATCGCCCGGCTCCGCCTTGCTCGGCGCCGCTCTCGGAGCCGGCGGTCTCTATCTCGTCGCGTTTCTCTACGAGAGGATCGCCGGGCACGAGGGGATGGGACTGGGGGACGTGAAGATGCTCGCGATGATCGGCGCGTTCCTGGGGCCCGGCGGCGTTCTCGTGACGGTGCTCCTCGCCTCGCTCTCGGGCAGCGTCGTCGGGTTGGCCGCGATCGCGCTCGGCCGGGGAGACCGCAAGATGCGCCTTCCCTTCGGCGTCTTCCTGGCCGCCGGCGGGGTCGCCGCCTTCTTCTTCGGGGACCCGCTTCTGGCGCGCTACCGCGCCCTCTGGCCGTGAGGAGATCGTGAATTGCGCGTGGTGGGCCAGCTTGAGGAACCCCGGCGCCTCAAGCCGCCCCAGCATCGGGCCGCCTCCCTCGTCGGCACGCTCCGGCCCGGCCGCCAAAGAGAGAACCGGGCCGTCGCTGGTCGCTCAGTCGCAGGGTTCGCGAGGCGAACGAATCAGCGTGCCATGCTCCTTCGCTCATCGCCTCCTCCGGGAGTCGCCCCGCCGCCGGGGCTCTCACCCGGACTCAAGCCGGGCTGTCAGCCCCGGAGCCGGCGGCGTTTCCCGGAGGAGGCCTTGTCCGAGGGCACACACCACGGAAAGTGACCGAAAGTTGCCATCCCTGTGCCCGAGTGACCAGAGCGGCGGCCCTCCGGTGACGTTTGCGGCCTGGCCGCCGCGTGCCGACGAGGGAAACGACGACGGATCCGGGGCGCTTTTTCGAGATCTGTGAGTCTTACGGAGGAGGAAACTAGGTTACTTTTGCGGGTCGGGCTTGACGGAGGCTTCGGTCGCGACGCTGAACTTCCGGTAGTCCGAGTACTCGGAGAGCGCATCGATGTTGAGGCCCTTGACGAGGAGCAGCCGCGCCTGCCCGACGAACCGCGCCTCGGAGGGAAGCCAGATCTCGTCGTTGATCTTGCGCCGCTGCAGCTCGGCCCTCGCCCCCTTCTTGAGCCTCGCCAGGATGCCCCACCCGAAGGAGAGATCATCGATGAGGCGGCCCTCGACCCGGACGCGCTGCCGGTCCTCCTCGTCGATCCAGGCGCGACCCTCGAACTTCTTCAAGATCCGGCCCGCCTTCGTCGAGGCCTCGACGCCCGCGCGCGGAGCGAAGGTCAGCACGATCGCGCTGCGCCCTTCTACGGGTTCCCGCCCGACGATCGCGATGTCGTAGACGCGGAAGAGCTCCTCGATCGTCTGATTCTCCTTGAGCCGCCGCTC
>JAWOLE010000149.1:0-3953 GCA_033853815.1 Thermoanaerobaculia bacterium
GTGCTTTCATCCTTCGAGATCCGGACCGAGGAGACTTCGGTCATGCCCGTCCGGTCGGCCGGGGCGATCTCGCGCCAGAGCGTGGCCTTGCCCGTGGCGACGTCGACGCGGTCGATGCGGACCGGGAGGGAGAGGTGGCGCCGGACGAGAATCGAGCGGCCGTCGGCGCTCCAGAGAAGGATCTCGTCCCGGCGGCCGACACCGGGAAGAGACTGTGGCTGCCCGCCGTCGATCGGGTAGAGCTTCACGTCCCCGACCGAGTCGGCCGACGGGACGAATTTGCCGTCCGGCGACGGGGGCAAGAGGTAGGCCGTTCCTTCCGGCGTGATCGGCCGCGCCGTCACACCGCTGATCTCCTGAACGAAGAGCCGAACGCCTCCACCCTTCTCGTTCCCCGAGATCACGACGTGCCGGCCATCGGGGAGGACGCGCGCCCAGTGGTATTCCTCCATCCGCGCGCGGGGAACGAGCTCCGCCTCTCCGGCGCCGGTTGGAAGGAGCCAGAGCTGAGGCCTCAAGCCCAGAACGATGGCGACCGCCCATTTTCCGTCGGCGGAAAGCGCCGTGGCGATTCCGTCGCCGAGCCGTACGGCGGGAGAGCCGTCGGTCCCGCGGAGGTAGACACCCGAGGATTCGCCTGCCCCTTCCCCTTCCTCGGTCAGAAGAAGTTTCGTGCCGTCGGCCGAGAGATCCCGGGCGGTCGACTGGTCGAGCCACGAGAGATCGCGTTCTTCCCGTCCTCCGGGCCCGCGGACAAAGACGCTCGTGACCGTGCTTTCCCGTGCGAGAAGGACGCGTCCGGCGCGGGAGATGTCGAGGAGCCTGAGGCACCCGGGAGCCCGCGCCACGGTTCGGACCCGGCCGTCAAGGGTGACCGCCAGGAGCGACGCATTCCCGCCTTTTCGAGAGGCCGAGAACCAGACCTCGCGCGCGTCCGGCGTCCAGGCCATCCCCTGTGCCGAGGCGTAGACAGGTGTCAGGCGGTGCGGCGCCTCCCCGGCGCGTACGACGGCCACGGCACCGCCGTCGTCGCCATAGACGGGATGGTCGAGGAACGCGATCCAGGTGCCGTCGGGCGAGACACGAGGGTGGCTGATCCAGCCCGGCGTTTCGTAAAGGACGCGCCCCTCCGGCCATTCGAGCCGCGTCTTCCCCTCGACCCACCTCACGACGGCGAGGCTCCCGTCCGGCGCCCAATCCGCGTCTTGCACCCGCTCGAGCAGCTCCCGCGGCGCGCCGCCCGCGAAGGGGACCCGGGCGAGCGTCCCGTCGGAAATCCTTCCTAAAAAGAAGCGCCGGTTCAGCGCGAGGGCGAGCTCCCCGGATGCCGAGATCGAGAGAAGGTCGGCGGGCGGAAGCGCGACCGCCGCCGACTCGGGGCTCCCGGCGCGCATGGAGAAGACGCGGAACGGCTCGCCATCCCAGGCTGCGCCGTAGACGATCGACTCGCCGTCTTTCGCGAAGCGCGCGGTCAAGATCGTTCCCCGGCGGAACGTGAGCTGTCGATAGCGGGCGAGCTCCGTCTTCAGCGTCGTCAGCCGCCAGACTGCGACCGCCGCCACGACCGCCGCGAGGACACCCGCGGCGGCGAGGAGAAGACGTCGTCGCCGCGGCACCACGGGCACCGCGGGAATCGGACGGGGAGCCGATGAGATCGACGAGAGCGCGTCGAGGTGAAACGCGAGGTCGCGCGCGGACTGGAACCGCTGCTCCGGGTTCTTTTCGAGGCAGTGGTGGACGACCCGCTCGAGCGCCGGCGAGACGTTCTGGTTCATGGCGGAGAGCTCGGGCGGATCCTCCTTGAGGATCGTGGACATCGTCTCCGCCGCGGAGTCGCCGTGAAACGCGCGCCGGCCCGAGAGCATCTCGTAGAGGATGGCGCCAAAGGAGAAGATGTCGGAGCGGTGATCGAGCGTCTTTCCGCGGACCTGCTCGGGCGACATGTATCCGACCGTTCCCATCAGCAAGCCCGGCTCGGTCGCGTCACCGGCTGTCGGAGCGTCGGGTGCCGTGGGATCGCGCGCGATGACCTTGGCCAGGCCGAAGTCGAGAATCTTGACGCCGCGGTCGTCGGTCAGAAAGATGTTGGCGGGCTTCAGATCGCGGTGGACGATCCCCTTCTCGTGGGCGGCGGAGAGCCCGTGGGCGATGGCTTGTGCGAACTCCACCACCTTGCGCCGGGGGAGGGCTCCTTCCACCAGCCGCTCCTGCAGCGTTTGACCTTGCAGGAACTCGGTCACCGCGTAGAGAACGTCTCCCTCTTCTCCGAAGTCGTGAATGGCCCGGATGTTCGGATGTGACAGCGCGGCGATGACCTGCGCCTCCCGTTTGAAACGGGCGAGGGCCGGACGATTTCCCGCGAACGACCGTGGAAGAACCTTGACCGCCACGTCACGGTTCAGCCTGGTGTCCTTCGCCCTGTAGACCTCTCCCATCCCGCCCGAGCCGAGGAGGGCGAGGATCTCGTAGGGACCGAGGCGCGTCCCTCGGGCGAGAGACGGGGAGGCGGGTCCCGGCGTGGCGGGTGACACCTCGGAAACGGCGCGGATCGCCGGCGACTCCAGAAAACCCTCTGGGGCCGTCCCCAGCGACGACAGAAGTGAATCGACTTCCTGCCGCATCTCCGGATCAGCGCGGCAGGCTTCATCGAGAAAGGCGCTCCTCGACGCCGCTTCGAGCGCCGCGGCCTCGGCGAGGATCTCCTGGACTCTCCGCCAGCGATCCGGAGTCATCGGGAACGATCGACGAGTTCCCGATGGAGATAGGCCTTGGCCGAGAGCCACTTGCGATGAACAGTGGCCGATGAGATCCCGAGCGCCTCCGCGGTCTCACCCTCGGTCAGGCCAGCGAAGAAACGGAGCTCGACGACTCGACCCTGCTCCGGGTCGAGCGCCGCCAGCTTTTCCAGCGCATCGTCGACGGCGATCAGGTCGACCGCGCGTGGCTCGACCATGACGGCCGTGTCCAGCAAGTACCGGGTCCCATCGCCGCCGCGCTTCTTTGCCTTTCGCGCGCGAGCATGGTCGACCAGGATGCGCCTCATGGACCGGGCAACCGCCGCGAAAAAGTGAGCCCGGTTCTGCCAGGCCTCTCCTTCGCCGCCGACCAGCCTCAGGTACGCCTCGTTGACGATCGCGGTCGGCTGGAGGGTATGGCCGGGGCGCTCCCGCCTGAGATGACGCTCGGCCATCCGATGCAAATCGCTGTAGACGAGAGGGATCAAGCTCCCCAGGGCCTCCCGGTCCCCCTGCCTCCAGGCCAGGAGAAGGCGCGTCACCTCTCCGGCCGGAGGGCTCGTTGTGGCCATGAGGCCTCTATTTTCTCCTGCGTGTCCAGCCGGGACTCGAGCGACGACGGCCGGAGCCGCTGAAGGCTGACAGCTTTTCACTCCCGTTTTCGCCTTTATGGACTTAGGCGGAGGGAAGGGGCAGCGTATGCGTTGCGAAGTCGTGCGATTCGGCGGATGGATTGCGCTCGATCTGCTTCTCGCCCTGGGCGGCGGCGCCGCGCAGGCCCAGGTCGTCACCGAGTTCAGCACCGGCATCAGCGCTGGCGCGTCCCCGGCGGGTATTACGGCCGGCCCCGACGGCAACCTCTGGTTCGCCGAAGAGGGTGGCCGGATCGGGCGCATTACCACGGCCGGGGTAATCACGGAGTTCGGCACCGGCATCAGCGCCGGTGCGGCCTGTCAGGGCATCGCGGCCGGCCCGGACGGCAACCTCTGGTTCACGGAGCGCCTCGGTGACCGGATCGGGCGGATCACCGCGGCCGGGGTCATCACGGAGTTCAGCACAGGCATCAGCGTCGGCGCGTTCCCCTGGGGCATCACGGCCGGTCCCGACGGCAACCTCTGGTTTACAGAATCCCAGGGCAACCGGATCGGGCGGATTACCACGGCCGGGGTCGTCACGGAGTTCAGCACCGGCCTCAGCCTCACCGCGGGGCCCCAGGGC
>JAWOLE010000150.1:0-3934 GCA_033853815.1 Thermoanaerobaculia bacterium
CGGCTCCGAGCCCGGACTTCGCCGATCTCGACGCGACCCGGCCTCCGGCCCCACTCCCGCACCAGGCCGCCGCGCCCGAGCCGGATCCGCTCGATTTCGACGTCGGGCCGACCGAACCCCCGCGTGCGCCGGCACCGCCCTCGGTCGTGGCGTCCGCGCCTCCGCCCGCGGACGACCTGGAGTTCGATCCGACCAAGGGGAGAGACGCCCTCGAGGCCGACCTTTCGGACGTGGGGAAGGCCAAGGCCGCCAAGGACGACCTCGAGCTGCTCGACTTCATCGACGACGCCGCGTCGGAGCTGCCCGCAGACAAGCAGGTGAAGAAGAAGGCCGCCGCGCGATACCACGTGCGGCGCAAGAGCGGGAAGGTCTTCGGGCCGTTCGATCAGGACACCGTCGTCAACATGCTCAAGGGCGGCCAGCTCCTCGGCAACGAGGACGTTTCCGCCGACGGCCAGAGCTGGTCGCCCATCGGCTCGATCGGGACGTTCAACGACGTGATTCAGAGCCTGATGGACGCTCCGGGGGCGCTCCCGAGCGTGAGCCCCGGGATTCCCACCGGGGAGCAGAAGAAGGCTTCGGTCGAACGCCTGAAGTCGATCTACGGCGACCGCATGGCGGCCGTCGCCCTCGTCGACTCGGGACCCGCGGTGAGCGCACTGGGCGCGGTCCGGCGCCGGATTCCGGTCGCGGCCGGCCTCGTGCTCGTCCTGGCGGTCGTCGGAGGTGGCGTGTACCTGGGCTTCACCCCGTATGGGTTCTTCGGCGTCCGCAAGTTCTTCCCGGCGCACCTGAAGGCGGGAAGCGCGGCCTACGCCAAGTATCAAGAGAGCCGCAGGTCGCTCCTCGCCGACACGTTCGACGGCTACCAGACCGCGCTCACCACGGCGCAGCAACTGCTCGCGGCAAACGAGTCGCTGATCGAGGCGCGGGCGCTCTTCGTCCAGGCGTCGTACGCGCTGGAACGCCGATACGGCGCCGGCCGCGGAAGCCGGGCCCGCGCCGATCGCTACCTCGCCGAGCTGGAAGTCTCGTCACGCGAGGACCCCGAGGTGGTGAAAGCGCGCGCCGCCCAGGCCCTGGTCACCGGGGGCGACGACGCATTGCGCGCGGCGCTGGAGACCGCCGCGCTGAAGTCGCCCAAGGATCCCGCGTTCGACTTCCTGCTGGCCGAAAGCCTGATCAAGGCCCGCGACCCCGCGCGCGCGCTCGGCTACTTGGAGAAGGCCGAGAAGGCGGCGCCGGGCCTGGCCGAGACGCTGCACCTGCAGGCCGAGGCGAAGATCCTGGCGAAGCAACCGGGCGAGGCGCTCGATCTGTGGCGCAAGGCGCTGGAGGTGGATCCGCGCCACCTCGCCTCCGCCATCGCCGCGTCCCACCTCCTCGTATTCCAGGAGCGGTATGCCGAGGCTCAGCCCCTCGTCGCCAGCGCTCTCGCGCCGTCGGCCGACGCGCATCTGGCCCCTTCGGAGAAGGCGCAGGCGCATTCGTTGATGGGGCGGATCCTGGCGTCGCGCCGCAAGTGGAAGGAGGCCGACGCCGAATTCGCCGCCGCGTCGAAGCTCGACCCGGAAGCTCCAGCAGTGAAGGGCGACTACGGCTCTTTCCTGCTCGGCCAGCACAAATTCAAGGAAGCGGAACCCCTGTTCCGAGCCGCGTATCAGACGGTCCCGACGAACATCGACTACATCGACGGCCTGGTTCGGACCCTGGTCGGCGAGGGCAACATGAAGGACGCCTCTGCGGTTCTCCGGGACGCGCAGTCGAAGCTCCCGGGTGATGCGCGAGTGGCCTATCTCCAGGGTTATGCCGCCCAGGCCGCAGACAAGTTCGACGAGATCGAGCCGTCGTTCCAGGCGGCCGCCAAGGCGGACCCGAACTACTACCCGGCCAACCTGGCCCTCGCCCGGTACTACATGCAGGGCCGTCGCTACAGCGACGCCGAAGCGCAGCTCAAGGAGGCGGAGAAGAAGGCGCCGAAGTCCGCCGAGGTCCAGGATCTCGCCGGAGAATTGGGGCTCGCGCGCAAGGACCTGGACAAGGCCAAGGCGGGCTTCCAGGCCACGCTGGCGATCGACAAGGACTACGCCGCAGCCCACTTCGGCCTCGGGCAGGTCTACTACCTGCAGGGCAACCTGCCTTCCGCCCGGGCCGAGTTCGAGCTCGGGATGGCGCTCGACCCGAACGTCCCGGGCGGCCGCCTGAAGTACGGCACGCTGCTCTGGCGCCAGCAGGAGCTCGACGGCGCGGCGAAGGTGCTCGAAGAGGCCCGGACCCTGGAGACGCACGATTCGGAAGTGCTCGTACGCCTGGGCGCCGTGCGGTACGCGCAGGCCAAGTACGACGAGGCGATGAAGGTGCTCGACCAATCCTTCAGCCTCGACAACTCGAACGCCGAGGCCTACTACTACCTCGCGCTCTGCCACCACGAGAAGCGCGAGAGCCTCCAGGCCATCGACGTGATGAAACAGGCGCTGGAGCGGGCGCCGCGCAACGCCGACTACCACGCGAAGATGGGCGACATCCTGTACCGCGCGGATCGGTTCAACGAGGCCGTGGACGAGTGGCAGAACGCGGTGAAGCTGCAGCCCGATCACGTCGGGGCGCTGCTCGCACTCGCCGCGGGCTACTCCGAGCAGGGCGACCTGGCCAAGTCCGTCGACTACTACGTGCGCGCCCAGAAGGCGGATCCGAGGCGCAAGGACATCATCGCGATGGTGGGGGACGCGCTGTTCCGCGCGAACGAGTACAACAAGGCGATCGCACAGTTCAACCTGGCGCTGAAAGCCGACCCCACGCAGTTCGGCATCTTCTTCAAGCTGGGCCGCTGCTTCGACGAGCTGGGCAAGCACGACAAGGCGATCGAGTACTACCAGCGATCCCTCAAGGCCGACCCGAAGAACGCCGACCCCCTCTACTATCTGGGCTACGCCTATCAGGAGAAGGGGCGGTCCCGCGACGCCCTCGACGCGTTCCGTCGATACCTCAAGGCGCGGCCGGACGGCGATGACCGGAAGGAGATCGAGGACCAGATCTACTTCCTCGAGCACGACAACGGCGGCTAGCGGAGCCCCCGGTTCCCGGCTCGAGGGGGGCCTCAGTTCGTCGGATGGCGCGTGATCAGCCGCTCGATGAGATCGCGCGAGTACTTGTTCAGCTCGGTGAAGACGACGCCCATTCCGGCGGGCTCTCGGCCGCCCGGGGGCACGACGCGGACGACCTCGCCCACGCCCTCGATCGTCTCCAGCTCATCGGCGATGACGCTGAACTTCAGCGCCACGCGCGTCCCGACCGGGAGCGGGTCGTCGCTGCGGATGAACGCCCCGTTCCGCGAGATGTTGTTCACGTACTCGGTGATGAACTCGTCGACGCTGGCAAACTCCCGGTTGACTTGAATCCGGTGCTCCTTCCGCCGGCTCTTCGGCTGGGTCATACCCTCTCCTTGCAGCACCCCTCGGGGAACCAGGCCTATTTCGACGCCGCCTCGCCGGTCTTGTCGACGACCGCGGCCGTTTCCCCCGTCCCCGGACCCCGGTCGGGGCGGCCTTCCTTCAGCGACTTTCCGAACACGTCGTACTGCTCGCGGTGGTAGTTGGGCTGCGAGCGGATGTGCACGCTCTTGTTGTAGCGGTCCATCAGGTACCGCAGCTCGTCGCGCTCCTCGCCGGTGAGGATCGCGGCCACGTCGGGATGGCAGTTCACCACGACGGCGGGCTCGCGGTAGGCGCCCGCATCGCGGCGCAGGAGGCGGAAGATCTCGTACGCGACCGTGCGTGCGCTCTTCACGTGGCCCCGGCCATCGCAGTACTTGCACGGCTCGTGCAGCATGCGCGTCACCGACTCGCGGACGCGCTTGCGGGTCATCTCCACGAGACCCAGCTCGGAGAGGAGGGAGACGTTGGTCGGGGACCGGTCGAGCTTCAGGGCCTCCTTC
>JAWOLE010000151.1:0-8338 GCA_033853815.1 Thermoanaerobaculia bacterium
GCCCCCGCCGGGGCCACCCGCGGGTCGAACGGCGAGGGGACGATGTGGTCCGGCGCCAGTGTGTCAGCCACCACGTCGCCCAGTGCGGCCGCGGCCGCCAGCTTCATGTTCTCGGTGATCGAGGTGGCCCCCGCGTCGAATGCGCCGGCGAACACGCCGGGGAACGCGAGCACGTTGTTGATCTGGTTCGGGTAGTCGCTGCGGCCCGTCGCCATGATGACGTCCGGGCGCGCCGCCTTCGCCTCCTCCGGCGAGATCTCCGGGTCCGGGTTGGCGAGCGCGAAGACGATCGGGTCCCGGTTCATGGCCTTCAGCATGTCGCCTTTCACGATCCCTTTCGTCGAGAGGCCGACGAAGACGTCCGCCCCCGCGAGCGCGTCGGAGAGCGTGCGCTCCTTCGTCTCCAGGGCGAACTGCGCCTTGTAGGGGTTCAGGTCCTTGCGCCCCGTGTGGATGACGCCGGTCTTGTCCACCAGGCGCAGGTTCTCCTTGCGGACGCCGTAGGAGAGGTAGAGCTTCGCGCAGGCGATCGCCGAGGCCCCCGCGCCCACGAAGACCACCTTGACCTCGTCGATCTTCTTGCCGGCGATCTCCAGGGCGTTCAGGAGGGCCGCTGCCGAGATGATGGCCGTCCCGTGCTGGTCGTCGTGGAAGACCGGGATCTGGAGGCGCTTCTTCAGCTCCTCCTCGATCACGAAGCACTCGGGGGACTTGATGTCCTCCAGGTTGATGCCGCCGAAGGTGGGCGCGATCGCCGCGACGGTCTCGATGACCTTCTGCGGGTCCTCTTGCGCGATCTCGATGTCGAAAACGTCAATGTCGGCGAAGCGCTTGAAGAGGACCCCCTTGCCCTCCATGACCGGTTTGCCGGCGAGCGGCCCGATGTTGCCCAGGCCGAGCACCGCGGTGCCGTTGGAGATGACGGCCACCAGGTTTCCCTTGGCCGTGTAGTCGTAGACCTTCTCGGGGTCCTCGGCGATCTCCAGGCAGGGCTCGGCGACGCCCGGCGTGTAGGCGAGCGACAGATCTTCCTGCGTGCGGCAGGGCTTGGTCGAAACGACCTCGATCTTCCCCTTCCGGCCCCGCGAGTGGTACTCCAGGGCTTCGTCTTTGGTGATCTTCCTCACGATGCGCGCACCTCCGCCGACATCTTTTTTTCACTCTCTTTCTGTTTCGAAGGCGCAGGCGCGGAGGCCAGTTCCTCGCGCAGCGCGCGGACGGCGGCCAGGGCCTCGCCGCGGGGGACGGCGCGCAGGGACTTGTCCCGCCGACTCACGACCTCGACCTTGCCCTCTTTCAGAGCCCTCCCACCGACGTTGACGCGGATCGGAAATCCGAGCAGGTCGGCGTCCTTGAACTTGACGCCCGGGCGCTCGTCCCGATCGTCATAGAAGACCTCGAGGCCGGCCCGCAAGAGCTCCTCGTAGAGAGAGTCCGCCGCCTCCCGGGCGGCCGGCTCCGCCGGGTTCAAGGAAACGACCTCGATCTCGAAGGGGGCGATCGCCAGGGGCCAGAGGATGCCGTCGGCGTCGTGATGCTGCTCGACGGCGGCGGCCATGGTGCGCCCGACCCCGATCCCGTAGGTGCCCATGATGACGGGATGGGTCTCCCCCTTCTCGTCCGTGAAATTGCAGTCGAGCGCGGAGGAGTACTTGGTGCCGAGTTTGAAGATGTGGCCGACCTCGATGCCGCGGGCGAGGTCGAGCGGTTTGCCGCAGCGCGGACAGGGGTCCCCCGCGCGGGCCTTCGCGAAGACGGCCCACTCGGAGACCTTCGCGTCGCGGTCGAGAGTGAATCCGATGACGTGGAAGTCGCGCCGGCCGGCCCCCGTCACGGCGTTGACGGCGCCGCGCACGGACTCGTCCGCGATGACCGTCACGCCGGCAGGGAGCCGGTGGGGCCCGACGAACCCAACGGGCGCGCCGGTGGCTTTGGCGACCTTCTCCTCGGAGGCGAGCGTCGCGTGCTCGACACCGAGCGCGCGTTTCAAGGCCACCTCGTTGACGTCCAGGTCGCCCCGCAGGAGGGCGACGGCAAAGCCCTTCTCGGTCTCGTAGACGACGCACTTGATCATGCGCGCGGGCGTGATCCCCAGGAACTCCACGACCTCCTCGATCGACCCCTTGTCGGGGGTCGAGACGTCGGCGAGAGGGACCGCCGTTTCATCCTGCCACGGGCTCTCGCGGCGCCCCGTCTCGGCCCTCTCCACGTTGGCGCCGTAGCCGCAGGCCGCGCACCGCACGACCGCGTCTTCCCCGGTGTCGGCCAGGACCATGAACTCCTCAGAGTCGCGGCCGCCGATGGCTCCCGAGTCCGCCTGGACGACGGTGAAGTCGAGGCCGCAGCGGGTGAAGATCCGCCGGTAGGCCGCGTCCTGAGCCCTGTAGGAGCGGTCCAGCCCCTCCGCGTCCGCGTCGAAGGAGTACCCGTCGTACATGAGGAACTCGCGCCCCCGCATCAGGCCGAAACGAGGGCGGATCTCGTCGCGGAACTTCGTCCGGATCTGGTAGAGGGTCACCGGAAGCTGGCGATAGGACGTCACGCCGTACTTGACCAGCGTCGTGACCGCCTCCTCGGCCGTCGGGGCGAGGCAGTACTCCCCCGCCTTGCGGTCCTTCAGGTGAAAGAGGATCTCCTCCTCGGCATAGCGCTGCCAGCGTCCGCTCTCTTCCCAGAGCTCGCGCGGCTGCAGGATCGGGACCTCGAGCTCGAGGCACCCCGCGCGGTCCATCTCCTCGCGGACGATCGTCTCGGCCTTGCGGTGCGACCGCAGGCCCATCGGGGTCAACGCGTACATTCCGGCGGCGAGCCGGCGGATCATGCCGGCCCGGGCCAGCAGGACGTGGGAGATGACCTCCGCGTCCCCGGGAACCTCGCGGACCGTCTGCAGGAAGTACTTCGACCAGCGCATTTTCGAGAAACGGAAGATATATCAGAGACGAGCTGTCAGGTTTCAGCTACCAGCTTTCAGCCAGGCGCGGTTCCGTGCTCTGCCGACAGCTGAGCGCTGATAGCCGAGAGCTACTTGCGGCCGGGCGCCGCCTCTTTCTTCCTGGCGAACTTTTCGGCCAGGCGAATGTTCGACCGGACCTGGTGCAGCATCCGGTCCTCGAGCGCGCCGCCGCGCGCCACAGTCTTCGCCTTCCCGAAGGCGGCCTTCGCCTCCTCGGGCTTTCCGGCCGCCAGATACGCCATGCCCAGGTGATGGAAAGTCGTCGGCTGGGCGGCCCGCTCGCTCGAGCGGCGCAGGCAGTCGATCGCGCGGTCGAATTCCCGCCGCTTGTAGTGAACCCATCCGAGGGCCGCGAGCGGGTAGGGCTTCAGCTCGTCGGGAGCCTCGTCGAGCGCCCGGCCGGCGTAGTCGAGGGCGCTGTCGAGATCCTCCCCCGCTTCCGCGAGCGTCGTCGCGAGCTCGTAGTACGCGATCGCGCGCGCGGTCTTCGACGGATGTTTCTCGAGGAAATCGCGGACGAACCGCACGGCCTCCCGCGTCTTCCCCTCCGCCCGCAGGGCCTCAGCGAGCGTCGAGCAGGCCGCCGCGGCGACCACGTCCTCCGGATCGCCCGCGAGCACCTGGCGGCACGCGGCGATCGCCTCCTTCCAGAGCCCGAGCGAGACCGAGAGGAGCGCGAAGGAGATGCGAATCGTCGAATTGCCGGGCTCCTGCGCCAGCGCCTGGCGATAGAGCTCGTGGGCGCGGTGGAGGGATCCGCGCGAGACGTTCTCCTCGGCTTCGCGGTAGGCCTCCGCGCCGGGCCCGTCCACGCGCGGCAGGGCATAGCGGCGGCGGCGCTCCGCCAGCCGCACGGCCTCCTGGTACTCGAGGCGCCTGGGGTTCTTCTCGAGGGCCTGCTGGAAGCATTCGAGCGCCCGCCGCGTCCGGTTCTTTTCCAGGTAGCAGAGGCCGAGCTGGAAGGCCGCCTCCTCGGAATCGGGCTGCAGCTGGCGCGCCTCCTCGAACTGGCGGATGGCGCGCGCGATCTCCCCCTTCTCCCGCAGAACCGTCCCGAGCAGGACGTGCGCGGCGGGGACGGGCGCCGCTTCGAGGGCGCGCGAGAGCTCAGCCTCGGCCTCGTCCCAGCGCGAGGAGTTGGCGTAGAGGGCGCCGAGCGAGAAGTGCGGGAGGAAGGCGTCCGGCTTCTTCTCGACCGCGCGCTTCAAGAGGCTTTCCGCGGTTTCGGTCTCGCCCTTCTCCGAGGCCGCGATGCCCGAATAGACGAGCGACTCGAAGTGCCCCGGCTCGACCGCCAGGATCCTCTTGAAGTAGCCGGCGGCTCGCTCGAGGTCCCCAGCCGAAAAGAAAGTCTCCGCCAGGTAGAACGAGAGCTCGACGTTCTCCCTGTCGAGCCGGGACAGCTCCTCGAGCAGGCGCACCCCGCGGTCGGCGTCCAGGGCAAGGATCGCGAACTCCGCCGCCTTGAGGCGCTGGAGGAACGTTTCGCGGTCTTCGCCGGAGAAGCGGGCCACGATGCGGTCGCGCCGTTCGAGGAAGCGGTCCTTCTTCTCGACCGCCTGCATCCGCTCGTCCATCTTGGTCTCCCAGAGGTCGAGCACCTCCTGGGAACGGACGGACCCGCGGCGCTCGAGCGTCTCCTGAAGGGCCAGGATGCCGGTGTGTGCGACGAAGAGGTTCTTCTCCAAGTTTCCGAGCGACTCGAAGAGGGTCTTGACCGCGTCCCCGGTGCGCTTGACGACGTCTTCCAGCGTCGAGATGCGCTCGAGCAGGTGCTCGTCGAAGGGGATCTCCTCCTGCGCCTCGCCCGCCTCTTCGACGACGCCGATGCCGGAAAGCACCAGGAGCTTGGAGTGACAGCGAACGCAGAACTCTTCTTCGTCGGGATTCTTGGTGCCGCAGGTCTGGCAGTACATGCTGAAGCCCGTTAGAAGGAGAAACCGGGCCGGTGCGCGGTGCGCGGTGCGCGGCGCGCGGTTGGACTCGGCCTTAACCGCATACCGCACACCACATACCGCACACCTCTTCTAATACTCGTAGAAGCCCCGGCCCGCCTTCTTCCCGAGCCACCCCGCGTCCACCATCTTGACGAGCAGGGGGCTCGGGCGGTAGCGCGGGTCCCCGAAGCCCTCCTGCAGAACGCGCAGGATCGCCAGGCAGGTATCCAGGCCGATGAAGTCGGCGAGAGCAAGCGGGCCCATGGGGTGATTCATGCCGAGCTTCATGATGCCGTCGATCGCCTCGCGCGTGCCGACCCCCTCGGAGAGGGCCGTGATCGCCTCGTTGATCATCGGCATCAGGACCCGATTCGACACGAAGCCGGGCGAATCGTTGCAGAAAATCGGGGTCTTTCCCATGGCGCGCGCGAGCCCTTCGACCGCCGCGGCCGTTTCGTCGGAGGTGGCGATGCCGCGGATGACCTCGACTAAGGCCATCACGGGCACCGGGTTCATGAAATGCATCCCGATGAAGCGGTCCGGGCGTCCTGTCGCCCCCGCCAGACGTGTGATCGAGATCGAGGAGGTGTTGGAGGCGAAGAGGACCTTCTCCGGGCAGATCGAATCCAGCTTGCGAAACAGGTCTTTCTTCGTCTCCTCGACCTCGACGATCGCTTCGATCACGACGTCGGCCCCGGCGAATCCCGCGAGCACCGGCGAGATCGAGATGCGCTCCAGGGCCGCGGCTTTCTCTTCAGGCGTGCGTTTGCCCCTGGCCACTTCGCGGTCGAGGTTCCTTTCGATCGAGGCGCGGGCCCTCTCCAGATAGGGCCCCTCCAGATCGGCGAGGAGGACGGTCAGCCCCGAGGCGGCCGCCACGTGGGCAATGCCGCCGCCCATCTGGCCGGCGCCCACGACGCCCACCGTCTGGATTTGCATGCGGGGACTCTATTGCCCTGTCCGGTCCGAATCAAATCGGGAGGGACCGAAGCCGTAAAACGTCAAACGTGAAACGTCAAACGAAGCCTTCTTGAGGCTTCGCCGGTTCCTCGCTTTACGTTTAACGTTTTACGCTTTACGGATCAAGCGGGGAGCGCGACGCGATAGCGCGGCGTACCGAAGCGCGACAGGAAAGCGATTCCCACGGCGACCACGGACGCCGCGCTCCAGACTACGGGACCCACGAGCGGCACGAGCGACACCGCTCCGAGCAGCGCCACGCCGGCGGCCAGCGCGACCGGCCGCGCCGCGGGCGCGACGCTTCGGAAGATCTTCTGTCCGAGGAGAAGGAAGAGGGCCGCCATACCGAAGACCTTGGCGGCGACGGCCAGGACGCCGCACAGGATGGCGATCGGCAACGACAGAGGCGCCGGCAGAAGCGCCAGCACCGACGCCGCCGCGAGCAACAAGGTCAGCACTCCGAGCGCTCCGGCGAGAAGGGTTCGCGGCCAGTCGCCTGCCGCCAAGGAAGCGGCGCGCGAAAGTGGAGAGGTGAAGAAGAAGAGAAGCGTCAGGCTCACGACGAGCCAGACCGACAGCGCGACCAGACGCAGGCCGCGCAGGAGCAGGGGCTGACCGCCCTCCTCCCAGGGCGGGCGATGCATCTCGTCCAGGTAGAGACGCAGAAGCGCTCCCGGCGTGGACACGGTCCCCCGAACCGGAAGCGGCGCGCCCGGCGGGGAGTTGACGTCGCCGCCAAACACCGACAGGT
Organism: Thermoanaerobaculia bacterium; assembly: GCA_033853815.1. Taxonomy (GTDB): domain Bacteria; phylum Acidobacteriota; class Thermoanaerobaculia; order UBA5066; family Gp7-AA6; genus JAWOLE01. Next base: position 6,602 of record JAWOLE010000151.1, read on the forward strand.
TCCCTTCGACGAGGCCCGACGGGCCGAAGGAGACGCTTCCTCCCCAGACGACGACGTCTCCGGACACGCGCGCGTCGATCGCGACGTCGGACAGAACCGCGACGACCCGGCCCGAAACGGGCTGGCGGATTTCGAGGTTGCGAGCGAAGGACGTCTGCCCCGAGGGCGCCGCCGCGGCGGCCACAAGGAGGAGGCCTGCGATCACCGCCGGCTCCGGGCCAGGGCGCGCGTCAGGCCGAAGAAGGCGGGGGCGAGGAGGAGCAGGAGGACGACTCCCAGCGTCCGCTGCGCCTGCAGGGCCTGGCTCAAGACGCCGAGGCCGTCCGGCCAGACGCGGACGAGCTCGGCCAGAGAGCGTCCGGCCGCCGCCAGCAGGGCGGCAAGCGGAGCGAGCGCGGCGGCAGCCAGGCCGGCCTGCTCGCGCGCCGAGATTCCGGGCAGCGTCAGGCAGACCAACCCGGACAGAAAGAGCGCCAGGGAAAGGAGCAGGGGCCCTCTCCACAGCCTGAAGTCCCGGCGCTCCCTCCGCGAGAAGGGGCGCAGCAAGAGCACTCGATCAGCGATGTCCGTGGTCTCCACGCCGGCGGCCGGGAGCTCTGCTACGGGTTCGGCCAGGGGTTCGGCCAGCCGGTCCAGGGCGAGGCAGAGGTTGCCCGCATCGGAGACGGCGCTAGCGCAAGACGGGCAAAGCCGGACGTGGTCGGCAGCGTCCGCGGCGAGAACCGGCGGCTCTCCCGCGGCGAGTGCCGCGGCGTCTATCGGATCGAGCGGGCGCGAGCAAGGTTTCACGAGAGTTCTCCCGACAACCTTTCCTTCAATACGGCCCTGGCGCGAAAGAGTTTGTTCTTGACGGTTCCGAGAGGCATCCGCTTCGTTTTCGCGATCTGCTCGTACGAGAGGCCGCCAAAGTGCCGCAGCGTAATGAGTTCTCGAAACTCCGCGGGCAAGCTGGCGATCGCTTCGGCGATGGCGCTGCCCCGCTCGGCGTTGCGCAGGTCGGCATAGGGGTCGGGATCGTGGCTCCTGTACTCTGGAGAGGACATCCCGGTCTGCGGATCCGATACCTCCAGTGGAACCGTACGCGGCCGGCGCTTGCGGAGATGGTCTATGGCCGCGTTGCCGGCGATGCGGAAGAGCCAGGTCGAGAATTTGTAGTCCGGGTTGAACCGATCAAGGGCGCCGAAGACCTTCAGGAAGATCTCCTGGGAGAGATCCAGAGCATCGTCGCGGTTTCCGACCATTCTCGTGACGTGGGCGTGCACGCGCGACTGGTAGCGCTTGACGAGGACCTCGTAAAGCTCTTCCTCACCGGCGAGGATCCGGTGGACGAGTTCTTCGTCGGCCAGCGCGGCGTTCTCGCCGGGGTTCCGTTCTTTCAAGCTCCGCTCTTTGCGGCGCAAGCCAGCATTCTTCGAGCCATTGTCGAGTCGGGCTCCCGCGATGCGGACATTTTCGTTCCGAAGGCCCAACCGCTCCCGGCCGCGCGGCGGGGAATCCGACCGCTCTGTGCGTTACAATCCCGCCCCCATTTTATGAAAGTCAGGCCGCCGCAGCCGGCCGGGGAGCGCCCGTTGGACCAAGTGGCCGAGCCGAAATTTCCGACGATCGGAACGCCGCCGCAGGGGGTGGATTCCGCCAACCCCTTCGAGGAGATGATGTCGCGGTTCGACGTGGCCGCGCAGAAACTCGGCCTCGACCCCGGGCTCTACAAGGTCCTGCGCGAGCCCGTTCGGGAGA
>JAWOLE010000152.1:0-5836 GCA_033853815.1 Thermoanaerobaculia bacterium
CGCAGAAGGAGATCTCCCCCATCTGCGTGGCGTACGGGATGATGCACATCTCCGTGCGGCGGAAGTCGTAGTTGAAGAGGTCCTGGAACCACATCCCGCCGACGAAGAAGACCCGCCAGTCGTAGCGCCGCTGCTTTTCGGAGAACCCCAGCTTGCCGCCCGTGTGGCTGTCCATGATGCGAAGGAGCTTGAAGGGCGAAAGAGAAGCCGGGATGCCTTCGGGGCGCAGGTTCCGGAGGACCGCGAGCCCCGTCTGCAGGGCGGTCCAGACCTTCGCCCGCGCCGAGTCGGTGATCGCCTTTACGTCCTCGAGCATCCGGTCCACGTCGAGGAGCGACGGCACCGTCACCGCCCTCCGAGTCTTCTCCTCGACGAGGAGCATCGTGCCGATGCCGCAGTTGGGATGGCAACCGCACTTGAAGGACCCCCACTCCGACTCGAGGCCGCCCAGGAGGTCCTTCAAATCCGAGAGGGGCCCCGAGGCGGAGAGCGGGTACCAGTCCCGCAACGGCTCCCCGATGCCGGCCTGAGCCTTCGCATCGTGCGCAAGCTCGGAGAGCGTGTAGCGCTGCTGCCTGCGCGTCTCGTCGTCGATGTCCTCGTCGCGGCCGGTGAACGAGACGGGCTGGAAGGCGACGGCATTGATCTTGTCGATGTTGGCGATCGCGAACTTCAGGATGTCGCCGACCTGGTGGTTGTTGACGCCGTTGACGATCGTCGTCACGAGCGTGATGTCCACGCCGTACTTGCGGAGGTTCTCTATCGCGCGGAGCTTCACGTCGAAGAGGTTGCCGACCTTGCGATGCTGGTTGTTCTCGTTTCCGACGCCGTCGAACTGCAGGTAGGCGAAGCGCAGCCCGGCCTCGGCCGCGGCCTTGGCCAACTCTTCCTCTTGCGCGAATCGGACTCCGTTGGTCGCGCACTGGACGGAGAAATAGCCGAGCTCCCGCGCGTAGCGGATCGCGGGCAGGAAGTGGGGCGAAAGGGTGGGCTCCCCTCCGGAGAACTGCACGGAGAGCTGGCGGCGCGGCTTGATGGACGCCGCGTCGTCCAGGAGCCGCTTGACGTCCTCCCATTCGAGCTCATGGACGAACCCGACCTGGTTGGCGTCCATGAAGCAGGGATTGCACATCATGTTGCAGCGGTTGGTCAGATCGATCGTCAGGACCGCCCCGCGGCCGTACCGGATCGACGAGGTGCCGTGGTTGTGGAGGCCGTCCTTCGGGATGACGAAGTCGCGTCCCGGGTAGAGCTTTTCGAGCCGCTTGAAGAAAGCCGGATCGGTGGACATCACGTCCTCGAAGTGCCCGTGCTTCGGGCACTCCTTCTTCATCAGGATCCGGCCACCCTCCTCGACGATCCTGGCCCGGATCTCGCCCGGTTTCCCGTCGACGAGGAGCTTCCAGTCCGCCTCGCCCGAGAGGATCTGCGAGCGGACTTCCTTGACGCATGCGGGGCACAGCGAGTCCGTCTCGCGCGGAAAGCCGAGCTGGGGGAAGGAGCGCTCCCTCTGCTTCAGGAGCGGCCGGGGGGCCCACTTTGGCTGGACCGACCTCTCGGGAAAGCGGCGATCGATGGCGCGAGCGGCGCGCCAGAGGACCTCCGCCCCCCCTCTCAAGCCCGCGTAAAGTGTGCTTCGCATCATCGTTTGTTTTGATGTCTCGCGGCTTCTCCGAAATTACACAAATTCTATCCTAGCAGGGTCGCGGGACGCCTTCCGGAAATCAATTCTTCGGAAACCGTTCCGGGGAAAACGGCGCAAGGTCGCGCGCGCCTGCTCCGGAGAGCTCATCGGCCAGAGCCAGCGCGGTCACGGGCGCAAGCAGGATGCCGTTGCGGAAATGGCCGGTCGCCAGGAAGAGACCCGAAACGCTCGTCGCGCCGAGCAGAGGCAACTCGTCGGACGTCCCCGGCCGCAGTCCCGCCCAGGCGCGCCGGAACGCGCTCTTCGCGACACCGGGCAGCAGGCGCGCCGCGGCGGCGATCAGTCGCTCGACCGCGCCGGCCGTCACCTGCTTCTCGAACCCGACCCGCTCCATCGTCGAGCCCAGCAGCTAGGCGCCCGCGCGCGGAACCACGTACACTTCGTGAGACCAGACGACGCTCGGCAGGGCCGGCTCGGGGGCTTCGATTTCGACGATCTGGCCGCGCACGGGCTCTACCCGCACCGGAAAAGCGGGATCGAAGCTCGCCCAGGCGCCGGCCGCGTTGACGACCTGCGGCGCTTCGATCAAGCCTCCGTCCGTCTCCACGCCCACGCAGCGGCCGCCGGAGAAAGCGAAGCGGAGGACCGTCTTGCCGAGCGCGAATGCCACGCCTCGAAGCTCGCAGGACTTCCAGAGCGCCCGTGTCAACCGGGAGTTGTCCACGACGGCGTCGTCGGGGAAGAAAACCCCGCTCCGGACCCGCTCCGACGCGGCCCCATGGGTCAGGTCGGCGATCTCCGCGGCGCTCTTCTCTTCGACGGCGAGGCCGCGAGCGCGCTGCCAGCGCGGAGGTTCGGCGCTCGCCCCGCCCTCGGGAAACGCGCACCGCAGGATCCCGGCGCGCCGGTAGCCGACGTCCATCCCGGTCTCTTCCGCCAGGGCGGCCGTCCACGCCGGATAGAGGGAACGGCTCTCCAGGGCCAGGTCGAAGAGCGGGCCCGGGGGAAGCCCCTCAGCCTGCGGAGCGAGCATGCCCGCCGCGGCTCCGGAGGCCTCCGCGCCGGGTTCCTTCCTTTCGAGGATCGTCACCCTTGCGCCTCGCCCGGCGAGTTCCCGGGCGAGGGCGCAACCAATGATGCCTCCGCCGATGATGGCGACGTCGGCGCCGTTCCGTGTCACGGGCGCCAGCGCCTCCCCCCGAAGACGATCCGGCGGGCTGCCTCTCCCAGGAGTCTCGCGGCGGCATAGCTCAAGACCGCGCCGGCCGCGGCCCCGGCGAGCGCGGGTACGAGCGGCGAGGGCCTCTCGGGCAGGCGGTGCGCGGCCCGGCGCGCCTGACGCCGGATTCCTTCCGCGGCGCCCGCGGCGAGAAGGCTCGCGGCGGCCGCGGCCGCGCGCTCAAGCGAGGACGCCGGGCGCCCCGACACGCGGGCGATCGAGAGCAGCAGCCGGTCGATCACCAGCGCCTGGAAGGCGACGGGCCCCGCCACGGCCCCGACGGCGGCGCAGGTCAAGGCCGTGCGGCCCACGAGCTTGCGCGCGAGCTCTTCGCGGGAAAGATCCGGGTGACGCCGCCGCAGACGGCCGACCGTCTCGACGACGTGCTCGGGATCTTCGGGACCCATCGCGGCAGTCGCTAGAGTTTCGTACATCACGATGATCCTATCGCTTGACTCCAGAGAAATTCCGTTGTCTAAGTCTCCGACTGGGAGACGTGGGGGACTGGGTGACTGGGTGAACGCTCGAGGGAATTTGTCTCCCAGTTCCCTCCCAGTCTCCCAGTCCCCCAGTCGCTCCCTGTAGCCCAAAAGGGAATTACGGACACAACGGCGTGTTATCGTTCTGCGTCTTTTTCGGGAAAGGAGTCCCCGTGAAGAAGGTTGCCCTGGTTCTGATGCTGCTGTGCGCAGTTCCCATGCTCGCAACGGCCGCTCCCGCGGCCAAAAAGAAAACAGCCAGGAAGGAGAAGAAGGTGGCAACTCCCCGCGACTACGCCAACACCCTGGCGACTCTGCAGACGGACAAGGGGGATATCACGATCAAGTTCTTCTACGACAAGGCCCCTCACCACGTGCAGAACTTCGTGGACCTGGCCGCCAGCGGCTTCTACGACGGCACGATGTTCCACCGCGTGATCCCCGGCTTCATGATCCAGGGAGGAGATCCCCTGACGAAGAAGCCCGAGGACCCGATGCACCCTTACGGGACGGGCGGCAACATGGTGGACGGCAAGGAAGTGCGCCTGAAGGCCGAGTTCAACGACGTCTCGCACAAGAGAGGCATCGTCTCCATGGCGCGAGCCGCGGACCCCAATTCCGCGTCGTCGCAGTTCTTCATCGTCGTCAAGGACTCGACCTTCCTCGACAACCAGTACTCGGCCTTCGGCGAGGTCGTCTCCGGAATGGACGTGGCGGACAAGATCGCGTCAGTCCCGCGGGGCCCCAACGACAGGCCCAACCAGCCGATCCGGATCAAGAAGATCCTCCTCACGCAAGCCAAGTCCATGTCCTGATGGAACGTGAGTCCTTGGTTTTCGAGTTGATGATCGGGTGATCGGGTGATCGAGCCATCGGGTGATCGAAGACTCGCGTCGATCGCCCGATCACCCGATCGCAGATCACCCGATCCTCTCGGCTAGTGATCCCTCCCGAGTTCTCCGGTCTCGCACGGCTCGCCCGTCGCACGAGCCATGACCCCGTGGCGGTCGAGGTGTTGCCCGGAGACGTCGGGCGGCGCCGGTACCTTCGATTGACGCTCGCCGGCGGTCAGACCGTGCTCGGCGTGATGTACCCGCCGGAGGAGTCGGACTCGCGCCGCCGCTGGATCGCGGCCCACGCCGCGCTGCGCGAGCTCCTTCGCGTCCCCCGGCTCATCGCCGACGACCAGCAAGGCAACCACATCGTGGAAGACCTCGGCCGCACGGATCTCGCCGCGTGCCTCCGCGAGGACCCGGCAAAACGGCTTCGCTGGCTCTCGCGCGCGGCTTCCGCCGCGGCGGTGCTCGCGGGCATGCCCGATCCCGGAATCAACAAGCCTTTCGACGCGGCGTTCTTCCGGCGGGAACTCGACCTCGCGCGCGAGGCCGTGTTCGACATGTACCTCGGCTCGCCGCTTTCTCCCGAGGAGCGCGCCGCTCACGACGCCTGGGCCGACGCGCTCAGCGCCGAGATCACGGCGCATCCGCGGGCGCTCTGCCACAGGGACTACCACGGCAACAACCTTTTCCCGGTCGAGGATTGCGTGGGCTGGATCGACTTTCAGGACCTGAGGGCCGGCCCCGATTCCTACGACCTCGCTTCCCTTCTCTGGGAACGCACGACGCTCGACTGGATGACCGAGGAGCTCGCCGGGCAAGTCCTCGAGGGTTTCGCGCGGACCCGGGACATCGAGATCCGGGCGTTTCAGTCGAGGTTCGATCGCGTGCTTCTCCAGCGCGCCTGGAAAGTCTGCGGGACGTTCGCCCGAGCCGTCGCGCAAGGGAAGGGCGAGGTCTACCGGCGCTACCTGCCGGGAGAGATCGCGCTCGTCGGCCGGCTCCTCCAGGACACTGGCCCGGATCGTGAGTTTCTGCGGGTCTTCGAAACGCGTCTCGCCGGACTGTCGGCGCAGGCGGTCGCTGCGCGACCGGCGCCGAGAGTTTCTGCTACGAAGGCCAAGACCGGTGCCTGAAAGCCGGCGACGCCGGTAAGTGTTAAGCTTCGGGGTAGGAGAGCAATCATGTTTGGTTCACTCGGCCTTCCCGAACTGCTCGTCATCCTGCTGATCGTCATCATCATCTTCGGGGCGAACAAGCTTCCTCAGCTGGGCAAGGGGCTCGGGCAAGGCCTGCGGAATTTCAGGGAATCCATGAAAGGCGACGAACCTTCGCCGCCACCGCCGCCCCCGAAGAATTCCGGCACGAAGGCCTCGTAACCTTCTGAGGGGCTGGCATTTCGCCGCCCCGGCGCCCTTCCCCGGTCGTGCCTTCCGCGCCGTAGGGGCGGGGGTTTGCGGCGGGCCGACCCGCCGCATGTCGCGCCCCTCAGCCGCATTCGCAGCTGACGACGCTCGGTGCGCCCCCGCCCGCCTCGTGCCCTTCGTGCCGTAGGGGCGGGCCTTGTGCCCGCCCGCATCCCGTCGGTCTCTTTTCCCGGGAAGGCATAGAACACGATGGTGAGAGGCGCCGTGGCGATGCGGTGATGCATGGTGGT
>JAWOLE010000153.1:0-8582 GCA_033853815.1 Thermoanaerobaculia bacterium
TCCGAGATCTGAAGTCCCAGCCGGGCGAGAATCTCTCCCTGATCCGCCGTTCCCAGGACCGATTTCTGGTGGCAGTGGGTCTGAAGGATGGCCTTTCCGGAAAGCCGTCCCGGCCTCCAGCCGTCCGCCTTCGTCAGGATTTCCGAGAGGAGGACTGTCTGCCTCGCGAGTCTCCCGGCATCCTCGTCATCAGGGAGCATTTCGGGCAGCTCGTCGCGGAAGACGGCCGCGCAGGAGGGTTCGAGGACGACGATGGGGGTGCCGGCTTGAAGCTCGCTCGAGAGCTCGCCGACGACCCTCTGGAGGAATGCGCGGGCCAGATCGAGCATGCCGTAGTCGTAGAGGGGACGGCCGCAGCAGAGGCGGCGCCGCGGGACGTCCACCGCGAAACCGGCCGCCTCCAACACTTCGACGGCCGCCCGCGCCGTGCCCGGCCGGAAGTAGTTGTTGAAGGTGTCGGGCCAGAGGAGGACGCGGGGACGGGAATCGGAAATCGGGAATCGGAAATCGGACCGTAGCCTCGTCCTCGTAAACCAGGAGCGGAAGGTCTCGGCGGCGAGCGGCGGGATCTTGCGGCGGGAGTCCATTCCGGCCAGGGCGCGCGCCGCCTTCGAGAGCAGGGGAGTCTGCGTGAAGAGATTGGCTAGGCCGGGAGAAAGCGAGGCGATCGCCGCCCACCAGGGAACGAGACCGAAGGCGTAGGCCGACCGCGGCCGTAGCCGCCCCCGGTAGTAGCGGGAAAGGAACTCCGCCTTGTACGCCGCCATGTCCACGTGGACCGGGCAGTCCTTCTTGCATCCCTTGCAGGAGAGGCAGAGATCGAGCGCGTCGCGGACCTCGCGACTGCGGAAGCCGTCCGGGATCGTCTCGCCCGCGAGCATCTCGAAGAGCAGGCGCGCGCGGCCGCGCGTCGTGTGCTTCTCCTCGCGCGTGACGCGGAAGCTCGGGCACATCGTCCCGCCCGAGAGGCGCCGGCACTTCCCGACGCCGACGCAGCGCAGCAGCGCGCGCCCGAAGTCCCCGCCGTCCTCCCGGTAGCGGAAATGCGTCGGGACGGAGTTAGGCTCGCGCACGGCGTCGAGGCGCAGGTTCTCGGTCGCCGAGTAGGCGTCCACGACCTTGCCCGGATTCATCTTCTCCTCCGGGTCCCAGATGCGCTTGAACTCGCGGAAGGCTTCGACGAGCTCCGGGCCGAACATCTTCGGAAGCAGCTCCGCCCGCGCCTGGCCGTCGCCGTGCTCGCCCGAGAGCGAGCCGCCGTAGGAGACGACGAGGTCGGCCGCGTCGTAGAGGAAGGCCCGAAAGGCGTCGATCCCCGGCCGGGACGCGAGGTCGAAGTCGATCCGCGTGTGGAGGCATCCCTGCCCGAAGTGCCCGTAGAAGAGGCCGCCGTAGCCGCGCTTCTCCATGAGCCGGCGCAGGTCGCGCAGGTATCCACCCAGCTTCTCGGGCGGGACGGCCGAGTCCTCCCAACCCTCCCAGGCGAGCGGCTTGCCGGGGACGTGCGCCGACGCTCCCAGGGCGGACTCGCGGAGCCTCCAGACCTGCTCCGCCTCCTTCGGGTCTTCGTAGAGCCGGGCGCCCGTCGAGCCTCGCCCTTTCAGGTCTTCGATGAGCCTGCGGCCCTTCCCGTCGGATTCCTCCCGGGTATTCCCGCCGAACTCGACAAGGAGCCAGCCGTTTCCCTCGGGCAGGAGCGTCGAGTCCCGCGGGTAGAGCCCGACGGCCTTCGCGTCGTTGACGAGCCGGTCGTCGATCCCTTCGAGGCCGATCGGCCGGTGCGTCAGGAGCTCGGGAACGGAGTCCGCCGCTTCATAGACGCTCGCGAAGCCGGCCACCACGAGGCTGCGAGCCGCGGGACGCGGGAGGAGAGCGACCGTGGCCTCGAGCACCGTCACGCAGGTTCCCTCGGAGCCCGCCAGCGCCCTCGCCACGTGGAAGCCCTTTTCGGGAAGGAGATAGGGCAGGTTGTAGCCGGAGACGCGCCGGGGGATGTCGGGGAACCTCTCGCGGATCCTGCCGGCATAGCGCTCGGCGAGCGATTTCAGGTCGCGGTAGATCTGCCCGCGCCGGCCCCCCTCCGCGACGATCCGCGCCAGCTCCTCCTCGGAGGTCCTTGCGACGCGCAGGCGCAGGCCGTCGTACGTCGCGACTTCGAGCTCTTCGATCTGGTCCGCGGTCCGCGCCCCTTCGCCCGAAAACGCCGCGAGGACGGAGTGGACCCCGCAGGAGTCGTTGCCGATCATGCCGCCGAGCGTGCAATGGCTGTGCGTCGCCGGGTCCGGCCCGAAGACGAGGCCATGCGGGCGGGCCGCGGCCTGCAGGTCGTCCAGAATCGTGCCGGGCTGGACGACGGCGATGCGCCGATCGGGGTCGATCGAGAAGACGCGGTTGGCGAACTTCGAGAAATCGAGCACGACCGCGACGTTGCAGCATTGACCGGCGAGCGAGGTCCCGGCGCCGCGCGAGAGGATCGGAGCGCTATAGCGGCGGCAGGCGGCGATCGCTTCGGCGGCGTCTTCCGCGTCCAGGGGCAGCACGACGCCGATCGGCACCTGGCGGTAGTTGGAGGCGTCGGTCGCGTAGAGGGCGCGGCTGCCGGCGTCGAAGCGGACCTCCCCGCGGATCCGCCGGGAAAGCTCCCGCTCGAGCGCGCGGGCGTCTGCGGTGAACGCGATTGGCTTCTTGCGGAGGTTCGTCGGGTCGGCCGCAGCGGCCGGGAGCGGCTGTCTCTCCCGGCTCATGTCGCGCGCTCGCCCAACCCTCACCCGAGACCGGCTTATACCAGCTCCCGGACCTCGTCGGGAAGGACGTCCGAGCGTTCTCTTTTCGGTTGGGGGTCTCCCGGACCGGAAGCTATATCAAGATTGATATAGGCGGCGCCGCTTCTTCGGGACGGTGGAGCGCTTGCGCGCGCCCGGAGCGCGTCCGGCCGTATGCCCGGGTCTGGCCCCGGCCTTCCCGCGCCTGTGGCCCTTGCCCGGGAGGGTGGCGCGCCCGGTCCTCCGGGGGGCCGTCTTCGAGCTCTTCGCCGGGGCAGGAACGCTCGGCGGGGATGGCGCCGGCTCTCCGTCGCAGTTCCCGGGCGCCGGCCAGTAGAGGAGCCGGCGGCAGTGAGGGCAGGCGCAGAGAGCCTCGCGGCGGCGGATCCGGCTGTGGACCTGGGGCGGGAGGCGCAGGTAACAGCCGGGGCAGTGCGCGTTGCGCAACTCGACGACGGCGGGTCGCCGGCCGGCCCGGCCCAGAGCGTCGTAGGACTCCAGAGGGGAGGAGGGGATCGACTTGCGCAGCGCCTCGCGGCGCCGTTCGAGCGTGGCCAGGGCGGCGCTGTTGCGAGCGGCGTTCTCGCCGAGCTGGCGGTCGATCTCCGAGAGATCGGTCAGAGCGCGGACGGTCCCGTCCATCGTCATTGCACGGCCGCCCGGTTTCCGGCCTCGGGCTCCAGACGCCGTTCGGCCTCGGCGACGGCCCGGAAGATCGCCGCGGCGTCGGGAGCGTCGAGGATCGACCGGACGGCGTCCTCGCTCGCGAACATCTGCGACAGCTTGTGCAGCCAGGGAAGATAGAGCTCCTCGTACTTGAGGCCGAGCACGAAGAAGAGATGGGTCGGGCGCCCGTCGAAGGCGTCGAAGTCCACGCCCTCGCGCGACCGGCCGAGGACCATGAAGGGACGCACCACCTGCTCGGGGTTGCGGCGCAGCGAATGGAGGAACGCGACGCCGTTGCCGGTCGCCGTCGGCATGACGTTCTCGCGCTGGATGAGCGCGCCGATGAACCAGGCCCTGTCGCGCACGAGCCCGAGCCTGTCCGCCAGGGCTGCGAGCTCTTCGATGACGCCGTTTCTCGTGCGGGCCTCGAGCTCCGGGATGACGTGCTCCGGCTGGAAGCAGCTCGTCAGCTCCAGCATTCGCCGCGGCGAGCTGCCCGAACCCGGGGCGTCGAGGTACCGCGGCACGACCCCGAGCATCTGATCGTCCAGCCAGGCGTCGACCATCGCCTTGCGAAAGCGCCACTGGTTCCCGACCTTGACACCGGGCAGGGTGCCCTCGGAAACGAGTTTCAAGACGGTCCGGTCGTTGACGCTCAGGTATTCGGCGAGTTGCTTGACGGTGAGCAAGCGGTCTTCCATGGGGTTAGTCACTCAGTTCCACTCGTGTCCTTTTGTGGCTTGACATTTACGTATTCTTACACGATACTAGCCCCGTTGACAAGAAAGTTCGTAGATTTACCGGAGATTACGTCAAATTACATCTAGAGGGAGCAAGGCAAGCATGAGCCCGTCTCTGCCGAAGGAGCGGAAGGGAGAGGTCCGTCGGCCGATGAGGAAGGCCAAGGACGATTCCGACCGCGAGCCGATGATGACGGTCGCCGAGGTCTCGAGCTATCTGTCGCTCTCCGCGAGGAGCGTGTACAGGCTCGTCGGCGAGCTGCCGGCCCTCAGGGTCGGCGGGCGATGGCGGTTTCGGGCGCGCGACGTGGACCGCTGGCTCCTGAAGCAGCGGACCCCGAGCGAGGCCCCGATCGAGCCGGTCGAAGGGCTCGGGTCGCAGACGCGGCTCTTCTCTTCCATGGACGAGAAGAACGTCTTCCTCGGCGCGGCCGAACGGGAGGCGGGGGCCCTGATTCGCGGCGCGATCGATCGAGCGTCCCTGGACTTGACCGCGCCCGAGCGGGAGGGCAAGGACCAGATCTACGCCTCGCTGATGGAGCGAGAGGCCCTCTGCAGCACGGCGCTCCATCCGGACGTGGCGTTTCCGCATCCACGCGACCCCGAGAAATGCCCGCTCGGCCGGGATCAGATCGTGATTGTCCGGGCGGCCGAACCGGTCGATTTCCACGACGTCAACGGGTATCGGCCGCGGATCGTCTTCCTGCTTCTGGCGCGAGATGTCTCCCTCCAGCTTGTCTGGGAAGCGCGGCTGAGCCATCTCCTGCACCGGGAGGGTTTCGTCGAGAGGCTTCTGTCGGCGACCTCGCCCGCCGAGTTCTACCAGGCGTTCGCCTCTCTGGGCTAGGAGGGAAGAAGAACAGGATCGCGGACCGGTCGGATCATCAGAAAAACCCGGCCTTTCGCACAAAAGAGACGGGGCCAGGTCCGCGATCTTGTCCTTCCTCCCTTCCTCCCGGGGTCACTTCACGCCCGAGGTCACTTCACGTAGGACATCTCGCCGTTTCCGAACGACCAGTTCTCCTTTCCGACCTCGACGAGGCCGATGAGGACGTCTTCCTTCCGCAGTCCGGGGTCCTTCGACAGATTCTCGGCGACCGCCCGGTAGAGCGCCCGCTTCTGGTCGAGGGTGCGCCCCGCGTTCAACGTGATCTGGATGACCACGATGTCGTCGTCGCGTTTGATGCCGAGATAGTTCGGGTCGTAGACGAGGCCCTCGACCGAGTGTTCGCTGAAGATCTGGAACCGGTCCTCGGCGGGGACGCCGATCGTCTCGACCATGGCCCGGTGGATCGACTGGCCGATGGATTCGAGATAAGACGGCGACTTCCCTTCTCTGAGGGAGACTCGGACCAAAGGCATGGCGTTCCTCCTCAGATTGAATCATTGGATCATTGGTTCATTGCGGCTCGTGAATGGGTCAATGGATCAATGAGTCAATGGGTCAATGAATCAATGGATCAATGAATCAATTCATTTGACGGCTCCCGTCGTCATTCCCGAGATGAAATAGTCGAGGGAGAGGGCGTAGACGATCACGACGGGGATGGAGCCGACGATCGAGGAGGCCATCAGGGGTCCCCAGAAGTAGACGTCGCCGCGGACCATCTCGACGCTGATCCCGACGGGGATCGTGCGGTTGATCGTCGAGCTGATGAAGGTCAGTCCGTAGATGTACTCCTGGAACGAGAGGGTGAAGGCGAAGATCGCCGCGGTCAGGATGCCCGGCAGCACGACGGGGATGACGACCAGGCGCAACATCTGGAGCCGGCTCGCGCCGTCCAGCAGCGCGCGCTCCTCGATCTCCTTCGGCACGCTGCGGAAGAATCCCATGAGGAGCCACGTGCAGAAGGGGACCGTGAAGGTCGGGTAGGTCAGGATGAGCGACCAGATCGTGTTGTCGATGTGCAGGGCCCCGACGAATTGCGAGAAGGGGATGAAGAGGATCGTCGGCGGGATCAGGTACGTCAGGAAGATCGCGATCCCGATCGGCCGGTTCCCCGGGAAGCGCAGGCGCGCCAGGCCGTAGGCGGCCGGCACCGCGAGCGCGAGCGTGATCAGCACGACCGCCGATCCCGTCAGCAGGCTCACCTTCATCCAGCGGTAGAACGGAGTGCTCTTGAGGTACTTGTAGTGCGTGAGCGTCGGGCTCGCGACGCGGATGACGCCGATGACGTCATTGGGGTGCGCGACGGCGCCCTCCGGCACCGTGATCTCCGAGAGCCTCCCGTCCACGGGAGACACGACTGGCTGGTCCCCGATCATCGCGATCGGCTTCGGGTTCTCCTCGCTGTCGCTCCTCGTCGTGTGGGCCCCCACCGCGATGCGCCAGTGAATGGGCCCATCGGTCAGGGACGCCGGCACGATGATGTCCTTGTGGTAGGGCTTCCCGGTCGTGCGGTCGGTGCGCGAGAACCAGAAGGGGTTGGCCTTCAGGTCGTAGAGATTCGCGTCCGCCTTCAGGGAGGTGATGAGTCCCCAGTAGAACGGGAAGAGCGCGAAGGCCAGGAAGGGCGCGAGGCCTCCGTAGGAGGCGAGCAGGCGCTTGACCCTGCGCCAGCGGGCGGCGAACGCGGGCGTCATACCTCGCGCCTCAGGAACTGGAGCATGAGGAAGACCATCGTCGCCATGATCGGGAACATGAAGAGGGAGATCGAAGCCCCCTTGCCGAGGTAGCCGGCGTTGACCCCGAGCTGGTAGGCGTAGGTGGAGAGCACCTGGGTCTGGTCGTACGGCCCCCCCTTCGTGATGATCCAGATCGTGTTGAAGTCGGTGAAGGAGAAGATCACCGAGAAGAGGAGCGAGACCATCAGGATCGGCCGCACCATCGGCGCGATGACGTGGACGAAGCGCTGGAAGGCGTTGGCCCCGTCCAGGCGGGCGCGCTCGAGGATCTCGTCGGGAATGGCGGTCAGGCCGGCCAGGATCACGATCGTCGTGAACGGGAAGCCCCTCCAGACGTTGACGGCGATGACCGAGAGCATGGCCCAGTTCTTGTCGCCGCGGAAGTTGATGATGTTGCCGGGGGAGAGGATCCCCCAGTGGACCAGGCACCAGTTGATGACGCTGTAGGTCGAATCGAGGATCCAGAGCCAGGCCTGGGCGGACAGGGCGATCGGGATGACCCAGGGAATCACGAGAAGCCCGCGCAGCAATCGCCGCCCGCCGAAGCGGCGGTTCAGGATCAAGGCGCACGGGATCCCGATGCAGAGCTTGATGATCTCGGTGCCGAACGTGTACTTGAAGGTGTTCTTGACGGCGAGCAGGAAGTTCGGGTCCTGCAGGACCCCCTTGCCGTTGGTCTTGACCTTCGTCGTGGCGGGCACGAGGATCGTGGACTTCCGGCTCCGCCTCAGGGAGGCGCGGTCGGGGTAGGGCCCGAAGGTCACCGGCGCGTCCGGCGCCGCGTGCGCGACGACGCGGAACGTCCCTCCCGAGGCTCTCTCGACGCGCCACTCCAGGTCCTCGAGGATCGTCGATCCGAGGAAGGACGCGTCGTCCTCCTTCTCCATCTGCACGAGGGGGATCCTCCGGCCGGCGACCTCGGCAACGGCCCGGTAGTCCTTGCCGGAGGGCTCGGTCACGATCCGCCCCTGGGAGCGGGCGGCGACGAAGGCGCGCGCCTCGGCCTCGCTCGACGCGGTCGTGACGACGAAGTCGTTGGCCAGGATCTCGTAGCTGTCCACCTTCGAGTAGTTCTGGGTGCCGATGAACGTCCATTTCTGGTTGCCGGCCTGCGCGTCGGTGAAGCTCATGTAGATCGACATCAGGAACGGGTACGCGATGAAGAGGGCGAGATAGAGGACGGCGGGCAGGACCAGCAGGTAGCCGAGCGGGGCCTCGCGCTCGAGCAGCTTCGCGCGGGACTCCGCCGTCTCCCGGACCGAGAAGATCGGCGCCCGGGCCGCCATCAGAGGGCCGCCTCCGTCTCGCGGTCGAAGAGGTAGCCGCGGTTCATGTCGAACCAGAGGTCGCAGGCCTCGCCCGCGCGGATCCCGGCGTGGATCTCGGCCTCGACCTGGAAGGAGCCCGCGGGGCTCCTGGCGGTCAGGATCGCGGAATGGCCGAGCGGCTCGATGACCTCGATCGTCGCCGGCACCTTCGCCGGCATGCCGAGCGCCGCCCAGGCCACGTCGGAAACCGGCCGTCCGCTCGGCGCGAGCGAGATGTGCTCGGGGCGGATCCCGAAGACGACGCGGCGGCCGGAGGAGGAGGCGAGGTCCGGCCGCGCGAGGGGAAGCCGCACGCCTCCACCGAGCAGCACGGCGGGGCCCTCCTCGCTGCCCCCGATCTCCCCGTCGAAGAAGTTCATCGGAGGGCTGCCGATGAAGCCGGCGACGAACCGGGTGGCCGGACGGTCATAGATGTCGAGCGGCGATCCGACCTGGCAGATCACCCCGCCGTTCATGATGAC
>JAWOLE010000154.1:0-11871 GCA_033853815.1 Thermoanaerobaculia bacterium
CGCGATGAGGCGGAGATCCGCGGCCACCGGCGAACCTACGTCGGCGCGATGCCCGGCCGGATCGTCCAGGGGATCCACCAGGCCGGCACCTCCAACCCGGTCTTCATGCTCGACGAGATCGACAAGCTGGGAGCCGACTATCGCGGGGACCCCTCCTCGGCGCTGCTCGAGGTGCTCGACCCCGAGCAGAACTTCTCCTTCCGCGACCATTACCTGACCGTGCCCTACGACCTGTCCCGCGTCCTCTTCATCGCGACGGCCAACATCCTCGACCCGATCCAACCGGCGTTTCTCGACCGGATGGAGGTGATCCGCCTCTCCGGCTACACCCTCGAGGAAAAGAAGATCATCGCGCGCCGGCATCTCATCCCCAAGCAGCTCGAGGAGAACGGCATCTCGGAGGCCAACATCGAGTTCACCGACTCCGGGATCGAGCGGATCATCGAGGCCTACACGCGCGAGGCCGGATTGCGCAACCTCGAGCGCGAGATCGGCTCGATCTGCCGGAAGGTCGCCGTCTCCGTGGCCAAGGGGAAGGCGAGGCGGTACCGGATCGCGGCCGCGTCGGTCGAGAGGATGCTCGGCCCGGTCAAGCACTTCGCCGACGAGCTCCTGAAGAAGGACCAGGTGGGTGTGGCGACGGGTCTGGCCTGGACCTCGACCGGAGGCGACCTTCTCTTCGTCGAGGCCCTGGCCGTCCGCGGCAAGGGCGGCCTGCGCCTGACCGGTCAGCTGGGAGAGGTCATGAAGGAGTCGGCGCAGGCGGCCATGTCCTACGCGCGCGCGCACGCGATGGAGCTTTCGATCCCGGAGGACTTCTTCGAGACGCACGACGTCCACGTCCACGTTCCGGAGGGGTCGATTCCCAAGGACGGGCCGTCGGCCGGCATCACGATGGCGGCCGCGATGATCTCCGCGTTCACCCTGCGCCCTGTGCGCCGCGACGTGGCCATGACGGGCGAGATCACGCTGCGCGGCGAAGTCCTCCCGATCGGCGGAGTGAAGGAGAAAGTGCTCGCGGCGCGTCAGGCGAAGATCGCGTCGGTCGTCCTGCCGAGGTTGAACCGCCGGGACGTCGCGCAGATCGGCTCGCGAATCCTCCACGGCATGAACTTCCACTACGTGGACACCGTCGACCAGGCGCTCGCGGTCGCCTTGAGCTCAGCCCGCGAGATGCCGCGGCCCGAGCCGCTCGAGGGAGACAAAGGGCCGGATACCCTGCCGGAGGCTCGCGCTCCCATCGGCCGACCGATCACGGTCCAGCCCGGCGTCCCGCGAAAGCGGTCGCCGACGCCGCATCCCTGAAGAGCCAGTTTCGAGTTTCGGGTTTCAGGTTTCAGGACCCCTGAGAGGGCTCCCTCCTGAAACTTGAAACTCGAAACCTGAAACCAGCCTCCTCACGGCCGTGAAAAAATGCGCCGCAATGAAGGCGGAAGACCGCTTCGTCGAGCGGTTGAAGGAGATCCTCCCGGCCTCCGGTGGAGTCGCCGTCGGGCCGGGAGACGACGCTGCGGTCGTTCGCGTGGAGGGCGGAGAGCTCGTGGCCACGACCGACCTGCTCGTCGAAGGCGTGGACTTTCTTCCGGGGACGGACCCCGAGACCCTGGGGCGCCGCGCGCTCGCAGTCAATTTCTCCGACCTGGCGGCCATGGGAGCGGCCCCCGAGTTCTTCCTGCTCTCGATCGCCTTTCCGGTCCGGCTCGGAGAGGACTTCCCGCTCGCCGTCGCGCGGGGAGCTCTTTCGCGGGCGCGTGCGTTTTCCGCGAGCCTCGTCGGGGGCGACCTCTCGGCCGCTCCCGTCACGGTTCTCTCGATCGCGCTCTGGGGCCGCGCGCCGGGTCGGCCGATCCTGCGCTCCGGAGCAGAGAGCGGCGATCTCCTGTTCGTCTCGGGGTATCCCGGCCGGGCGGCCGGCGGGCTCGGGCTGGCCCGCCGCCGGACCGCGGGGGTGCAGGCCCCGCGTCTCTCGCCGGGGCACGAGGAGCTTCTCGCGGCCTACCGGGATCCCGAGCCGCGCGTCACCCTCGGGCTCGAGCTCTCGCGCCGCGGCCTCGCCCACGCGGCGATCGACCTCTCCGACGGACTCGGCGTGGACGCCAGCCGCCTCGCGCGGGCCTCTCGCCTGCGCGCGGTCATCGAGAAAGACAGGCTGCCCGTCTCCGCCGCCCTTGCCGCGTTCGCGGGAGAGGAGGGCCGGGATCCTCTGGATTGGGTCCTCGGAGGCGGAGACGACTACGAGCTTCTCTTCGCGGCGCCGGAGGGCGCGCTCTCGAGCGTCCTCGCGCTGGGGACCCCGCAGGTTCCGGTGACGCGGGTGGGCCGCCTCGAAGAGGGGGAGGGAGCGGTGCTCCGGGAGATCGACACCGATCGCGACATCGCGTCCCTGGGGCATGACCACTTCGAAGAAAAGCGGCCATGAAGATTCCCCTGTCCCGAGCCTTCCGGCGTCGCAAGCTCCACCCGCTGACCTGGAAGCGCCGGCGCAAAGTGCTGATCCTCGATCTGCTCGGACGCGAGGAATCTCCCGAGCGCGTGGCGGCGGCCATCGCGGTCGGAGTCGCCGTCGGGTTCTCTCCTTTTCTCGGCTTCCACATCTGGATCGCGCTCGGGCTCGCGATTCTTTTCCGGTTGAACAAGATCGACGCCGCGCTCGGCCAGTTCGTGGGAAATCCGTGGACGCTCCCCGAGGTCTACGCTCTCGGATACCGGCTCGGACGCCGGATCCTGCACTACAGTCCGAAGAGCGCTCCCCGGCTCCCCTGGGACCGCCTGCTCCACAGCGATTTCTGGAAGGCCTTCCAGGGGCCGGCCTTCGCGCCGCGACTGCTCTCCTTCCTCGTCGGGACCATGATCCTCTCGGTCGCGGCGGGTCTCTCGGCCTATGTCCTCTGCCTGTCGATTCTGCGGCTCTACCACCGCCGCCATCCGCGCGTCGCGATCCGGGCCGCCCACCGGCGGACGACGGAGAAGTTCCGAATCCAGAAGCACGATTGAACTGCCTCCCGGCCGACGACGGCGATGCCCCGATTAAGACAGGGCAGAGAGTCCCCGTTTTGAAACTCTCGGCCGCCGTTCGCGAAGCGAACGCCCGCGGCCGAGAGTTAAGCTCCCGGCCTCGCTTGCGGGGCGCCGGACGCTGGAGGTCCCACGCCGACGCGGGGCCGCACGAGCGAAGCGAGCGAGCGCTCGAGCCGGGCAAAGCGCAGGGAGTACGCCTCGCTCTTGCCGGCGGCGGCGAGCAGGAGCGCCCAGTCCTCGGGAGAGCGGGAGACGCGGAAAACCTTCTCCCTGGCCAGGGCTTCGGCGAACGCCCGACCCGGCGCTGAGTCCCGCTCGGCGAGAAGCCGCAGAGCCGGCAGATAGCGCGGGTCGAGGCGCAGGGCCTGCCGCGCCTCCTTCACCGCCTCATCGGTCCTTCCCTCGCGCAGAAGCCACCGGGCAAAGTCCGCGTGCACCGAAGTGGATGCCGGCCCGAGAGCGAGCGCTCTCCGCCAGTCCGGCAGAGCCGCCGGCCAGGCGAGCCGGGATCGCACGACCGCCAGCCGGTAGGCCAGGGGGAGCGAGTCCTTCTTCTGAACGAGACCCTTTCGATACGCCTCCTCGGCTCCCGCCCAGTCGCCTCGCGCCTCCCGGACGACGCCGAGGCCGAAGTAGCCGTTCTCGTACCCCTCGTTGGACTCGATCGATTTCTTGTACGAGGCTTCGGCCTCCGCGAGGAGACCCAGCTCTTTCTCCATCCTCCCCTTGCCGGCCCAGGCGTCCCAGTAGTCTTCGTAGAGGTCGATCGCCTCCTGATATTGCGCGCGAGCCCGGACATACTGCCGCTCGTCGGCCAGGACGTAGGCGAGGTCGTAGTGCGCCTTCGCGCTCTCCGGCGAGGTCCGGACGAGGTTCAAGAAGAGCCCTTCGTCGGTCCACCACGCCGCGTTTCGCACGATGGCCCGCGCCGACAGGAGAACTGCAACCCCCACGAGGATTCGCCGGCGGGACGGGGAGAGTTCCGACAGAGCCGTCGCGCCACCCGCCAGGAGCGACCCGGCCGCCAGACAGATCCCGGCGCTCGCCAGATAGACCAGACGCTCGGCGAAGATCGTCCCGATCGGGAAGAGCAGATTGGAGGCGGGAAGGAGAGCCAGGCCGAAGAAGAGAAAGCCCAGCGCAAGCGGAGAGCGCGAGGAGAGCCGCAGCAGAGCCAGGACGGCCGTCGCCGCGAGCAGCAGAACGGCGCCGATCGCCAGAGGCGAGGTTCCCTCGAGCGGCTCGATCGACCAGGCCGACTCGTCCGCCGAGAGATGCAGGGGGAAGACGCTCCTCCCCAGGTATCGAAAGAAGATCAGGCAGGCGTTGGCGACTCGCGGCCAGGTCCCGAGCGGCGCAAGGGCGTTCTCGACCTCGAAGAAGCCGCTCCCGGGCGAGATGATGAATCCGCCGAGGATGCGGTGGCGGAGGAGGAAATAGCCGGCGAGCACGACGGCGGAACCGGCGAGAACGGGGAATCCCCGGAGCAGGGCCCTGAGGATGCGGTCCCGCAGCCGCCCTTCCGAAACGAACACGAACAGCAGAAACGCCAGACCCGGGGCCGAGGAGCCGCTCTCCTTCGACAGGACCGCAAGCGCGTAGCAGAGAAGCGCCAGGAGGAGAAGCGGGAGGCGGCGCGTCCTCCGTAGCTCAGGCAGCGGAGGAGGAGAGATGGAAAACGGAAGACGAAAGAGGCGGAGCGCGAGGCGGAGATAGAGGAGTGTGAAGACGGCCGTCAGCACCTCGGCGCGGCCGACCAGGCTCGTGACGGCCTCGACGTGGACCGGGTGGACCGCGAAGAGGAGCGACGCGGCGAAGCCCGCTCCCGGAGGGACTCCGGCCTGAAGAAAGAGCCCCGCGAGCAGGAGCGTCGCGCCGGCATGCAGGAGCAGGTTGACGAGGTGAAAGGCGACGGCCTGCTTGCCGTGGATCCACCACTGGACGGCATAGGTCACGAGGACAAACGGCCGGTACACGGTTCCCGATCCGCGCGGGCTGCCGAAGTAGGAGGTCATGAAGATCTGCGGCAGGTTCGCGGGCGTGCGGATGCGCGGGTTGTCCCGCACGATCGCCTTGTCGTCGTAGGTAAAGGCGCCGCCGAGGCCGTTGGCGTAGGTGACCAGGCACACGGCCACGAGCAGCACCGCCCACCGGAGGCGAATTTTCGGCAACGAGCTGTCAGCCATCGGTTATCCGCTATCAGCTATCAGCTTGGGAGCCGTCGCTCAAGAGAAAAGCTGGGAGCCGTGAGTACTCGCGGAGCGAACGCCTGCGGCCGAAAGTCTATGCTGGACGGCCGCTCCGCGGCCGCGAGGCCACGTTCAGCTCTCTTATCAGATAGAGCAGCGCCTGCCGCGACAATCCGAGGTCCCGGGCCGCCCGGCTGCGATTACCGCCGGCGCGCTCGAGGGCGTCGGCGATCAGGCTGCGCCGGTGCTCGTCCACGCGCGTCCGGTAGGTCTCACGGCTCTCGACCGGGCGCTTCGGGCGCCGCAGGGCCTCGGGCAGCAGCGCGGGCGAGATCGTACCGCCGGACTCCGCCAGGGCCGCCGCCTGCGCGACAACATTCTGAAGCTCCCGCACGTTTCCCGGCCAGGAGTGGCAGCAGAGCGCCGCGAGCGTCTCCGGAGCGAAGGAGACGTCCGAACGCCCGTACTCGCGCGCGTAATGCGAGAGGAAGTGCCGCGCCAGCAACTGGACGTCGCGGCCGCGCTCTCGAAGAGGCGGCAGGGCGATCACGGCGACGTGGAGGCGGTAGTAGAGATCCTCCCGGAACCGGCCCGCCTCGACCTCCCGTTCCAGGTTGCGGGAGGTGGCCGATACAACGCGCACGTCGAGCCTGCGCGGCCGGTTCTCGCCGACACGGCGGATCTCCCGCTCCTGCAGGGCGCGCAGGAGCTTCGCCTGGAGCGGCAGCGTCAGATCCCCGACCTCGTCGAAGAAGATCGTTCCCCGCCCGGCCTCCTCGAGCAGGCCCTTGCGGTCCCGGTCCGCGCCGGTGAACGCCCCGCGGGCATGGCCGAAGAGCTCGCTTTCGAGGAGGGCCGGCGGGATCGCGGGCACGTTGACGGCCACGAAGGGAGCCGAGGCCCTCGGCGACAGAGCGTGCACGGCCCGGGCGACGGCCTCCTTGCCGCAGCCCGATTCGCCGATCACGAGCACCGTGACGGGCTGCGGGCCGAAGTGGAGCAGGCGCCGGTAAGGCTCTTCCATCGAGACGTCCGCGGCAACGACTCCCAGACGCCGCCACCCCTCGGCGAAATCCGATGGAGGCGCGGCCGGCGGGAGCCGGAAGAGAAGCGTCTCGAGCAGCAGGGCGACAGAGGACGCTCGAGGCCCCGGCGGAGGAGACAGCGAAAGCTCGTAAGTCGCCGTGCCCGCCTCGAGCGCGCACCGGGCGGCGTCATCGCCAATCCTCCCGAAGCAGACGAGCTCCCGGCCGCTGGGGTCGGCCACGCGAAGGCCGTCCAGGCCGAGATCTCCCAGTGGGGCCTCGACGCGCTCTCCCGCGAGCGCGCACGCGACGGCCGCACGCAGCCGCCGCAGCGCCGGAGCGTCGGAGGAGGCGGCTGAATTTTCGGCGCTGTCCAAGCCTCCGAACACGCGATCCGCCAGCGCCGAGCCTCCCGAGGAGCGCAGCACGCGTTGCGCTCGGCTCGACAGGTCCGGCGGCAGCTCTTGCGACCGGCCGCGCAGGAGGATCTGCCAGCGCGCCGCCGTCTCGGCGGCCTCGTACGCGTCCCGCTCGAAGAGGCCGGCGAGCATCTCGCACGCGGAGGCCGGCAGGCCGTCTCCTTCCGACCAGTCGAGCTCAGCGAGCCTCCGCCGGGCCTTCGTCTCGCTGTCGCAGCGGTCCGGAGGGTCCTGCGCCGCGGCCGCATAGGCCCGGCGCGCGTCGGCGAGGTCGCCTTCGTAGACCAGGCGGTCTCCTTCCTCGAGCCACAGTTCGCCGATCTCCAGGCGATCGGAGAGCCTGGCGGCCAGCGAGCGCGCCTCCGCGTTGTCCCGCCCCGCCTCGACGAGAAGGCCGCGCCGCAGAGCCAGGCGGCTCCTGTGGTGCAGCGCCACGAGCAGCCTCGTTTCGTCCGCCTCGGCGCGTGCCAGAGCCAGGAGTGACTCGATCTCCTCGGAAGCCGCGTCCCACTCCCCCCGATTGATCATCAGCTCCAGGCGGTTCGACCGGGCGATGCGCGCGAGGTCCTGGCGGCCGATCGATCCGGCGATCGCCGCCGCTTCGTCCAAGAGCTCGCGGCTGCGCCCCGGGCGCCCCGCGTGGTAGAGCGTCGATGCGAGGTCGATGGAGAGGCGCGCTCGCTCGGGCGCGTCGTCCCGAGCCGCCGCGAGGGCCTCCTCCAGGCGGGCGACGGCCCGCGCGAATTCGCGGCGGTCGGCCAGACCCAGGGCCTCGCGCGAAAGAAGTCGCGCCGTCAGGAGATCGTCTCGAGCTTCGAGGACCAGCGGCCGCCACCTTTCGTAGGTCTCTCGTTCCTCCCGGAAACGCCCGGCCAGCGAATAGACGGCCGCCCGCGCCAGGGCCGCCTCCAAACGCGCGGCCATCGGGAGACCCGCGCCGGCGCGGTCTGCTTCGTCGAGCAGCGCGAGCGCGGCTTCCTGCTCTCCTTGCCTGGCCCGGCTCATCGACTCGAGCACGAGGGCGCGCGCGACTTCCCCCGACGGCGCCCCGGGAAAGGCGCGCCTCCAGGCGGCGGCCAGCCGCTCGGCCTCCTTCATCCGGCCGCGCCGGGCGGCCACCTCCGCGAGACGCAGCCTGGCGGCCCTGCGCTCGGCCTCCGCCGTCCCCGCGCAACGCGCGACTCGCGAAAGACGTCCCTCGGCTTCCTCCGGCCGCCCGCCGGCCAGCTCTCGCTCCGCTTCCAGCAACTCGAGCCAGGGCGGGAGGGGTCCGGGCGCCGCGGAGGCGAGCAGCGCCGCGAGCGCGAACCATCGCTCGACCCCTCCCGACGAGCAAGCGTCGAGCCACTGCTTGGCCCGCGCGCGCGCCTCCTGCGCGTCTCCGGCCGCGAGCCACAACTCGATCGCTCGGCCGGGATCCTCCTCGATCCGAGCGAGCCGGCGGCAGATCTCCCGCCGGCGCGATTCCGACGTGTGGAACCCGGCCCCTCCGCCCGGCGCCAGACGCCAGCCGCCCGCCGCGTCGCGCTCGAGATCTCCTCGTTCCTCCAGAAGAGACAGGACCCGGCGAAGGTCTCTCGCGGGGAAGAGCCGGGCGAGTCGCAGCGTCTCGATGGGTTTCCCGATGACCGAAATGGTCTCCAGCAGCTCGCTCTCGACCGCCGATCGGACGGCCGTTGAGAAAGCCGCGTCCGAGGCGGACGGGGGCGCGGGCACGGCCGCATCGCCCGTCGGGTCCGACGCGTACGCCGCCCATTCGGGCGACCGGACGATCTCCTCCGCCAGCCTCCGGGCGCCGGACGGATTCGCTTGAGCGAGGCCGGCGAACCTCTCGTAGAACTTCAGCGAAGCGTTCAACGTCCCGCACGGCACGAAGATCTGGCGGCGCCATTCATCCGGCAGGAGGGGAGGGACGATCGCGGCGCCCGCGACCTCGATCTCGACCTCGCCGCCGAGAGCCCGAGAGGCCGCTTCGAAGGCGCGGCGCGAGAGCTCGTCCCAACGGTCGGGCTCGACGGCGATCCAGAGAGCGCGTCGCCCCTCCGATTCTCTCGCGTGACGCTCGCGCAGCGCCCTGGCCGCCTGCGCCGCAGTGGCGGGAGATTCATCGAAGCCAAGGGCGCCTCCGGGCGTCAACGCGGAATCCCGGGCCGCAAAGACGCGGGCAGCCCGGTTCGTCAGGAGCGCCCGGCCCTGCGCGAGCAGGGCCCGGGTCGCCGCGGACCGCAGGTACCCGCCTGCGAAGCCGAGCGTGCGCGCCCGGGCCTCCGCCGCCTCCGCCGAGACGAGTTCGGGGAAGGCCTTGAACGCGCTCGAGAGCCAGAACTCCGAGCGCCGGTGGGCCGCGTCGGCCGCGAGCAGGCGGTCGAGAAGGCTGCGCGCTTCGGGACGCTCGATCCCGCGCCTGCCGCCGAAGAGCCGTTCCAGGAAGGCCGCGAGAACGGCGGAGCGGGCCGGGCCCGATCCTTCCGTTCTCAGGGATGCCGGGCTGCGGGAGAGCCAGAGCCGGGGCGATCCCTCACGCAGGTCCCACGCCGCCTCGAGCAGGTCCTCTTCGTCCAACCACAGCCCCGAGGCCTGGAGAAAGGAGGACACGGCGGCGGCCTGGAGGAAAAGGGCCGCGCCGTGCTCTTTCCGGATGCGCCCGTCCCGGATGAGCCGTCCCGGCGGGCGGCCGCGGCGCACGACGAACTCTTCGCCCTCGCGAGCGAAGGAGAGCGGGAGCGGCAGCGTCGCGTGCTCGAGGGCAAGCGACTCGAGCCAGCGTTCCCTCGCCTCCGAGAGCGCGAAACGCTCGGACCTCTCGCAGGAGGAACCCTCACGGTCCGCCATGGCGAAATCCAGGCGCGAGAGCTCCGAGAACGCGGAGGGACGGCGCTTTCGACTCCACGTCCGAAAGTCTCGATCGCGAACAATCCGTTTTCGATCTCAGTCATCCTTCTCTTGTCGCGAGCGCGGCCAGCGGAGCTGGCTGTCCAGATCCTGGCCAGTGACGCGGACGAACCGATCAGGGCCGAACCGTCAGGCTCTCCAGGTCGCGGAAGAACCCCGGGTAGGACTTGGCGACGCAGCCGGGGTTCTCCACCAGGAGGCCGGGAAGGGCGAGCGAGAGAAGCGCGGCCGCCATCGCGATGCGGTGATCTCCGAAGGTCGGGAGCTTGCGCGCACCGGCGCCGTCGCGTCGCCGAGCGGGTCCCCGGACGACGAGGTTCGTCTCCCCCGCCTCCCCGCGCGCCCCCGCTCGATCGAGCAGCGCGGCGAGCGAGCCGATGCGGTCGCTTTCCTTCAAGCGGAGGTGGCCGATGCCCTCGAACCGGCTCTCCCCGGGAGCCAGCGCCGCAAGAGCGGCGAGCGCGGGCACGGCGTCGGGAAAATGCGAGGCCGAAACGGTCACGGCCCGAAGTCCGCCGCGCGACCGGGCGGTCACGGCCCCGGGCCGTCCCTCGATGGCAAGCCCCATCTCCTGGAGGACCGGAAGCGCTCCGGCATCGGCGTCGGAGCTGGGCCACGCCAGCCCCGTCACCGTGACGGTTCCCGAGACTGCGCCGCAGGAGGCCAGCAGAGGCAACGCCGAGGAGTAGTCGCCCGGCACGTCGTATCGCTCAGTCGCGGTCCGCCCGGCGACGACCTTGATCGGACGAGCCCCGGCGCCCGCGGCAGCCGATGGCGGCCCCTCGACGGACACATGGTGCCCGAAGGCGCGCAGGCAATCGAGCGTCGTCCCGACGTAGGGAGCCGAGGCGATCTCGGAGGAGGAGACGACTTCGAGACCGCCTTCGAGCGCCGGGGCCGCCAGAAGCAGCGCCGACAGGAACTGGCTCGAACGGGACGCGTCCACGGCGATCGAGCCGGAACGCAGGCTCCCGCCCGAGACCCTCAGGGGGAGGCATCCCTCCTCGCCCGCGTACTCGATGTCCGCTCCCGCCGAGCGCAGCGCGGCGACGAGCTCTGCCTGCGGCCGCTCGCGGAGCCGCCTCGAACCCGTCAGGAGAAAGCGCCCGCGAGTCGCGGCGGCGATCGCCGTCAGGAACCGCGCGGCCGTGCCCGACTCCCTGGCGTCGAGCACGACCTCCCGATCGGACGGACCGGAGAGAGGCCCGCCGACGCGCAGCCCCGCGGAAGAGGCCGCGACGCTCGCACCCATGGACGCCAGACACGCCGCGAGGGCGCTCGTATCCTCCGAATCGAGCGGCCCCACGATCTCAACCGGCGTCCGCGACAGCGCGGCGAGGACGAGCGCGCGGTTGGTAGCGCTCTTGGAGGGCGGCACAGCGACTGTGCCTCGGACTTCTGTTGCGGGCGGTATGACGATGTAATCCATGGAGAAGGTGTCAGGGAAAAGGTGTCAGGGGAATACAGGTGTCAGGTGTCAGGTGCCAGGTGTCAGGGACGAAGGTCTGGCTCCAACCTGAAACCTGACACCCGACACCTGAAACCTGCATTTGACCTGACACCTTCAAACCTGACACCTAGCCTCTAAAGGCCTACCAGGCTCGTGGCGCCATCGTCCCCGATCTCCATCCACTTACGCTCGTCCACGAAGGCGGGAAGGATCTCCACTCTTCCCGAACCGACGGCCTCACTCCACGACTTGTGGAAATGTCCGAGCAGGAGAACGTCCGCACCCTCGCGAAAGCGACGCTCGGCGAAGGCCCGGATCATCTCAACGGGCAGGCGCGTCTTATGCTTGAAGTTGGAGCGGTAGAGCCGCGCCTCGACCTTCCACACGAACCTCCGGCCGGTCTCCTTCGGAACGAAGTCGAGAGCGGCGCGGGAGATCGAATTCTTCGAAAGGAAGCGCCAGAATCGATACGGCAGGTCCTTCTCGTTGATGAGATCGCCGTGAGTCAGCAGAAAGCGCCGGCCGCCCGCGACGAACGTCTGTTCGTCGCAGACCTCCCGGAAATAGCGTTCGGCGTAGGACCCGCGCAGGAAGAACTCGCGATTTCCCTCGACATAGGTTATGAAGACGCCGCGTTCCCGCAGGGCCTCGACGGTCTCGAGGAATCGGGCGATCGCCGGGGTCTCGAACTTGGGGTGGGCGATGAAGAAATGGAAGATGTCTCCCAGGAGCGAGATCTCCGTCGCGCCCCGCCCGGCCACCCGCTCCAGGGCCTCGAGGAACGGCCCCTCGTCGTCGGGACGCCTCCCAACGTGACAATCCGCGAAAACCGCCCGCATTTCGTAAAGATAACGTAGCGGCCTGCACTGGCCGGGAGG
>JAWOLE010000155.1:0-2935 GCA_033853815.1 Thermoanaerobaculia bacterium
CGATTCTCATCGCAAGCAGAAGTCCGCTGAACCTCGAGCTCGCCGGCGAGATCGCCGACGGCGCGATCATCGCGACCTACGTGTCGAAGGCGCAGCTGGCGTTCGCGATCGACCGGGTGCGCGCGGGCGCCGAGAAGGCGGGCCGGCGCGTCGAAGACGTCCGGCTGATCTCGTGGGTCTACACGTCGATCTCCGGCGACGGCCGGCAGGCCGTGGACAACGTCAGGCCGTTCGTGACGCAGGCGCTCGTGAATACCTCCCCGGAGGCCTACCCCGCCATCCTCGAGGGCTTTGACGAGGCGCTGCCGTCTTTCCTCACGCGGTGCCGGGAGAGGGGCCGGGCGGGGCTGGAGGCGGCGTACCGGGACCGGCGATACCTCACCGACGAGGTCATCAAGCGGTTCTCGGTCGCGGGCACGGCCGAGGATTGCATCACGAAAATCGAGGAGATCAGGTCCTTCGGCATCGACGAGATCTGGCTGCGGTGCTTTTCGGCTCCGCGGTCCGAGATGGAACACGAGAAAGTGATCGTGCCGTTCGCCGAAAAAGTGATGCCGCGGTTCAGGTAGCCGCGTCGACCCGCATCGCGTGCATCTCCAGGAGTTTCGCGCGGACCTTGTCGGCCGCGGCGACGAATTCGGGGTGCGAGCGCACCGCCGGATCCCTGGCGGGCGGCAGGTTCACCGTTACTTCTTCGACGATCTCGCCCGGCCTCGGCGACATGACCAGGATCCGATCCGAGAGGAACACCGCTTCCTCGATGTCGTGCGTGACGAGCAGGGCGGTAACGCGAAGCGTCCGGATCAGGTTCCCGAGCTCGGCCTGCAGGGCCTCCTTGGTCAGCTCGTCCACGCCGGTGAACGGCTCGTCCATCAGGACGATCGACGGCTCGTGCACGAATGCCCGCGCGATCGAGACCCTCCGCTGCATGCCGCCGGACAGTTCGATCGGATAACTCCGCTCGAACCCTTTCATACCGACCATTGCGATCAGCCGGTCGACGTTCCCCAGGTCCTGTTTCTTGACGACCTCCAGCGGCAGTTTGATGTTGTCGTAGACGGTCCTCCACCGCATCAGGCTCGAGTCCTGGAACACGTAGCCGACGACGAACTGCCCGCCGCCCGTCTCGCGCCGGATGCTTCCGCTTCCGGGCTGCTCGACGCCGGCGATCAGCCGGAGGAGCGTGCTCTTGCCGCACCCGCTCGGCCCGACGATCGCGACGGTCTCGCCCGTACGCACCGACAGCGAGACGTCCTTGACGGCCTGAACGTCGTTGCCCTTGACGGTCGTATAGTGCTTGCCGACGTGCTCCAGGAGGACGACGGAGGTCATGGTCTAACTGGACCGGTACCACGGCATCAGCTGCCGCGCGAGCACCACGACGATGCCGTACAGCAGCAGGCCCAGCACCGTCAGGATGGTGAACGCGCCGAACGCCGCCACCGTGTTGAACGTGTACTGCGAATTGAGAATGAGGAAGCCGAGGCCCGCGTTGGAGCTCACGAACTCCGCGACGATCGCCCCGACCAGCGCGCCCGACACGCCGATCTTCAGCCCGTCAAAGAAGTACGGAAGCGAGTTCGGGAGCCGCACTTTGTAGAAGATCGCCGCCTTGCCGGCGCGGAGCGACTGGAGCAGGTAGATCAGGTTGCGGTCGACATCGGTCATGCCGGTGCTCACGTTGATGACGATCGGGAAGAACGTGAGGATGACGATCAGCAGGATCCTCGACGTATTGGTGAAGCCGAGCAGGATGTAGATGATCGGCGCGATCGCCACCTTCGGCAGCACCTGCAGCGCCACGATGTACGGCATGAGGATCTTGCTCAGGGTTGGCGAGAGCGTGATCATGAGCGCGATCGCGAATCCCACGATGATGCCGATGACGCACCCCGTGACGGCCTCGTTCAGGGTGATCAGCGTCTGCTGCAGCCAGTTGACGTGGCCGGTAAAGAAGACCTGCGCGATCGCAGACGGCGACGGGAACAGATACGCGGGGATCCTGAAGAGCTGCACCACGAGCTGCCATAGGACGATGCCGGCGACAAAAGAGAGAATCGGAAGGCCGTAGTTGGCCAGCCCCGGCAGGCCAAGCCTTCTCGGTCTGCCGATCGACGCCACGCCCAGGCCCGCTACGGGCGCTCGGCGAACCGGTTCGTGTACAGTGTCGTCGGGTCGAAGGTCTTATCGATCTTGAACATCGTCTTGAGCTCCGGAAGCGTCGCCGCGACGAGCTGCGGATCGAACCACCCCAGCTGGGCAGGCTTCATCTTCCGCACCACCGCGGCGTCCAATCCGTACTGCGCCTTGAGCGCGACCTTCCACTCCGCGAGCGTCTGATCGTAGTCACGCCCCGGATTCTTGGCGATGAAATCCTTGATGCACTGCTCCGGCTTGATCACGCACAGGTAGAGCCCCTCGTTGAGCGCGGCGGCGATCGATCCTGCGATTCCCGGATTTGTGTCGACGAGGCTCTTCTGGACCACACCGGCGCCCAGCGGTGACGGCATGTGGAAGTCGCCGAACAAGAACGACCCGATCTTCTGGCCCTGCTGCCGCGCCACGATGTCGATGCTGGCCAGGCCTCTCGCGAACTCGCAGATGGCGTCGACCCGCTTCTGCATCAGCGCGGGATGGAGCGCGCCGAAACCGATGTTCTGAATCGTCACCTTGCTCTTCGGGATCCCCTGCTTCTGGAGAAAGATGTCGAGGTATTGTTCGGACAGGCTGCCCGTGGGGACCCCAATCGTCTTGCCGGCCAGGTCGGCGGGGGACTTGATGCCGCTCGACTGCAGAAAGAGCAAGGCGACCGGATTCCTCGGCTCGTTCCCGGCGATGCCGATAAGCGGCGGCGCGCTGGGGTTCTTGTCCGCGAGCAGCATCTCGTCCAGGATGTCTCCCTGCGCGAAGCCGCGGCGTGTACGGTCGGCCGCGA
>JAWOLE010000156.1:0-2544 GCA_033853815.1 Thermoanaerobaculia bacterium
ATTTCCCCGCTCGACGACCTGGTCCGCGAGCACCAGCGCCTGACCCAAGCCCCGATCTTGGATGAGGAGGACGACGATGAAGACCCGGCCGAAGGCTGACGCCTACCGCTCGAGATTTGGCTTTACCCACCACCCGATGCCCCGGGACGCTTCCGGCGACTCCTTCTACGACCAGACCCGGGGTTACATCCGCCTGGAGTCGTATTTCCAGCAACTGCTCGACGAGCCGGGGCTCGGCCTGCTCACCGCGGAGACCGGCGTCGGCAAGACCGCGGCGATCCGAAACCTCTGCGCGAGCATTCCGGAGCCCGACTTCAAGGTGCTGTACCTCTGCGACACCCAGGTCTCGGCTTTCGACGTCTACCGGACCCTCGCGTTACACCTGGGGCTGTCGCCCTCCCACCGTCGCAGCCAGCTCTGGTGGGACTTGAAGCGCGCGATCACCCATCTCTTCGAGGAAGAGCACACGCTGCCGGTCCTGGTCCTCGACGAGGCGCAGCACCTGTCGGACCTCTTCCTCACCGACCTGTGCGGCTTCTTGAATTTCGCCTTCGACCGCAAGACCCTGCTCACGGTCTGGATGGTGGGGCTGCCGGCTCTCGCCACCCGGCTGCGGATGCGCCACCACGCGCCGCTCGCTTCCCGTGTCGCTGCCCGGGTCCAACTCGATCCGTTGGGGCGCGAGGACTTCGAGGCGCTGGTCGACCACGCTCTGAAAGCCGCCGGCGCCAAGGGCAAGCTGTTGACCGACACCGCCTTCGAGATGCTCTTTCGAGCCTCGGGCGGCGTCCCTCGCGAGGCTTCCAGCCTCTTGCGCGCTTCGTTTCGGCAGGCCCATCGCCAGAACCAGAACCAGGTCGACGACAAGGTCCTGCAAGCGATTCTCGACGAGCGTGCCGAGCATGCGGAGAAACAACCATGAGCACGCTCCCGGTCCAGCCCGCCCACACCCTGCAGGACACTGGCGCCGAGCTGCGCTGGCTCGTCGAGGGCTTGTGGGGCGACCAGGCGGTCGGCATCGTCGGCGGCGAGCCCAAGCTCGGAAAATCCTTCCTCGCCTTGGATCTGGCGATCTCGGTGGCCTCGGGCACCGCCTGTCTCGGTCGCTTCAACCCGGCTCGCACCGGTCGCGTGCTGCTCTACCCGGCGGAAGACGCGCTTCCCATCGTCCGGCAGCGCCTCGAAGGCATTTGCCTCGCCCGAGGCCTCGATCTGCGCTTGCTCGACCTCCAAGTGATCACCGCGCCCACGCTTCGCCTCGACCTCCCGCTGGATCAACAGCGCCTCCTCGAAACCGTCGACCTCCTCCGCCCCATCCTTCTGGTGCTCGACCCCTTCGTCCGACTCCACCGCGTCAACGAGAACGACTCTGGCGAGGTCGCGTCGATCCTGGCTTACCTCCGCGAATTGCAGCGGCGCTTCGAGCTCGCCGTCGCGGTCGTCCACCACGCCAAGAAGGGCGCTGCACACGAACGCGCCGGGC
The DNA here is from genome assembly GCA_033853815.1 of Thermoanaerobaculia bacterium. GTDB lineage: Bacteria > Acidobacteriota > Thermoanaerobaculia > UBA5066 > Gp7-AA6 > JAWOLE01. Next base: position 1,484 of record JAWOLE010000156.1, read on the forward strand.
AAGCGCTTCGGGGCAGCAGCGAATTCCACGCGTGGGGGGACTCCCTGCTCTACCTGCGTCGCACGCGAGACCAACTCTCCCTGACCATCGAACACCGCGCCGCTCCCTCCAAGAGCGGTATCGAGCTTGCCCTGAACGTCGATGCGGACGCCGTGGCGCTCCAGGTCGTCGAATCGTCCGCCGCCACCGCACCCGCCTCCAGCCCCTCCATCGCCGAACGCGTCGAGAGAGCTCTCACCCAGGCCAGCGCTCCGCTCCCCATCGCTGCTCTCCGCAAGTCCTGCCGCATGCGGACTTCGAGCCTGACGCACGCCCTCTGGCAGCTGATCCGCGACGGCCGCGTGGTCAAGAGCGCGGACGGCTATCAGCTCGCCCCCCACGCCTGAACGAATCCCCCCTCAGTCCTTTCGCTGCGTTTCCCGTTTCCCATTCCCGCGCACCCCTACACCCGCGCGGGAACGGAAACCGGAACGACCGCCCTGTCTCGCAAGAAATCCGCGACGAACGCGAACCGATCTCACGCGTACTGGTCGGTCCGGAACACCGCCCCAATCCGTAGCTACCGACAAATTCGTCCTCTGCGCCGAGGTGTCTCAACGCGGTCCGCACCGTGCCAGGGATCCGACCGCGAAAGTCGTCTGCCATCTTCAGCCAGCGCTTCCGTGGCCCGGTCATTGAGAATCAGGCGTCGAAGACCCCTTCCCCAGCCATTCTGCAACCGTGCGCAACTTCTCCCCGATCGTTTGGGGTCTGAGAAACTGAACGAGACTTTGCCAAGCGGCTTCCGCACGCTGGTAGGCCTCCATCTCTCCGCCCGGTTTCATCATCCGCTGAGCCGCCTGAACTTCGGCGCCAAGGAGAGTGAACCGATCAGACTCCGGGTTGGTGAGGAGATGCGCGTGCTTCCTCACCAGACCAAGGTAGTCGCTGACGGCGGCAATGGCTGCGTCCGCCTGTTCGTCCGTGAGAGCCACCGCGTTCGACAATGGACGTAGAGCGTCACCTATGAGCGTGCTCGCTCTGTCCATCAGTTCCGTAAGGGCGTCCATCTTTCGCCGCGC
>JAWOLE010000157.1:0-3895 GCA_033853815.1 Thermoanaerobaculia bacterium
AAAGCTCCGCCCGACGTCCAGGAAATCCTTGCCAAGCCCATCCGAGAGCTCGGCCTGAAGCTCGAGGGATCGCCGCTCGAGCGTTTCGTCCAGCAGCTCTACCGCGAGATCGACCGCAAGGGCCTGAAGAAGTTCCGTCCCCTCTGCTATCTGACCGATGAGTGGGGCTGTCCCTCGGGCGAGCCCGTCATCGGCATTCCGTTCTATCTCGCCAACCCGAAGCTCGCCCGCCTGGAAACGGAGATGAACGACCTCGAGGACGCCCGGGAGATCATGCTCTACCTGCGGCACGAGGCGGGCCACGCCTTCAACTACGCCTACGAGCTGTACAAGACCGCGGAGTGGCGCGAGCTCTTCGGCCCCTTCCGCCGGCCGTACCGGGACAACTACCGGCCGATCCCCTTTTCGCGCCGCTTCGTGCGCCACATCGCGGGCTGGTACGCCCAGAAACACCCGGACGAAGACTTCGCGGAGACCTTCGCCGTGTGGCTGACGCCGCGATCGAACTGGCGCAAGAAGTACAAGGGGTGGGGCGCCATGGCCAAGCTGCGCTACGTGGACAGGATGGCGCGCAAGTTCCGCGAGGTCGAGCCGTTCCGGCCCCAGGGCGCCACCGACGTCACGGTCGAGGAGATGGAGACGACCGTCGCCGACTTCTATAGCAGGGAGTTCGAGAAACAGCAGGCCTCGGTCGAGTTGGCGCTGGACACGGACCTCGCGGACATCTTCAAGGTCTCGCGCCGCCGCAAGAAGGGCGTCCGCCCGGCCGTCCAGCTTCTCGAGGAGAACCGCAAGGCGATCGTGGATAAGGTCGCCTACTGGACGGGAGTGCAGAGGCCCGTCGTCAAGAAGCTCGTCGAATCGATCGCGTCGCGGGTGGGGGAGATGGGGCTCTACGCGGACGTCCCGTCGGAAAGAGAGCATCTGACCGAGGTGACCGTCTACGCCACCGCCCTCGCCATGAACTACCTGACGCGCGGGAAGTTTGTTCAGCCATGAACACGTCGCTCCACGCTACGCGAGGGACCTGCGCCCTATGGGCGCACCGGGATGCGGCTCGCCCGGATGCGGGCTCGGTCGCATCCCTGGTCCCTAGCTCCGCGCTCCGCTCCCGCATCGCGAACCTCCTCCCTCCTTCGTCGGGAGACTATTCGCGATGCGAAGGCACGGAAGCACCGGAGATCACGCGCGCCGCGGAGGCACTGAAGACGATACGAGCCCTGGCGGTGGCGAGAGCAAGGCCATGAACGCCGCCAAGTCGAAGGTCGTCGTCCTCTACGACTCCTGGGAGGAGGAACCGCCTGAACCCGAGCCGGAAAAGCCGGCGCGCAAGGCGAAGAGGAAGAAGAAGGAAAAACACGACCGCGAGGAGATCTTCGAAGCGCTCGAGAAGCTCGGCTACGAGCCCTCCTATCACGTGCTCGACGGCCGGACCCAGTCGCTGACCGCGCTCGCGCGCCTCGAGGCGGACCTCGTCTTCAACCTGACCGAGTCCTACGCGGGTGATGACACCAAGGACATGAATATCGCGGCCTATCTCGACCTGCTCGGGCACGCCTACACGGGGGCCGGGCCGCACGCGCTGTATCTGGCGCAGGACAAGGCGCTCGCCAAGAAGATCTTCGCCTTCCACGGGATCAAGACGCCCTACTTCGCGACTTCCTACCGCGGCAAGCTCGACCACTCCCACGACATCTCCTTCCCGCTGATCGTCAAGCCGACCTCGGAGGACGGGTCGATCGGCATCGACGCTTCCTCCGTCGTGGACAGCGTCAAGGAGCTCATGGAGAAGATCCACTACATCCACGAGGAGTTCGATTCGCCCGCGTTGATCGAGGAGTACATCGAGGGCCGGGAGATCTACGCGTCCGTGCTCGGCAACGAGAGCGCGGAGGTGCTGCCGCTGGTCGAGCTCGACCTCTCGAAGCTCCCCGAGGGGACCCCGCGCATCGCCGGAACCGAGGTCAAGTGGGAGAAGGACACGGAGGCCTATAAGGTCACCAAGGCCGCGCCGGTCGAGGACCTTGTCGAGGCGACCGTCAAGCGCCTCTCCGAGACGGCGCTGGCGGCCTACCAGGCCCTGAAGCTGCGCGACTACGGGCGCATCGACATGCGGCTCTCCAAGAAGGGTGAGGTGTTCGTCATCGAGGCCAACCCCAATCCCTGGCTCTGGAGCGGCGCCGAGTTCGTGATGGCCGCGCGAAAGGCGGGGCGCTCCTACACGCAGTTGATCGGCGAGATCGTGGACCTCGCCCGCGCCCGCTACGCCACGTGACGGAAGCCGGAAGGCACGGCGGAAGAGGCTGTCAGGTCCGCGGCGGGTCTTCCGAGCTTCGCGAGAAGCATCGGGAGGGGCTTCAGTTCCCTGCGGAGCGGGTCGAGCGTCAGACCGAGGGCCTCGAGAGTGAAGGCGCCGAGGAGGACGGCGTCTCCTTCTTCGCCGAAGATAACGTCGGAGCCGCCGACACGCTCTCCGTACTTGAAGATCGCCACCCCTTTCTTTCGGACAATCTTCTCGCTGTTCGCCAGGTGGAACTCCTCCGTCGCCAGGGGCTGAATACCGAGCCTCTCGAGCGTTGCGGCCGGGACGACCGAGTAGATCGCTCCCGAATCGATGAGGAACTCGAGCTTCTCGGTGACCCGAGGACCGGACGGGTTGGCGATCTCCAGTTCCAGAACGGTCAGGCCCATTCTCGGTCCCTCCAAATCATCATATTGTCGCGTAGCTGGGTCCTGACCCGGAGATAGAATCCGCCAGACCTGAGAGGACCATCATGAGAAAAACGGCCCTGGGGATTCTGTCTCTCTCGGCTCTCTGCGCCGTCCTTCTGGCCACCGAGGTCGCCGGGGTCAGGATGCCCGATACGGTCACCGTCGAGGGCAGGACGCTGAAGCTCAACGGCGTGGGCCTGCGCAGGAAGGTCGTCTTCAAGGTCTACGTGGCGGGCCTCTACCTCGAGAACACTTCGAACGCTCCTGCGACGGTCATTTCCTCCGAGCAGATCAAGCAGATGCGCCTCCACGTCCTGCGTAGCCTGAAGGCCTCCCAGGTCACGGAGGCCATCGAGGAGGGCTTCGAAAAGAACTCGAAGGCGAAAATGGGCGCGCTGGGCGAGCGCCTGAAGAGATTCAGCGCGATGTTCTCGAACGTCTCGGAAGGCGATCCGATCCTGATGACTTACGTCCCTGGAAAGGGCGTGTCCATCTCGATCAAGGGAGTGGAGAAGGGGACCGTCGAGGGCAAGGACTTCGCCGACGCGCTCTTCGCCGTGTGGCTCGGCCCCAACCCGGTCCAGGAGGATCTGAAGAAGGCGCTGCTCGGAGGCTGACGCGCCGGCCGGCCCTGCTATGTCAGATCTGACATGTGTCGGGGAGCGGCGCCGGGCGCCGGGATGCGGAAGACGCGCCGTCTCCAGCGGTCGAAGCCGATCCCCCAGAACATCAGGTTCATCCAGAATCTCGCCCCGAACGGGACCTCCTCCACGCCGCCGGCGAGAAGGCTCGTGACCGCGGCGCGCATCGCGTCGAAGGGCTCCTTCGCACAGAAGGCGTCGAAAAAGACCGGATCGTAGAAGGCGTAGACGAAGCGGCGAAACCGGGCGACGAGGCGGCTGGCCTCTCTCTCGTAGGCCTTGAGGTCCCGCGCGTCCACGTGGCCGTGCCGGGCGAGCGCGCGGTCGATGGCCTCCGCCGCGCGGACTCCGGTCGCCATCGCGAGGAAGACGCCGGTGGAGAAGACCGGATCGAGGAAGGTCGCGGCGTCGCCGACGAGCACGTAGCCGTCTCCGGCGATCCTGGCCGAGGCCGCCGAGTAATCGGAGATTCCGTAGACCTTCGAGGTGCGCCGCCCTCCCGACAGCAGCGCGGGCATCCGCGCGCTCCTGGCGATCAGGCG
>JAWOLE010000158.1:0-22340 GCA_033853815.1 Thermoanaerobaculia bacterium
GTGCGCGATGCTCAAGCGGAAGGCTTTGTTTCTTGTCTTGTTGGCGGTCCTGGCGGCAGCCTTCGCACTCGGCTTCGAGCCGATTCCCAACTGGCCGGCGCCGGCGACCTGGAGCCCGCCGAGATCGACTGGCGCTCACGCGATGGACAACACGCTCATGATTCCATTCATCGGAGTTACGCCGTGCCGCGTCTGGGACACTCGGGGCAACGGGTTTGGCGGTGCCTATGGCCCGCCGTCGATCGGCGCCAACACGACCCGCACCTTCGTAATCGCCGGCCAGTGCGGCATCCCGGCCAGCGCGCAGGCCGTATCGTTCAACATCGCCGCTTTGAACGTGGGAGGAGCGGGCGACCTGCGGGTCTTTCCGGCCGGCGGCGCGGTTCCGCTCGTCTCGACTCTCAATTACGACGCCAATACTCCGAACATCGCGAACGCGGCAGTCGTGCCGCTGGGGACTGGGGGCGCCATCACCCTTCAGGCGGATGCCGTGACGATCGACTCGATTGGGGACGTCAACGGCTACTACGCTCCGATTTCCGTGACGGGAAATTACTTCCGTCTCGAGAGCGTCGTGGGGAACGGGTTCGGGGCGATCATGGGCCTCAACGACAGTACTGCGAGCGGTACCGTTGGGGTCCTGGGGGAGATTACGTCATCCACTCCCGGAAACGAGTCCGCAGGAGTTCAGGGAATCAACTTCGGAACCGGCGGCGAGGGCACCGGCGTTTTGGGAATCCAGACCGGTAACGGAATTGGCGTCTGGGGCGAAGCTCTCGGGACTACCGGTCAGAACCAGAGAGGTGTTTTCGGTCTAGCCTACTCTAATGCCAACGGCACGGCCGGGGTCTTCGGATCGTCAGTCGCCGGCACCGGTAAGGTCTACGGTGTCGTTGGGTATGGCACAAGCACAGCTGCCGACTCGGCCGGCGTGCTGGGCGTCGATGGCACCGGATTTCCCGCCGGGTCCTTGAACAACGAGCCCTCCGGCGTGGATGGTTACAGCAAACTCGGCGTTGCCGTCAACGGCGTCTCGCAGAACGCGGGGGTGCGGGGCCTGTTGTTCGACAGCGCTGGCAATTTCCTTCACGCGGGAACCCTCGGCATCTCCACCTACGGCGTCTTTTCCACCGGGGACTACGGCGGAACAGGAGCGAAGTACTTCGTCGAACCGCACCCGACCGATCCCGGCAAGGTCATCCGCTACATCTCGCTGGAAGGCAACGAATCGGGGACCTACTTTCGCGGCAGCGCTCAGATCACCAACGGGATGGCGGTGATCTCGGTGCCCGAAGATTTTCGGATGGTCACCGACGAGGAAGGCTTGACGGTCCAGCTCACGCCCGTGGGAGCCGGCGCCACGATGTACGTCGAGAAGGAGGACTTGAACTCTATCGTCGTGCGTTCCAACCGGGACGTGAAGTTCCATTACATGGTCAACGGCATCCGTCGAGCATTCAAGGATTTCACGCCGATCGCGCAGGAAGCGGGGGAATTCATGCCCTATTCGCCCGCTGCCGCCCCCCTCAGCTCTTATCCCGCCGAGATCCAGCAACGACTGATCGCTAACGGTACCTATAATGCGGACGGCTCGGTCAACATGGAGACCGCCAGTCGCCTGGGATGGGATAAGTTGAAGACGGCCCGGCAACCGGTATCGAAGGTTCCAGCGTCCCAGTAGGAGTAGCGGGAGCATTCTTCCCTCGGTGTCGATTGCCGCCGCGAGAGCGTCGGCCCTTTTCTTCGGTCCGAGGCGCAAGGGGAGATTCTTTGCCTACCTGCGCGCTTCCGGGCTGAGATCCGGCCTGATTGCTTCTATCGGACCCGGAGAGCAAGAGCCGTCTCGGTTCTTATTTGCGCGAGTCCGCCTGGATTGCGCGCTCCAGGCCCTCTGCCACCCGGTCTTCCGGATGGCGTCTGCGGTGGGCGGCGAGCACGTCGAGGGCCTCCTGCGTCTGGCCCAGGGTCGCGAGCGCGCCGGCGAGATCGCAGGCGGCGGGGGAGAGGTCGGCGTCGAGCTCGTGCGCGCGGCGGAAGTGGGGGATGGCGAGGTCCAGGCGGCCGCGCCATTTGTAGAGCACGCCGAGGTTCTCCTCCGCACCGGCGGACTTGGGTTGGAGGCGGAGCGCTTCCCGGTATTCCGCTTCCGCTTCGTCCAGGCGGCGGGCGCTGGCCAGGGCGTTTCCCAGCGCGTAGTGGGCCTGGGCGCTTCGCGGCGAGGTGGCGACGGCCAGGCGAGCGTGCTCGATCTCGGGCGCAGATCTCCCCTGGCTCCGATCGAGGGCCGCGAGCGCCAGAGCCGGCCCCTCGAGGCCCGGCGCCAGATTCACAGCCGTTTTCAGTTCCCGTTCCGCGGCGGCGAGGTCGCCCGCCTTGAGAGCGGCCTGTCCGTAGGCGGCGTGGCCGATCGCGCTTCGAGGGAAAAGGAGCGACTCGTGCGCCAGGGAGGCGAGCTCCTTGCCCGGGGCAACGGTCCTCGACCGCGCGCCGATCGTGGCGACGAGGAGGACAGGGATTCCAAAATAGGCGACGGCGTGCGCGATTCCCCTCGCGGCGGGCTCCCGGAACTCCACCACCGCGGGAACCGCCGCAGGTGTCTTTTCGGAAATTCCGAGGGTCGTCCGGACCTCCCGCGAGCGGACCTTCCAGATGAAGGAGTCCACGTAGAAGTGCAGCAGCAGCGAGGCGAGGCCGATCGAGCCGATGATCTGCGCCTTGCGCTCGGCGTCGGCGCCGGTCAGCCTGTAGCCTGATGAGGAAAGCGCCAGGGCCAGGAGACCGTAAACGGCCACGCATCCCGCGAACAGACCGAGCCCCTTCGGGCTTCCGAAGAGCGCGCGGTAGAAGCTCTTCGGCTTCTCCGGGTCGCGCCGGATGGAGAGGTGGCCGTAGACCCAGACGATGAAGAAGTACTGGAGCGCGTGGAAGAGGTTCTGGACCGATTGCGCCCGGTACCAGCTCGGGAACTGGTAGGAGAAGACGATCACCGAGAAGGCCACCAGGTGCAGCAGGTGTTTCCGCGGCGCCCTCACGCCGCGGAGGCGCCAGAGCCTCCAGGCGGCGAGGGCGTAAGCGGCCGCCAGCGCCAGGCTCGCCGCCAGCAGGGCGATCTTGACCGAGAGCCACGCCGGCGGCGTCAGCAGATCGAAGACCGGCAGGCCCGCCTTGCGGAAGACCCGGGCGATCCCCTGCATCCACGGGTCGGACCAGGCGACGGCCGTGCCGTACCAGACGAGGACGCAGGCGAGGTCCAGGCGCGCGGAGGCGGGGTGCGTGTCGCCCGCCTTGGCGGCGTAGATGCGTCCGAAACCGTGCTGCTGCATCGCGACGTGCCAGAGGTCGAAGAGCGCCGCGACCGTCAGGGCCACGGCTCCCAGGCCGAAGGCCGTCGGCAGGATCACGAGGGCCGGGACCGCCGCGAGCGACGTCCAGAGCCGGGCCCCGTACCGCGAATAAACCGCGGGCTCGCCGAAGGCGCGGAACCAGCCGGGCAGGTGGTGCCCCGTGACGATGAAACCGAAGAGGATCGCGTAGATGGCGAGATCCGAGGCTCCCGACCAGGCCCAGAGCGCGGCCATCGCGGCGAGAGCCACGAGGGGAGACCCGATGATCCAGAAATTGTCGGCCAGCGGACCCTGGATCAGGCGGCTGGGGACTGCTCGAGTCCCTTCGACTCGGGCGGTCGATCGGCGGGCGCGGGAACGAGACACTCGCCGCGGATTCTAGCCCGGGTCTTTGTTCGAGGCCCTGGTTTAGAAACTCTCGGCCGCCTGTTCGCGAAGCGAATGCCGCGGCCGAAAGTCTCCTACTGGAAGTAGCCGGTGACGTCGATGACGAGGTTGACGGTGCCCGAGGAGCCCACGGGCATGTCCGTCTGCACCGAGATGTCGATCCCGCTGATGTTGGCCAGCGGAATGATCGCCCCATTGGCCAGCGCAAAGTCCGCCGTCGAGAAGTTGATCACGCTCGCCAGAGGCACCGGGCTCTGATACGGCCAGATGCGCAGGTCGCCGCTGTCGGTCGCCTGGATGGCCGTGACGTTCATGGCCGCGGCCTTGGCGGTAGCGGGGACGCCGCAGCTGTTGACGCCGATGATCGTGAAGCTCCGGACGCTGTTGGCGGCCAGGGCCGGGCCTCCCTGGGGGCCGACCGCATTGCGGGTGTCCACGACGCGGCAGGGCGTCAGCGGGAAGAAGCTGTAGGGGCCGCCGGCCAGTGCCGCTTTCGAAAGCAGCAGGGAAAGACCGGCCAGGAGAATCAGACGCGCGCTTTTCTGAAACATTGTCAGCTGCTCCTCACTTGATTATGCCTCAAAAGCGTCGTGAATCCGCGGAAAACTGCGGTCACTGGAAGTACCCGTAGACGTCGAAGAAGAAGTTCGTGCTGCCCGAGCTGCCGACCGGCATGTCGCACTGGATCGAAAGCTGACCCAGCAGCCCGAGCGCCACGATGGCGTTGTTGGCCCGCACGATCCCGGTCCGGAAGTTGATGGCGCTGGCCAGGGGAGCCGTCCCGCCTGTCGGGAACGCTCTCAGGTCTCCGCCGTCGGTCGGGAACCAGACGGCCATGTTGATGGCGACAGCCGTCGCCGAGGGCGGAATCCCGCAGAGCCCTATGACCGGGAAGCTGCGCATGGTGTTGGCGAGAAGGGCCGGTCCGCCCGAGGGGCCCACGGCGTATCGCGTGTCCGCCACGCGGCAGGCCGGCAAGGTATAGAAGCTCTTGCCGGTCGTCGAGCCGCACGAGGAGAACTTGAACGCGCCGATGCGCGTGTTCCAGTGTCCCCCGCTCGTCGAGGCGTAGTACTCGTTGGTGTGCCAGAAGGTGCAGCCGTCCGCGACGTCCACCGCGGTCGCGCTGTAGTCGCCCCAACGGCCAACCGAGCTCGTCTGGCTTCCCGCGCCCTGGATCAGGACTGCTTCCCCCTGGGCGAGCGAGCTCGACGGATCGGAGGCCAGGCGTCCGGCGTAACGGATCGAGGGATTCGTGCTGGCGCTCGACGCCGAGTAGCCGATCGACAGGTTCCCGTCCGAGTCGAGCGCGAGGCTCGGCAGCCACCGGAAGAGGCCGTCGCCGCCGTTGGTGAAGGTCTGCTGCTGGGCGGCGCTGGCCGGTAGCGCTCCGCCGGTGACATTGAACTGGTACCAGCGGATCCCGGTCGGCCCGGTCCCCCCCTGGTTATTGTTGACAGTATGGGAGACCCACAGCGATTCGGTCCCGCCGCGGTTCTGATAGTAGAGCGGATACATCAGCTTGTCCCCCAACGAGTCGAGGAGAGCCGTAGTGCCGCTCTGCGGCACAATGTCGGTGGTGTAGGAGTTTCCCGAGCCCTGAATCGCTTCGACGAAGTTGTTGACCGTGATGGTGGCATTCGGCGAGTGGTTCATGCCGAGGCCGAGGGTCGAGTTGGAGGGGGTGGCGAAGTCCGTATGAAAGCGCCAGGCGAAGACCTGGTTCTCGACATCGCCGCCGCTGACCGAGCTGTTGATCGCGAGAAGGTATTCGGGCGCGCCTGCCGGAGGAGCGCCGAAGCGGAAGGTGGCCGGCAGGAGGCTGTAGGCGTTGCCGAGCGTCGCCGGGCTGATGCTGAAGGCGACCGCGCTCGGTGCGGGCGCGCCCGTCCCGCCGAGCATCTTGCCGCGGTCGAGCGCATAGACGCGAACCCCTTTGAAACCCGTCGGCGTGGCATCAGTGAAGAGGTTCACGGTCATGTAGTAGGCGTCGGGCCAGAGGGCGAACTTGGGGTAATCGCCAAAGTAGGACGGGTTGGACGGATCGACCTGCATGGCGTACAACCACCACCCCCCGGAGACCGGGTCGCTTCCCTTCGACACGCCGACGCACTGATAGTACGGGGGCTGGGAAAACAACGGCGGGGGGAAGGCGATATCGGAGACAACCCAGCGATCTGCCAGATGGTCGTAGAAGACGATCCCGTCGCCAAAGTTCTCGTTGTTGCCGCAGGGCGTGCTCGGGCCCAGCGCCGAGAAGAATGAGTTATAGGTCGTGGCGGCCAACAGGACCGCTCCCGTCTTGTCGTAGATCTTGATGGAGGAGTTGACTGCCTGAACGAATTGGCCGGGGCCGACGTCGCCGTCGGGGTCCGGCGGTATACAGAAGCAATTGCCTTCGACCTCGCCAATCCCATCAAAAGACACGAGGGGAGAGGGCATCGCTGGAGTCCCGAGTGCCGCCCTCGGGGCTATGGACTCGCCCTCAACGCCCGGCAACCCCGACAGCGGATGTCGTCTCAAGCGGGGACGCGTGTAGGGCGTGGCCGGAATGTTCGGCAGGTCGCGCAGGTCCTTGTCTTGGGAAACGGGGCCGATCAGAGGAATCACCTCCGGCGGGCCGGACCCGGACGATGGGCTCTGATCAGTGAACTTCGTTTGAGCGACGGCTCCCGAGATTGAGCCTCTCGCGGTGGCGACGAGGGTCGTGCCGGCGTCCCGGTCGTCGGGACAGAAGCTCTCGTCGAGAAAGCTTCCCGTCCGATCCGAAGCGAAGTGAAGAATCCGATCGGCGCCGTTCGGCGGGACCTGACTCAGCGCGACCGTGATGGGTTCGCCCGGCGCCCATCCATGGCCCCTGAGGGACACTGTCTCTTGCGGCGCGTAATCGGACTTGTCGGTGGCGATCGAGGGTCGAAGAGTAGCCGGCGACGGAGTCTGCGCCCGGGCCGTCGTAGCGGCTGCGATCGAGAGCAGGATAAAGCCGGCCAGGACGGCTCGCGTCGTGGCGGCGCACGGCACCTTCATCGACGAGGGAAGTGTCTCTGTCCTGAACACGGCTCCTCCGGATGGCCGGCGTAAAGTCGTCTGAATCGGAGCGCCTTTTCTACTGGAAAGCGCGCGAGGCTGTCAACAAGGAAATCCAGAAGGGCGCTCTCTCTTCGCGGGGCGAACGCCCCGCCGAAAGCCCACGGCTATGATGGGGCCAGTGTCGCCAGATCCTCGCTTTCCGAAGGTGCTGCACGTCGTCGGCGCGCGGCCGAACTTCATGAAGGCTGCTCCGGTGATCCGGGCGCTCTCGGGCCGTGGGGGAGTCGAGCAGCGCCTGATCCACACGGGGCAGCACTACGACGAGAAGATGGCTCGCGTCTTCTTCGAAGACCTCGGACTGCCGCGCCCGGACCGCGACCTCGGGGTCGGCAGCGGCTCCCAGGCGGAGCAGACGGGCGCCGTCATGGTCGGTCTGGAGAAGGTCATCGCGGAGGAACGCCCGGACCTCGTCGTGGTCGTCGGAGACGTCAACTCGACGCTCGCCGCTTCGCTCGTGGCCGCCAAGGCGGGCATTCCGGTGGCGCATGTGGAAGCGGGCCTGCGCTCCTTCGACCTCTCGATGCCGGAGGAGATCAACCGGATGGTCACCGACCGCCTCTCGGCGCTCCTCTTCACTCCCTCCCGCGACGGCGACGAGAACCTTCGCCGGGAAGGCGTGCCTCCGGAACGGATCCACTTCGTGGGTAACATCATGATCGACACGCTGCTCGCCCACCGCTCCCGGGCCCCGTGGGCGGACGTCGCGCGGGCCCTCGATCTCGAGGATCGCCGATACGCGCTCCTGACTTTGCACCGCCCTGCCAACGTGGACGAATCGGGCAGGTTCCGGAAGATCCTCGAGAACCTGCGGGTCCTCGCCCGCGACCTGCCCATCCTCTTTCCGGCGCATCCCCGGACCACACGCCGGATCTCCGAAGGGGGGCTCGAGTCGGAGACCTCGTTCCTTCGCCGGATCGAGCCTCTGGGGTACCTCGAGTTCCTCGCGGCGATGGATCACGCCGCCCTGGTGCTCACCGATTCGGGCGGGATCCAGGAAGAGACGACGATCCTCGACGTGCCCTGCTTCACGCTCCGGGACAACACCGAGCGTCCGATCACGATATCCCAGGGGACCAACACGCTCGTCGGGGCGGACGGCTCGGGCCTGCTCGAGAGCTACCGTCGCTGGAAGGCCGGCGAGCGAAAGCGCCCGACGCGGCCGGACCTCTGGGACGGGCGGACCGGCGAACGCATCGCCGAGGTCCTGACAGCCTTCCTCAAGGCTTGATCCCCTCGAAAATCATGAAGTAGCCGAAGCGGCCGGGAATGAGCCGCCGCGCCCACGAGGGGAGGAAGACTCGCCGCGCGATTCTGAGGTCGTACGGGGTGACTTCGAACGAGACACGGGCCTGGAGGAATTCCGGAAAAAGGGAGAGCAGATCCGCCTTCGTCGAAAGCTTCGTCCCTGGGGACTCGAAGTGGGCGGCGGCGATCTCCTCGATCGGACGACGGGGCCGGCCGCGCAGCCACCCGTAAACGAGCTTCCCCTGCAGGGCATAGAGCGAGCGGCGGTTGTACACCATGCAGCAGACGCGTCCGCCGGGCCGGCATACTCGGGCAATTTCCCCGGCGGCCGCGCGCATGTCGGGCGTGTGATGAATCACTCCCCAGGAATAGACGAAGTCGAACGTTTCGTCGGGGAAGGGAAGCTTCTCCGCGTTCGCGCGCTCGAATCGCCCCGCCAGACCGGCCGACTCGAAGCGTCTTCGGGCCAGGCGCACGCCGTGCTCGGTCAGGTCCACGCCGGTCAGACGCGCGCCCGCGCGGGCGAAGCGCTCGGAGTCCGTCCCCGCGCCGACTCCGACCTCGAGAACGTCCTTGCCCTTCCATTGCTCGAAGCGCGCGTACCTCTCGATGAAGGGTTCGCGGCGGTACCGTGTCTCCGTGATCCAGCGGAAATATTCCGGCGACCCTTCCGCATAGGGATCGCCGTCGGTCCCGCAGGGCCGCGCCTCCCAGTATGCTTGGACGTCCTCGAGCACGAATACGATTCTAGCCGGCAAGCACCACTCTCCGGGCGTCATCCCGAGCATTACCGCGGGAAGCTCGTGACGAGGAATCGCACGTCGGCTCTGCCCGGGAGCTGTCGGCTCTGAAAGGTCGGCCAGCGTCCGACGTGCCCGGATCTCTCGGACGGACACACGGGCGCCCGGGCCACAGAGCTCCCGGCACACGTCCTAAAGGATTGACAAAGCCGGCAGAGGCACTTGCGGCTCGTAGTCCATTGGACTACACTCGGCTAGCGTGCGCGCTGCGAGGCTGATGAGGGTGGTGGAAACGCCCGAGTTCGTCTCGCGGATTGACAAGTTGGTGAAAGATGAGGATCGTCAGGATCTCATTGAATTTCTGGCACGAAATCCCCTTGCCGGGGACCGAATGGTTGGCACCGGAGACGTTCGTAAGCTGCGCTGGAAGCTCGAGGGGCGTGGCAAGCGCGGTGGGGCGAGGATTATCTACTTTTTTCATAGCGAGGACTTGCCACTCTTTGCCCTCACCGCGTTTGCGAAGAACGAGCGCACGGATCTTTCGCAGCGCGATCGAAACGACCTTCGAAGACTCACGCGACTACTGGTGGAGACCTACCGAAGGGGGCGACGATGAGTAAGGCAGGGCTCAGCATTCGAAGGGGCTTGGAACAGGCGGTCCGCTACGCGAGCGACCGCACGCCAAGGAAGACGTACCGCGTTTACGTGCCCGATCACGTGGACGTTAGGGCGATTCGTACACGGCTGCGGTTGACTCAGCGGGCTTTCGCGGCGCGTTTTGGGTTCAGCATAAACACTCTTCGCCACTGGGAGCAGGGCAAGCGGGAGCCCGAGGGGCCGACACGTGCCTACCTCCTCGTAATCGAACGGGCACCGAAAGCTGTCGAAAAAGCCTTACGGATTGCCTGAGCCAGGCACTCCTCGACGAACACGGGCGGAGGAGCACGAGCATATATGCGCCCTGCTTGAGGGAGTGGCGCAACGAAGGAGCTTCGCCGCCCGTTGCGCGACGACCGAATGAAGATTCTCTGGGTCGCGCAGTGGTTCCCGCCTGATCTCGGCGCGCTTCCGGCCCGCATCACCGAGATGTCCCGCGTGTGGATCCGCGAGGGCCACGAAGTCACGGTCGTGACGGCCTTTCCCCACCATCCTCTGGGCGTCATTCCGGAGCGGTACCGGGGAAAGCTCGTGGTGGAAGAATCCTACGAGGGGATCCGGGTCCTCCGCTGCTGGCTCTGGGCTCTGCCCAACCGCCGGATGTGGCAGCGCACGCTCTGCCAGATCTCCTTTGCGGTCTCCTCGGTCCTGCTCGCGCTCTGGCGCCCCGCTCGCCCCGACGTCGTGATCGTCAGCTCGCCACCCTTCTTCGTCGTTCCCGCGGGATGGGTGTTTTCCCGACTTCGGCGCGCGCCGCTCGTCTTCGAGGTCCGCGACCTCTGGCCCGCCGTCTTCGTCGCCTCGGGCGTCCTTAAGAAAGGGCTTCTCTACCGACTCCTTTCCTGGATGGAGATGGCCTCCTACCGCGCCGCGAAGAAGATCGTCGTCGTGACGAAGAGCTTCCGGCAGGACCTGATCGAGCGGGGCGTCCCCGCGGAGAAGGTCGCCGTCGTCGTGAACGGCGCCGATCCCGACCTCTATGCGCCGCGCTCCGCGCCCGCGATGCGTGAGAAACTCGCTGGCGGCGCGGAATTCCTTGTGACCTACGTGGGGACCCACGGCCTGCTCCAGGGGCTCGAGCAGGTCCTGGACGCCGCGGAGGCCTTCCGCGAGGACTCCCGCGTCGCCTTCGCCTTCGTCGGCGAGGGCGCCCGAAAGGACGCCCTGATCGAGGAGACGAAGCGCCGCGGCCTTTCGCGAGTGACCTTCCACAAGGCCGTGTCCAAGGATGAAGTCCCCGACGTCTACGCGGCCTCCGACGCCTGCGTGGTCTGCCTGCGGTCTCTTCCCATCTTCCGCAAGTTCGTCCCCTCGAAGATCTTCGAGGTGCTCGCCTCCGGCCGGCCTCTGGTCGCCGCGCTCGAAGGAGAAGCGGCCGAGATCGCCCGCGAAGCCGCCGCCCTGACCGCCGAGCCCGGCAACGGCGCCTCCATCGCCGACGCCCTGAGGCGTCTCCTGTCCGACCCGTCTGCGCGCCGGGCCATGGGAGAAAAAGGCCGCCGCTATGTCCAGGAGCACTACGACCGCCGGACCCTGGCGCTCGAATATCTCGCTGTTCTCCGAACGCTTGGGACTTGCGAGAGAGTCCACGCGAGTTCCACGAGCCAATGAGCGATCTCACGGAACCTAACTTGGCGGTGAATTCGGGGAGACTGTTCAGGTTTGTCTCGGCCGGCTTGCTTGGCATCCTCCTCATCGGTGCTCTCGCTGTCTCTTGGACGATTCCGTTCCAGGAATGGGATGCTTACTCCATTGGCATTTGGTCGCGCTTGATCGCCGACGGTGAACCCATCTTGTCGCCGAAGATCGATCAGATCGCTCACCAGCGACCGCTGGTCCCCGTGCCGCAAGGACTGATTTGGCGCTCGCTCGGGCGTCCGTCGATGCGCGCCGCCCGCTTGTTTTCGCTGTCCTTCACCGTGTTGCTTGTTGTCGTCACGTTTCTGCTGGCCAGACGGTTGCAGGCGGATCAAACGACGGCTTGGATCGCGGCCTTTCTCGCGGGCGCGAGCCCCCTCGTGACGGAAAAAGTGTCCGCGGCGATGTCGGACATCCCTGCGGCGGCGCTCTTCTGGGCGGGTGTTCTGACGATGCTCTCGGCACGGGAGAAGCCGCGCTCGCTCTTCTGGCTGTGGACCGGAATCCTCTGGGGCCTTTCCGCTCTGGGGAAGGTGACAGCCCTGCCGCTTTGCGCCGCATTCACGGCGACGACGATCTCTTATGGAATCCAAAGGCGCTGGCGCTGGAGGTCGTGGCTCTTCATGGCCATCGGTTTGGCGCTACCGGGATACGGCGTTTTCCGCTATTGGGACGCCGTCCGGCCTCCGTACGGATGGGCCCATTTCCTCTACCGATGGAATGTCCCGTACTATGGCGACCTCACGCGCTCATCGCGGTTGCCTGCGCTGGCTCACTTGAACTGGTTCGGGATCTTTCTCACTCTCATCTTTCTGGTAACCGTGATCTCCGACTTGCCGGGGCGTTCCCGAACAGCTGCATCTCTCCTCCTCATCGGAATTGGAGTGTGGGCGGCGATGGCGAGGCTGATTTCCCCAGAGGCGCTGCGCGAATACGGATCAGGACGGCTCGACGGTCTGATGGCAGGCATTCCAGCAATCGCCGTTACGACCGGCGTGGCTTTGGCTCTCATTCGTGTGAGAACGCCTTTATCGTGTCAGGAAGAGGCTGAATTCGTGTCAATTGCAGCTCTGTACTTTATAGCTTGGCTTCTGGCGCTCGCGTACGACCGACGATTCCTGGTGGCCGTACTCCCGCCCGTCGCAATTTGCTCGGCTCGATGGCTCCGGGGCCTCGGCCGTGCAGCTGCCGAAAGGCGATCTCGCGCGCTTTTGGTCGCGGCTCTGGTTGTCTTCTGTGCTGTCACCTGGGAAGGTGCTCGTCTCATGGACCGAGGCTACGCCGCCTTTTCCCAGGCGATCATCTCAATTAACCACCGACGCGGTCTATCTCCCGAAGCCAAGATGGAGGAGATCTTCGGATCCAACATGCGGATCATCGCCGAAGTGCAAGAAGAGATCGCGGCCCGTCCGACTCTGCGGGTGATCTCGCCCGATACGCGTCTTCCTTTCTTCTTCGGGTCGCATATGGATGCCTTCTATGCGACCCCGGCGAACATTGCGAACTACGATCTGCTGATCTGGGTCAACAACACCGGTATCCTCGACCAGTATCGAGTGGTGTACGGGATCCCGGATCCGCTGAATGCACTCCGAAAAACTGTCAACCTCAGGGCGATCGACGAGACAGCAGAGTACGAGCTGTACCGAATCTCGCGGAATTGATGAAGTACTGTAATAGGACAGTGATCGCCGAACGCTAGCGCTCGACTACCTCGTGACCCTCCGCGCGCTCGACGCCTGAGACTTCGGGCTCGCCCGAGCGGATCTCAGTGCGGCGCGGGGCCCTCGCGGCCGAAAAGAGTGTCAATGCCTGCGAAAACCGTGTGGAGGAGGTCTTTTGGAAGGTGACCTGTTCTTTCGGTGAGGAGCTGACGGTCGACCGCGATGATCTGGGAGACGCTGGCGGAACGTCTCGCTGCGCGATTACCGCTTGGTGGAGCGAAGCACCTGTTGGGCAGCTTCACGAACGAACAGGTCGGGACAGAAGCCTGTAGATTCGTAGAGAGCGTCGAGAGACGCCGTGGTCGCCGAGGGATCGTGACGAGAAACGTATTCCCCTATGGCCTCGCCGTAGAGCTGGTTCTCTGGATTTCTGCAGGCGCCGGGCGAGCTCTTCGGCCCGCCCCAAGACTGAATCTGGAACTGAAACCGCCGTTTTCATGCCAGCAGTTATGACCGCTTCGAGGTTTCCTGCGGCTCATTCACGTTCGAGCCAACCGGGGTTACGGGGAAGCAGGCGCCCCCTCGGGGGTGGCGGCGGCCTAACGGTAGCCTGCGCGCGCCAGCCGTGGCACAGCCACCGACACGCCGTAACACGCAGCGAACACGAGAGGGGCGAGGGCGGGAATGACGTACCGTGGCTCGAGGTGCAGAACACTGAACGCGAGGAGATAGCTCAGAGGCGCGGCGGCGACGAGCAGGCCGCGGCTGGTGAACAGCACCGCCAGGATGCCGATTGCCAAAACGCCGACTGTTAGTCGGACGAAGGCGTCATTGAATGTCCGTGTGAGAAGTCGCCGTGTCGCCGATGAGCTGGGGGAAGCTTCGAACGGCGGTTCGATTCCCGCTCGCCAGTAGGAGAGGAGCGTCCGGCACCGGTGCGAGATGCTCCACAGGAACCACGTGGGATCGCGCATCGCGGCTCGCAGCCACAGCTTCTTCAATAGGGCTTCCCCTTCCGGCAACAGGTCGACATGTCGGCCGGTCTTTTGAAACAGCATCTCGTCAACGGCGGCGTCCGAGAGAATGGCGCCATGAGGGTTTGGCGTTTCTCCGTAAGACTCCCAGAGACTCACCCCCAGGGCCGGCGTCGTCACCTGGAAACGGCCGATCGGCTTGTAGTTCAGTTGGATCAGCCCGTAGGGTATGAGGAAAACGAAAGCCACGGCGGCCATGGTTCCGACTCTGGCGAGCGTCCCGAGGTCGAGTCTCTTCCTCCATCTCCAGATGCCGAGCGCCAGGAAGATGCCCACGCCCAGGATGTCGCTTCGCAGGTTTGCGGCAACGCCGAGGACGGCGCCGAGGACTGCGTATCCGCCGAGCCGGTCGCGACGCGCGCACCAGATCGCGACGGTCAGCAGGAGGATCAGCGCGAAAGGCATGAGCCCGTCCGGAAGGACGTAGAACGTCTGCTGTGCCGGACCTATGAAGAGGCCGTACAGCGACGCCGCCGCCAGCCCGGCCGGGAAACATCCCAGCAGATGCCCCGCCGTCAGGAGCAGGACGGGAACGCCGATCATGTTCAAGAGCTGTTGTATCCGGCGCGCGCTGGCGTAGCGGTAATCGCGGCTGACGAGGAAGGTTCCCGCCAGGTAGAGCGCGTATCCGGGCGGGTACAGGAAGAGGACCCGGCGCGGCTCCGGCCGCCGGAGCGCGGGCAAGATATCCACGATCTCGACATAGCCGCTCTTCAAGAGTGTGGATCGGAGAGCGAACACCTTGCTGATTGCGGCGAGGTCTCCAGTGCCGCTGGCGAGCTTTCCGGTCTCGATCAAAGAGTAGGCCGCCACCCCGTGTAAGGCGACCATTCCGTAGTAGTCGTTCGTTCCTGGAAAATCCAGGATTGCGGCTGTCTGCGAGCAGATCGAGAGTGCCAGTGCGAGCGTCACCGCTAGGCTTCGGGCGACGAGACCTCCCGCCGAGCCCGCTGGCCATAGAGGCGCGGAAAAGACTGTGAACGGTGCCAAAGGATCCCGGCTCTGCTAATTGCCGGGTTGTTCCACGCGCAGCCGACCAATGCCGGGTGGCGATCCTTGGCCAGGCCGGCCCCAAGCGGGAAGGACGTCGTTGCGGGGAACCGAAGAGAGCGAAGGGAGCGTGACCAGCTGGCCGAGGTGTCGGATGGTCCAATCGACGTTCTTCCCGAGGAGCGGCGAATCGCTGCGAAGGTGCACTCCCTTCAAGTCGTGCTCGATCCCGAGGTAACCCGTGAGGACCGCGAGCAGCGGGTAATAGGTGTCCGCAAGCATCCCTTCGTATCCGCAGGCCTTGCCGTCCCACGTCTTCCAGTCGACTCCGCTTCCCACGCCGTCCTGAAACGACCCACGGTCATAGGACTCGAGCATCGGGAACAGGATACGATCGGCCTCATCGCGCCGCCCCAGCTTGTAAAGCGCCTGGATATAGAAATAAGCGAGGTTTCCCGAGGCCCCGCCGTTCTCGTATTGTTGAAACGCGTCGGAGCCGTCGTCTTTCTGCGGCGCACCCGCACGCCCCGGAACATAGTCTTTCCTGGCGATCGGCGCAAGATTTCCGGGCAGACCGTACTGAAAGCTGTGATAGCCGACTTCGCGGAACTTTGCCTGCATGCGGTCGATGATGCCGTTGGCGATGTCGTCCGGGATGAGGCCGTAGGCAATCGCGATCCCGGTGACGAACGTGAAGTAATAGTCATGGAGGGCGCCGTCGGCACTCTTCCAGCCCGCGAGCACCCCTGTCCCGGGGTTGTAAAACGTCGCCACGAAGTCCTCCCGAAGCGAGCGGGCCGCCTCCGAGAATTCGGCGGCCCTGTCGTCGCGGCCGAGCTCTTTCTCGAGATCGGCGAGCCCCCGGAGAGCCCGATAGGTCAGGGCGTTGGCGTAGGCGTCCTTGTGTCCGAAGGAGATGACGTCCCACCAGTTGCTTCCCCAGAGGAAACTGTAGGAGTTACCAGAGCGGATGGATTCCAGGAGTCCGCCGCGTTCCTTGCGCGAGAGCACGTCGCACACGATCCTCTCCAGATCGGGAATGCGGCGGGAGAGCCAGGCGCGATCACCGGTCGCGACGTAGTAGTCCCACGCGGCGATCAACAGCGACGGCTCCGAATCGATGAACCCGTCGGAGGGCCTTCCGTATCCCCAGGCGCCGTCCAGATACGCGTCGAGGGAAGAGCGCACGACGTCCATGGCGGAAAGCCCTCCCGGGAGGTCCGGAGTGTAGAGCGCCGCGTCGGCATATTCGTAGAGGCAGAAGATGCAGTTCTGCGAGAGGACGTTGTTCGAAAGGATGCCGATGTCGGGCCGGAACTGGAAGATGTTCATCCAGGCGCGGCGCAGACCCCGGAACCGCTCCTGGCCCTTCAGGTATTGAGCGAGCGGATAGGCTTCAGCGAGGCGTAGGTCGAGGGTCGTGACCAGAGTCGCCGGCGGCAGGACGATCATCCCGTCGGCGTTGGGGGCCTGTCCCAGGTCGAGCGAAAAGTGGCGGTGCTCGGGATCCGGCACGAACCTCCAGAAGATGCGCTCCGGAGAAGCTCGTGCCGTGACGAGGTACGCGCCGAAGTCCGGCACGGCCAGGAAGACAGGAAACCGGAGAATTCCTGGCGCCTCGAGTCGCCCCAGCGGGGCTGTGGGCGTGGCAAGGCCGTCGAAGTCGAATCGGACGCGCGGAGCGTCGGTCGCGTCGAGCGCTAGCGTCTCGCGCGTTCGCGTCTCGGCCGAGGCCAGCGTGAATCCGTCCGGGAGAACCGTGATGCTCCATTGCATCCGGGAAAAGTCACTCGACGGAAGTTCGCCGTAGGTCACGACATTTCCCTTTCTCGAATACGACACCGAAGGAGGAGGCCGGCAGAGGTCGCGCGCCGGGCCGACCAGGCAGGGCGCGA
This sequence comes from Thermoanaerobaculia bacterium, assembly GCA_033853815.1. Lineage (GTDB taxonomy): Bacteria > Acidobacteriota > Thermoanaerobaculia > UBA5066 > Gp7-AA6 > JAWOLE01. The sequence continues at coordinate 16,685 of JAWOLE010000158.1, forward strand.
CGCCGTACGGCGTCAGGATGTTCTTTCGAAAGCGCCCCTCCCGGAAGCCGTCCACCCGCCAGTCCAGAATGCGCGGAGCGAGCTTCGACAATGTCAGCCGTTGAGACGCGGATGCGAACGTGACCCGGTCCGCCTCGTCCTGAACGCTCAAGCCGACCGAAAGGTCCCCCGGCTCGGTCTTGGGAAGCGGAATAGAAGGTTCATTCTCGGCGGGACCGGAGAACAGCGCAGGTTTGCTGATCTCCGACTCCGCGGGCTTGCCGATCACCTCCAGCTCCGAGAGCTGCGCGTAATCCGGGAAGGCCGCGTTGGAGGAGCGGAGGATGACCAGCCGGAGATTGTCGGTGGTCACCCGGGAGAAATCTACGGCGAAATCCAGTCGGTCCGCCGGAAACTCGGCCTCCCGGATGTGGACGAGATCGATTAGCTGTGAACGATCGCCGTTCAAGTACTGAACCTTGAATTCGAGGGGATAGTCGTTGAACGTGGTGCGCCACAGGACTACGCGCCGGATGACGCAGGGCACGGGAAAACGGAGCCAGATCCAATGGGGATGCGGTGACGCCGGGGCGCTGTGCCAGCGGTTGAACTCCGGCTTGGACGAAACCTCGTTCCGGATCCCGTCGATCAGGTGGCTCGCCCCTTCACCGCCAGCCACGAAGGGAGAGCTCGTCCATTCCGAGTCGGCGCGCACCGTCGTGCCAAAGGATGCCAGGGCGACGTTTGTCTCGGTTCCCGTTGGAGGGTGGTTTGCCTGCACGCGGCCAGCCGCGACGAACATGAAGCCCAAACTGAGACAGAGATTTCCCACCGGATGAAACACTCTCAGGAACTGCCTCGGTTCTGATTGTCCGGAGAGCCTGCTTCCGAGGTTTTCTGCCGAGCCGTGTCCGTTGAGGACTTGCAACAGGCAGCGACTGTGTCGACGGCTAATGTTCAGCCCCGGTCATAGCTTCGAGGGTGGCGCGACGAACCGTGACGTGGCTCGCGCCGCAGGCCTCGGCGATCGCGCGCCTGGATTCGGGCGACAGGTTGGCTGTCGTGATCACGACCTCGTTGACGGCGCTCTTTTCGAGGAAGCTCGGGAGGTTCGCGATCGGGCCCCAGACAGGAATTCCGTTCATGCGGCGTCCGATCTTCCTCGGGTCGTCGTCCACGTAAGCCGTGATCGAGCGTGGGCTGTCGGGGTCGGTGCGCAAGACGCGCGCGTAGGCCCCGCCCACGGCCCCGGCGCCGATGATGAGCGTCCGCACCGCTCCGGCAGACCGCCGCCGCGCGAAGAGGTCCTGGAAGAAGCTCAACGATGCCCGCGTCGCGATGACCAGACCGAACGTGAGCGCGGCGTCGATGATCAGGACCGCGCGCGAATAGTCGTTGAACCGGTAGAGGGCGACGAGCACGAAAACGAAGGCGGCCGACGAGAGGGCGATCGCCTTGGCGGCGTCGATCACGTCGGAAATGCCCAGGTGCTCGTGGACCTTCCGATAGAGCCCGAGCGAACGGAAGGCGATCAGCCGGCAGGCGAGGAGGATCGGCAGCGACTTTTCCAGAAGCGCGGCGTTGTAAGGCGTCAGTTCCCCCTCGTAGCGCAGGAGGTAGGCGGCCGTGTAGGACGCGGCGACCACGGCAGCATCCGCGAGGACGTCCAGGGTCGCCCACTTGTAAGGGACGAACGCGTCGAAGAAGGCGAGCCGGCTCCTGCGCGCCTGCGAGAGATCGACGTCGCGAGAGTAGATCGGCGCGTGCGAGAGGAATGTCCCGAAGTAGTAGAGAGCGACCGAGACGAAGAGGACGCTGACGGCCACGATTCCGAGAGACAGCCGCGGGGCGGCGAGCGAGAGGACTCCGCCGAGCAGCGCGAGGGCGTAGGTCAGCAGCGCCGTGCCCCGCTCGGAGAGGCCGAGCGACACGAGCCTGTGGCTGCTGTGGTCGGCGGCGCCGCGCGTCACCGAGCGACCGTTGGCGATCCGCGTGAGAGCGACCAGGGCGGTGTCGAAGATGGGGACGAGGAGAACCAGGACCGGCACGAGAAACGTCGCGGCCACGGTGCGGCGCGTACCGTCCAGGCTCAACAGGCAGAGAACCGCAAGCGTGTAGCCCAGGAAATGACTTCCCGCGTCCCCCATGTAGACGGTGGACGGCGGGAAGTTGTAGCGCAGAAAGCCCAGGCAGGCGCCCGCCAGGCAGACTCCGGCGAGGAGCATCGGGAGCTGTCCGTTGGAATAGCCATGGTAGGCGAGGAAGGCGGCGGTGATCGCGGTCACTCCGGCGGCCAGGCCGTCCATGTTGTCGAGCAGGTTCACGGCGTTGACGACGACGATGATCCAGGCGACGGCCAGGATCTCCGTCAGCACCGGCGCCACCCGCGGAATCCGCAGGCCGAGGAAGACCGGGATGAGAGCCGCCAGCACCTGGGAGAACACCTTGGTCGAAGGGCGGAACTCGAACCGGTCGTCGAGGAAGCCGATCAGGGCGAAGGCCGCGCCGCCGCCAAAGAGGATCTTCCAGCCCCACCCCGGCAACGAGTGCGCGACCGTGGCAAGCGAGATCCAGAAGGCCGCGAACATCGCCGCGCCGCCCAGGAGCGGCTTGCCGCGCGGCGCTATGCCCCAGCGGTCCGGCCGCGGCCGGGAGTTCCAGCCGTACTGCAGGCCGATGAGTCGGGCGAGCGGCGTCAGGAGGAGCGCCAGCCCGAGGGAGATGAAGAAGGCGACGGTCACCTGGGTCGTTGCGTCCACGGATAGCCTTTACGCGAGCACTCCCCGGAAGGAGAGCCGTCTCTTGCCGAAGGAGTTGCGCGTGTCCACGACCAGGGGAGCGAGCTGCGCAAGCCTTGCGTAGTCCACGTCGTCGTGATCGGTGACGATCAGGACGGCGTCGGCCGTCGCCACGGTTCCGTCATCGAGCGGCGTCGAGGAGAGGTCGAGCGAGTGCCGCCGGGTCGGGGGGATCTTCGGCACGTGGGGATCGTGATACAGCACCTCCGCGCCTCTGGCCTGGAGCCGCTCGATGATCTCCAGGGCCGGGCTCTCGCGGACGTCATCCACGTTCTTCTTGTAGGCCACTCCCACGACGAGGATTCGCGATCCCTTCACGCTCCGGCCCCGCTCGTTCAGGGCCTCGGAGAGCTTGCCGACGACCCATTCCGGCATCGCCGTGTTGATCTCGCCGGCGAGCTCGATGAACCGCGTCGTCACCCCGTACTGCCGCGCCTTCCACGTCAGGTAGAACGGATCTATTGGAATGCAGTGGCCCCCTAAGCCGGGACCCGGCTCGAAGCGCATGAATCCGAACGGCTTCGTGGACGCGGCGTCCAGGACATCCCAGACGTTCAGGCCCATCCTGTCGAAGCAGACCTTCAGTTCGTTGACGAGGGCGATGTTGACGGAGCGAAAGATGTTTTCCAGAAGCTTCGCGGCCTCCGCGACCCGGGCGTTCGCCACGCGCACGACGCGATCCACGACGGCTGAGAAGAGGAGCGCCGCGATCTCACCGGACCGGGAGGTGACTCCGCCGACGACCTTCGGCGTCGTGCGGAGCGTGAAGGCCGGGTTCTTCGGGTCTTCGCGCTCGGGAGAAAAGGCGAGGAAGAAGTCGCGATCGATCACGAGCCCCGCCGCCTCGAGGGCGGGCCGGAAAATCTCCTCGGTCGTTCCGGGATATGTCGTCGATTCGAGGACGATCAGCTGCCCGGGCCGGCCGGCGGCCGCGATCTGCCTCGCCGTGGATTCGAGATAGGAGAGGTCCGGCTCCCGATGCGGGTTGAGGGGCGTCGGGACGCAGATCAGGATCGCGTCCGCCTCTCGGAGCCGCAGGAAATCCGACGTCGCGGAGAAGCGGTTGTCACGGCGGATCTCCTCCAGGAGGGAGTCCGGGAAATGCTCTATGTAGGAACGATTGCGTTCGAGGGAGGCGATCTTGGCCGGGTCGATATCGAATCCGAGAACGGGAAAGCCGCTCCGGGCGAAGCCCGCGACCAGGGGGAGGCCCACATATCCCAGGCCGATGACGCCGATGACGGCGGTCTTCGCTCGGATCTTCTCTTCCAGGGAGGTCGCTGTCACCAGGGCCGGCATGGATCACCCTTGGCTGGAAGTCGCATTCCCCTTGCGTGTCGAGAGTCGAATCATAGCGGACGAGCGGGTCCGTTGAAAGCGCGAAGAGCGGCACTATACTCTCCCGGCCTTCGGCGCAGCCCATGAAAACGGCTCTCATCACGGGGATCACCGGTCAGGACGGTTCGTACCTTGCGGAGCACCTCCTGGATGAGGGCTACAAGGTCTACGGGCTGGTCCGGCAGACGAGCGTCCGCAACCTCGAGCGCATCGCCCACCTGGCCGATCGGATCGAGCTCGTCAACGGCGATCTTCTCGACCAGAACTCGCTCATCAACGCGGTCGCGGAGTCCAGGCCCGACGAGGTCTACAACCTGGCCGCCCAGTCCTTCGTCCCCGCCTCCTTCAGCCAGCCCGTGCTGACGGGGGAGTTCACGGCGCTGGGAGTCACCCGAATGCTGGAAGCGATCCGGGTCGTGAACCCGAAGATCCGCTTCTACCAGGCCTCCTCCTCCGAGATGTTCGGCAAGGCCGAGCGGGTCCCTCAGGACGAGACGACGCCGTTTCATCCGAGGAGTCCCTACGGCGTCGCGAAGGTCTACGGGCACTGGATCACGGTGAACTTCCGCGAGTCCTACGGCCTCTACGCCGTCTCGGGGATCCTGTTTAACCACGAGTCACCCCGTAGAGGTACGGAGTTCGTGACGCGCAAGGTGAGCCTGGCGGCCGCGCGCATCGCCGCCGGCCTGCAGAAGGAGCTGCGGCTGGGGAACCTCGACGCCCGGCGGGACTGGGGATACACCGGCGACTTCGTGCAGGCCATGAGGCTGATGCTCCAGCAGGAGACGCCGCACGACTACGTGATCGGCACCGGAGAGACGCACACCGTGCAGGAGTTCGTCGAGCTCGCGTTCTCTCTGGTCAACCTCGACTGGAGGAAGTACATCGTCATCGACCCCAAGCTCGTCCGGCCCGCCGAGGTCGATCTATTGATCTCCAATCCCCGGCGGGCGCGCGAGGAGCTGGGCTGGACGCCCAGGGTCACCTTCCAGGAGCTCGTCCGGATGATGGTCGAGGCCGACGTCGCCCTGGTCTCGCGCGAGCACCGGCGAGAGCCGTAACCCCACGTTCGGACGGGCCTCCTACGAATTGTGCATATGTCAGATCTGACATATTAAAGCCAGACCGGTCGGCTCTGACGTGCCGTAGGGGCGGCCCTTGCGGCCGCCCGGCTCCCGTGAGAACGCTCGTTGGCGGAAAGACGCGGACTACGCCTCTCGCGGCCGCTCGCGCGAGACGAGGGCGACGTCGGCCTCGACCATCATCCGGACGAGCTCGCGGAATGTGACCCTGGGCGACCAGCCGAGCTCCTCGCGCGCCCGGCGGGGATCGGCGATCAGCAGATCGACTTCCGCGGGGCGGACGAGCCTGGGATCGATGACGACATATTTCTTCCAGTCGAGGTGGACCAGGGAAAACGCGAGCTCGACGAATTCCTGCACGGTGTGCGTCTCGCCCGTGCCGATCACGTAGTCGCGCGGCGTCTCCTGCTGCAGCATCATCCTCATGGCCTGCACGAAGTCGCCCGTGTACCCCCAGTC
>JAWOLE010000159.1:0-3453 GCA_033853815.1 Thermoanaerobaculia bacterium
AATAGCGCCGCTAGACCTGCGTAGAGCCAGTGTCGTGGATCGCGGCCGCGCCAACCGTCGTCTGGGATCGGTCCGGAGGAAGGCGAGGTCGTCATGCCGCTCCGTGACTGGGTTGGCGGTCCATTACTCTGTTGGGTGGTCCATCTCATCGCGGAGGCGACTCGCCGTTAGCCAGGAGTGAGTTCTCGGAGGAGCAGCCTGCGCGGCGACCCGACTGGCGGGGCGCTGCGCGGCGACCACTGCCGGCAGAAGCTCATTTTAGCACGCCGAACTACCATCGGGCATGACGGCTGCCCGACGCCTGGCCGCCATCATGTTCACGGATACGGTGGGCTCGACGGCTTCCGCTCAGCTAGATGAGGCGGGTGCCCTCCGCAATCTGCAGGAACAAGGGCGGCTCTTTCGCCCTATACTCGCGGAGTTTGGCGGTAGGGAGATCAAGTCGACCGGGGACGGCTTCCTCGTCGAGTTTGAGAGCGCCCTAAAAGCCGTTCAGTGCGCCGTCGAATTGCAGCGTCGGCTGCACGAGCGGGATACGGAGCCAGGAGTTCAGCCGACCCGCGTGCGGATCGGCATCCATCTCGGCGACGTGGAACAGCGGGACGGGGACATCTTCGGGGACGCGGTCAACATCGCCGCGCGGATGGAGCCCATCGCGGACCCCGGTGGCGTGTGTGTTTCCGCCCAGGTGCACGATCAGGTCCGCAACAAACTCCCGTTCCAGCTCGAGCGTCTAGGTGCCAGGTCGCTCAAAGGTTTGCAGGAGCCGATGGAGGTCTTCCGGGTCCGGTTGCCCTGGCTCGCGCCCGAGACCGAGACGTCGGCAGCGTCCGGCTCGCGGGTCGCGATCCTGCCTTTCACAAACATGAGTCCGGACGCGACGGATCAGTACTTCGCGGACGGATTGACCGAGGAGCTGATCGCGACGGTGTCGAAGATCCACGATCTCAGCGTGATCTCGAGAACGTCGGTCATGCAGTACAAGAACCAAGCCAAGCGCGTCGCCGAGATCGGCCGAGAGCTCGGCGTGACGCGGGTTCTGGAAGGGAGTGTCCGCAAAGCCGGAAAACGCATCCGCGTCACGGTCCAGCTGATCGATACCGCGGGAGACAAGCATCTCTGGGCCGAGACGTACGATCGGGAATTGGACGACATCTTCGCCGTCCAGAGTGCGATCGCCGAGAAAGTGGCGGGGGAGCTGGGCCTCCGCCTGGTCAAGTCGGAGAGGGAGAGCCTAGAGAAGAAGCCCACGCAGAGCTCGGAAGCGTACACGCTCTACCTGAGGGGCCTGCAGCTCTTCCAGGAGCGTTCGGAGGACTCCATTCGGCAGGCGCGGCAATGCTTCGAGAGGGCGTTGGAGATCGACCCTCGCTTTGCCCGCGCTTATGTGGCCCTGGCGGACTGCCACCTCTACCTGGCGAATCGGGGCCTCGAACCCGAACACGAGGCGGCCGCGAAGGCGCGGTCTGCGCTCGCGCACGCTACCGACTTGGACCCGGATCTTCCGGAGCTGCATGCCGCCCTTTCTCACCTCCACTTCAACGAGGACAATGGTCCCGCCGCGGAAGCCGAGGCAAGGCAGGCGATCGAACTCAACCCCAGTTCTGCGGGACCGTCCCACATCCTAGCGGAGCTGGCCGGCGTCCGTGGAGAGACCGATCAGATGCTCAAGTTCCGGGAGACCGCGTCCCGCCTTGACCCGGTCAACCCCACGAACGTCGGTTCACTCGGGGAAGCGTTGCTCTTCTCCGGAAGGGAGGCGGATGCATTGGAGTATTGGCGAAAGATGGAGGTCTTGTTTCCGCGCCAGGTCGCGGAGCATCGCGCGGAGTACTACCTGTCCAAAGGAGATCTCGCCGGCGCGAAGGAACACCTTTCGCTTCGCGAGCACCTGCCGTCTCCCGAGCGGCTCTGGACCACGTGGGTACGGGGTTCGATCGCCGCCCTGGAAGGTCTGAGACCCCAGGCGCTGGCGGCCATCCGTGAACTCGAGACCTCAGGGTTCGGACCGATCAGGTACAACTTGGTCGCGATCATCCATCTCCTTCTAGGGGACGTCGACTCCTACTTTGCCAACATGGAACGGGCGCTCGACGCGCACTCGATGTTCCCCTTGGCCGTCATGTACCATCCTCTGACGGCTAAGGCGAGGGAGGACCCGCGCTATCCGCTGCTCGTGGAGCGACTAAGGCAGCTCATCGGCTTCGCCGCCCACTGACCTGTCCAGACCGCCGCACTAGCTCAACGGCGATGGCGAACGGTGACCGCCATGTTGGTCGCCGGGGTCAGTTCATGGACGACCGGCATCGGGCAGCTCGACCCTCCGTCCGGATTTGGGCCTGCCGCTTCTGCCTCCCTAGAGATCGGCGCCGAACGCGGCCCGTGCGCTGACCGACCGCCATTTCGGTCCCTCTGGAATCATCTCCGCGCACTTCGACGGAACGGAAGACGGCCACGACAGTTCGACCCCGAACAGATTAGGCGAGCCCCACCATAGCCTGACATGGCGATCTTCTCGGCCCGGGGTCCGTTCCTGGACAACGCTTTCCTCTCGATGGACAGGCGCGCGACCGATGATGTTGTAGACCCGGCGGACGGGTCGATCGTAGCCCAGGTCGGCCGTGCGACGACCGACGACGCCCGGGCGGCGATGGATTCGGCGGCGCGGGCGCAGCCGGCGTGGGAGGCGATCGGAGCCGCGGCCCGCGCGAAGGTTCTCTTGCGCGCGGCGGAACTCCTCCGGTCCCGGGCCGAGGAGCTGGCCGGCCTCGTCACCCGGGAGATGGGAAAGGTCCTCTTCGAGAGTAGGGCAGAGGTCGAAGGCGCGGTCGAGAATTTCGAGTACTATGCGGCGTTCGCGCGAACCCTTTCGGGCGAGGAGGTCACCGGCCTGCCCCGTGGTCAGACGATGCGTCTCGTCTGGGTCCCTCGAGGGGTGGTGGTGGCGATCACGCCGTGGAACTTCCCGGCGGCTACGGTGACACGGAAGATCGCTCCCGCCTTGCTCGGCGGAAACACCACGGTGCTGAAACCGTCCAGCAACACCCCCCTCTCCTCTTACTTGATCGCCGAGGTGCTTCGAGACGCCGGTCTTCCACCGGGAGTACTGAACGTCGTGGCCGGCCCCGGGGGCCAGATCGGCCCCGCGCTCATCCAGCATCCAAAATGCAGCACCGTCACGCTCACCGGGTCAACTCAGAGCGGCATCGAGGTGCTCAAGGCCGCCGCCCCGGGGGTGGTGAAGTGCCTGCTGGAGCTGGGAGGAAAGGCCCCGGTTCTGGTCCACCGGGATTCCGATCTCGACTGGGCGGCCCGGGCCACCGTTTGGGCGAGGTTTTGGAACTCGGGCCAAGCGTGCATCGCGGCCGAGCGATGCTACGTGGAGCAGACGGTGGCGGAGGATTTCCGGACCAAGGTCGCGGGACTGGTCCGTAGCCTGCGCGTAGGCCCCGG
>JAWOLE010000160.1:0-3492 GCA_033853815.1 Thermoanaerobaculia bacterium
AGCAGGCCGTCCGCAAGAAGGTGGCCCGCCTGATGGAGGTCCACGAGCTGCGGGAGCGCGTCGAGCAGCTGGAGGCGGACCTGGAGCACTACCCGTCCTTCGAGACCTTCGTCTCGGTCTCCCCCGCTATGCAGCGCGTCGTCGAAAAAGCGCGGCTGGCGGCCGCGAGCGACGCCTCGGTGCTCCTGCTGGGAGAGACCGGCACCGGCAAGGAGATGCTCGCCCGCGCCATCCACGCGGCGAGCCCCCGGGCCGGGCGCGCCTTCGTGCCCGTCAACTGCGGCGCGCTGCCGCGGGAGCTGGTCGAGAGCGAGCTCTTCGGCTTCCGGCGCGGCGCCTTCACGGGGGCCTACGCGGACGCTCCGGGCATCTTCGCGACCGCGTCGGGAGGGACCGTGTTCCTCGACGAGATCGGCGAGATGCCCAGGGAAGCCCAGGTCAAGCTCCTCCGCGTGCTCCAGGAGGGGGAAGTCCGGCCGGTCGGCAGCCCGCGCTCGGAGCGGGTGGACGTCCGGGTCGTTTCCGCCTCCAACCGGCCGCTGCCCGAGCTTCGGTCGGAGCGCCTTCGCGAGGACTTCTACTTTCGCATCGCCACGGTCGTCATCGAGCTGCCTCCGCTGCGCGCGCGCCCGGAAGACGTCTTCGTGCTCGCGCGCCACTTCCTCGCGCGGCTGTCCCGGCGGCTCGGCCGCGAGATCGCGCTCTCCCGCTCGGCGGAGGAGCTGCTGCTCGCCTCCCCCTTCCCCGGCAACGTGCGGGAACTCGAGAACGTCCTGGAGAGCGCCGCAGCACTCTCGGCGGAAAACCCGCAGACGATCACGGAGAAGGACTTGAAGCCGCTGCTCGCCAACGCCGCGGCCTTCGACCGGGAGACGGCCGTCGCCGCGCAGCCGCTCTCGATGGAGAGGCTCGAACAGCTGGCGATCGCCCAGGCGCTGCGCCTCTGCCAGGGCAACCGCACGAGGGCCGCCTCGATGCTGGGGATCAGCCGGGACACTCTCTACCGCAAGCTGCGCCAGTCCAAAGATTCCGTCTGAACACGTCGGCGGCTTTCGGCGCGGGCGGTCGCTGCGCGACCGGCGCCGAGAGTTTTCCGCCACGAGAGCTGAGACCAAGCGCGCCGCGACCGGAGCCGAGCACGACCGGAGCCCTGATCCTCGCCGGACCGCGGCGTCCGCTTTTCGGACACTGACGCTTTTCCGGACGGTTCCGCCGACGTGCGTCTCGTGCCGGAGCCGGAGGACGAACGAGACCGAATTGATTGCGTCCCCGCATCTTGCGTCCGCTCGTCCCGCTGGAATTCCGTGCGAAGGGAGCTGGCCGGAGACTTGCTTTTCCTTGCTGCGTTCGCGCCTCCAGACAACCAATCCGGAAGGCAGGCGGAGGAGGACCGATGCCGGAGCTCCTCGCGGTCGAGTCGGAAGGACGGCCTCCCAGGTCGGGGCGGCACACGCTGGTCTGGGCCCTCGCGGCCGTCGCGGGCGTGGCGCTCCTCCTCGGCGTGCTGCGCTGGGAGTCGAGCGAGATCGGCAGCCGCTGGGGCGGGACGGTCTCCGTGGGCGACGCCCGGACGGGCGCCAAGATCTTCCGCGAGAAGGGGTGCGCCTATTGCCACGCCGTCAACCGGATCGGGGGCGGGATCGCGCCCGACCTCGGCTCCGAGCGCCCCTCCGCCGGCCCGGATCAGCTCGTCACCGCCATGTGGAATCACGCTCCCCGGATGTGGGATCGCATCAAGGAAGAGCGCGTCGCCTACCCTGCCCTGACCCAGCAGCAGATGGCGCACCTCTTCGCCTACCTCTACACGTCGCGCTACGTTGGAGAAAACGGCGACCGCGAGCGGGGCCGGCGCGTCTTCGCGGCCAAGGGCTGCGAAGGCTGTCACACGATCGGAGACGTCGGCGGCACCCGCGGACCGAACCTCTCGGGACGTGCCGCGGTCGATTCCCTCGTGGGATGGACGCAGGCCATGTGGAACCACGCTCCCGCCATGGAAAAAGCGATGAAGCAGGCCGGCGTCGCCTGGCCGAAGTTCGAGGAGGGAGAGATGGGCGACCTCCTCGCCTTCGTCCGCGGCAACCGCGAGATCGCCGGCGGAAGCGACATCCTGCCGGCGGACCCCGAACGCGGGCGGCAGCTCTTCACCGAGAAATCCTGCAACGTCTGCCACTCCCTGAAAGGAGGGGCCGGGCGCATCGGGCCCGAGCTCCAGTCGCGCCAGCACCTGCCGCCGACGATCGTTCAGTTCGCCGGCGCCATGTGGAACCACTCCCCCCAGATGTGGCGCGTGATGAGCGATCGCGGCATCCAGCGGCCGGTCTTCCAGGGCCGTGAGATGGCCGACCTCGTGGCCTACCTCTACAGCCTTCACTACGCCGAGCCGGGAGGCTCCGCCCAGGTGGGCGAGATGCTATTCGAGTCGCGCGGCTGCAGCCAGTGCCACGGCGCCTCCGGGCGGGGCTCGACGCAGGGGCCTGGCCTGCGGGGGCGGGGCAAGGCCTTCAACTCGATCGGTCTTGCGGCGGCCCTGTGGGCTCACGGGCCCAGCATGTACAAGCGCGCCCGCAACCTGGGCCTTCCCTGGCCGCTGCTGGCCGAGACCGACGTCGGAGACCTGATCACATTTCTCAACACGGCCCCCACGGACTGATGTTCGGAACGCATCCGGTCCGCGGCGCGAGCCTGCTCGGCCTTGTCGGGTTCCTGTTCCTGACGGGCGCGGTGTCGGTCTTCCACGCCTCCGGCGCCTCCGCGCCGGTGACGCAACCGATCGCCTTCAACCACAGGAAGCACGTGAAAGACCTCGACCTGGCCTGCTCCTCCTGCCACCAGTTCTACGAGACCGAGACCTTCTCGGGGCTGCCCGACGCCGAGGTCTGCGCCACGTGTCATTCCGAACCGCAGGGCAAGAGCGCGGAGGAGGCAAAGCTCGTCAAGCTCCTGAAGTCGGGGGCCGGCCTGCAATGGGCCTCGCTCTTCCGCCAGCCCGCTCACGTCTTCTACTCCCATCGCCGGCACGTCGTGGCCGCCAAGATCGAGTGCGCCGTCTGCCACGGCTCGATCGCGCAGACGACGGCGCCCCCCCGGACCGTGCGCAAGCTGCGGATGCAGGACTGCCTCGACTGCCACCAGAAGTCGGGCGTTCCCACCGACTGCACGGCCTGCCACCGATGAGAGCTCCCTCGCACTCCCGCCGGAGCGCGCCGTGACGATCGATCGGCGGCGGTTCCTCGGCTTCGCGATCGGAGCGGCCGCGGGCTCGGCCATCGGGGTGCCGGGAGGCCGCGTCCTCGCAGGTCTCCTTCCCTCGGCCGACGCCTCTTTCTATCCCCCGAAGGGGCCCGAGACGTTCACGCTGTCGGTTTGCGCGATGTGCCCGGGAGGCTGCGGGGTCCGGGTCCGGAGGATTTCGGAGAGAGCGGTCAAGCTGGAGGGCAATCCGCTCCACCCCGTCAACGGCGGGCGCCTGTGCCCCCGGGGACAGGCCGCCCT
>JAWOLE010000161.1:0-4346 GCA_033853815.1 Thermoanaerobaculia bacterium
ACGCTCGGCGGCGTAGGCATCGAGGTATCGGCGAGTGCCCTCCTCGGAAACAATCTCCCGGAGGGCGAGGCGCCGGGCGAACCCCTCCAGGGCCTTGCGGAAATCCGGTTTGCACGCGTAGGTCGCCCCCAACGCGGTCGAGCGATTGACGACTTCCCGCTCGAGGCTTCCGGTCAGGACCATCACGTCGACGTCGGGCTGCGCGCGCCGTATCTCCGCCGCCAGGTCGAGGCCCGAGCCGTCCGGAAGGCCGACGTCAACCACAGTCGCCGCCACCGGGGCGGACTGCGCGAGGACCGCGAGCGCGTCGCTTACACCGTGCGCGGCGACCGACTCCCACCGGGACCGGAAGGCTCTTGCCAGGATCTTCGTGGTCAGCGGATCGTCCTCGACCAAAAGAACCCGGCGCCTGTCGCTGTTCGTCGCGCTCACGAGATTCACTGGATTGTCCGGATTTTGCACCGTGTCGGACGGGGGGTCAAACGGGACCGCGAATCTGAACGCCGGTTCATCACCCCGGGGCGGGTGATAGACGGGGTCGCGGAGGAGTCTCTACCGTTCCCGACATGGAGACGTTCGTTCCGCTCTTGAAGCTGGGCGAGTGTCTGTTCGTCAGCGTCCCGAACCAACTGCGCGACTCCCAAGCCCGCGACCTGCAGGAGACCATCTCCGAGCGTCTGGCCGCGGAGCGGCAGATCCGGGGGCTCATCATCGACGTTTCCAGCTTGGGGGTCGTCGACAGCTTCGCGGCCAAGGTGCTCGGCGACACCGCGAACATCGCCCGAACGTTCGATGCCCGAGCCGTGCTCGTCGGCATCCGGCCGGCGGTAGCCACGACCCTGGTGGATCTCGGCATCGACCTTTCGGGCGTCGAGACCGCGCTCACCCTGGAGCGTGCGCTCACCAAGCTGCGGATCCGGGTGGTCTCGGACGACACCCGGAAGTGACCGATGGAGACGGTGAAGGAAGCCATTTCGTCAGTGTTGACCTCGATGCTTCCGCCGTCGGCGGCGCGTAGCATCGTAGCGACCCTGCCCTCGTTCGCGGCAGCCCGGGTCGGCACCTTGGACCTTGCATCGACCCAGAGGCTTCTCGGACAGATCGAGACCGGCCTGAAGCTGTTCGGCGGCTCCACGGATCGCCGGGCCCTCGACGCGGTCCGACGGCGCATCACGGGCGGATCGGAACCGACGCCGACGCAGGTCGTCATCCGCGTCCGTTCGGACCAGGACGTGCTCGACGCTCAGCGCCGGTGCTCGGAGATGGTCCGCGCCTTCTTCTCGGGCACAGACTGCGTGCGTCTCGTCACGGCCGTGTCGGAGCTCGCCCGGAACATCTACATGTACGCCGGCGACGGCCAGGTTCGCATGAACCTGATCGAGGACGCGAACGGCGTGTGTTTCCAGGTCGTGGCGGAGGACCACGGCCCGGGCATCGCCAACCTGGACCAGATCCTGGCCGGGCGCTTCCAGTCGAAGACAGGGTTGGGACGTGGCCTCGCCGGCACGCGCGCCCTGCTCGACGACATGCAGGTGCGTACCGGACCAGGGATCGGGACGACCATCACGGGGAGCAAGCGAGTGCGGAGGCGATGACCCTCACGGTGTCAACCGGCACTGCGGTCAGACCCATGAACGGTCTGACTTCATGCGGGGATGCTGCGGTCGTGTCGCTGCAGGACGGGGTGCACCTCTTCGCCGTCATCGACGCCCTGGGCCACGGCCCTGACGCGGCGAAGAGCGCCCTGCGCGTGTCCACGCTTGCTCACCAACTGGCTTCCCGACCCTTGAAGGACGTCTTCGACGCGTGCGACCGGGTGCTGGCCGGCTACCGCGGCGTGGTGATGTCGGCGGTCCAGGTCCGCGACGGAAGCGCCGTGTTCGCCGGAATTGGCAATGTCGATCTGGTCGGCCCGCCCGAGGCGCGGCGTCCGGCGTGCGTCGCGGGGGTGCTGGGTCAAGGGCTCCGGACGTTCCGCGAATATCCACTTTCCGTGGTTCCCGGCGATCGATGGGTCCTCGTGTCGGACGGGGTGCGGGGACGGTCCCTGCCGAAGGCGCTCGACTCGGTCCGGCCGTTCCCGACGGAAAAGGCCGCGAAGGAACTGCTCACGCTCGCCGGCCGGGAGGACGACGACGCGTGCGTCCTGGTGATGGATTTTGAAGGGGGAACGTCATGAGCGCCGCGGTGAGTCGAGCTTCCGAGATCTGCGCGCTTCCGGTCGAGTCGCGCGCGGACTGCCTGGGCGCGGGAATCCGGGCGCGCGAATGGGCCCTGTCCCTGGGCTGGGATTGGCGGGACGCGGACGAGCTCGCGATCCTGGTCGTGGAATTGACCAACAACGCCGTTCGGCACGGCGGCCCCGGCATCTGCCGGATCGACCTCGATCCCTCCTGGGCATCCGTCATCGTCGAAGACAGCGGCCGCGGCTTTCCCCCGGCTTTTCTGTCCAACGGCGCGGCTTCGGCCTCCGACCCTGCCCTGGTGGCACCTCCGCAGGAAGCGAGCGGCTCAGCCTCGCTCAAGTCCATCGACCTCTGGGTCGGCGAGGCCGAACCGCCCGTCGATCCGATTCCCCGGTCCGGGGGCTTGGGTGCCGGTCTGTCGTGCGCGCGGCGCCTCGCAGACACCCTCACACTCGAAAACCGCCCCGAAGGAGGGGCACGGGCGCGCGCCAGCCGCCGCCCCCGCCGACGGCCCCGAGGACCCGCATGAACGACTTGAAGGAGCGAATTGAAGCCGTGGTCGACGCTTTGGCGCGCGTCGCGTACCAGGAGTACACGCAGCGCGTCCCGGTGCGGGAGGGCATCGACGACGACTTCTTGAGGGTCGAAGTGGGCGTGAACCTCCTACTCGAGGACCTGGCGCTCGCAAAGAAGCAGACCGAGGACCAGCTCCGCGAGATTGCCGAGAAGAACCGGGAGATCGCCGAGCGGCAGTCGATGGCGCTCCGCGAGCTGTCCACTCCGATCATCGCCGTATGGGACGGCGTCCTGACGTTGCCCGTGATCGGAACCGTCGACACCGAGCGCAGCGCCGACATGATGGACGCCCTGCTCGCCCGGGTCGTGGCCGATCAGGCGACGCACGTGATCATCGACATCACCGGCGTGACGATGCTGGACACGCGCACGGCCGACCACTTCATCCGCATGGCGAAGGCCGTCAAGCTGCTCGGAGCGGATTGCTACCTCACCGGGATCAGCTCCGCCATCGCCCAGACCATGACCCAGCTCGGCGTCGAAACGTCGGGGGTCCGGACGCTCCGACGCCTGTCCGACGGGCTCAAGGCCGCTTTCCGAGAGCTCGGGATTTCCGTCACCTGAGGACCACGAGGGAGGTGCAGCGATGTCCATCACCGTCAACGAGATACTCACCCCGGCCGGCCACAAGGCCGTCCGCATCATCGGACGCGGCGACTTCTCGGCCGAGGACGCCTCGGAGTATTCGCGGCTCCTGTCGCCCGGCGGGTCGTTTCATCATCTGCCCCTGGTAGGCATCCTGGAGAAGGACGCCCGCCCGACGGCGGAGGCTCGCAAGATCCTCTCGCAGGTTCCCGAGCGCGCCGTCCCCCAAGCGATGGTGGTTCAGACGGCCGCCCAACGGGTCATTGTCAGCTTCCTGGTGAAGGTGTCCGGGTACCGCAACACGCGTGCCTTCGGGTCCGAGAAGGACGCGCTCGCATGGATCGACGAGAGCATTGCGCGCGGGGCCTTTACCCAAACAGTGACCGCCGGGGAATAGGCCGGAACGGCCCGGACGGCTCCCCGGGCCGATTCCACGGCGGCAACTGGATGGAGGACCTATATGAAGTTCGGAATCGTCCTTGCCTTCGTCGCTCTCGGAGCGGCGCCGCCCTCCAATAATCGTCCCGCTGAGGATCAGTCGATCTGCCCGCATGATCGGGAGGATCGAACCGCGTTGGAAGTCTGGAACGACCACCTCGCCGCCATCCAGTCCGGAAACATCGCGCTCATCGCCTGCGACTACGCGGAGGACGCAACGGTCGTCATGCCGGGAACGGTGATCTCCGGCAAGGCGAACGTCCTGGCCGCGTTCGAGGCATTCGCCCAGCTGCTCGGTGGCCAGCTGCCCTCGATCACCTCGGTCACGGCTTCCGGCCAGGTCGTGCTGGTCGACTACACGCTGGATAGCCCTCATGTCGTCGTGCCCCTCGGAGTGGACACCTTCGTGGTCAAGGAAGGCCTGATCCGCTACCAGACCGTGCACGCGACGATTGAGTTCCGATGAGCCTCACGTCGGTCACGTCCGCATTGCGCCCGACGTCCGCCGCGGCCCCCCCCGCGGCGGCCGCCGTGGCGTGGGGGGGGGTCGAGGGCGCGGCG
>JAWOLE010000162.1:0-11372 GCA_033853815.1 Thermoanaerobaculia bacterium
AGCACCTCGACGCGATTCACGTCGAACAGGTCGAGGTCCGGGGTGAAGAGGGAGAGAGAGATGACCGACTCGTCGAGGTAGGAGCCCACCTCTTCCTTCACGCCCGGCTGATCGCGGACGATCTGGCCCGAGGAGATGCCGCGGATGGCGACCTGGGTCTGGCCGGGCCCCAGGTTCTGCACCGAAAAGTTCGGCACGTTGGCCGCCACGTCCTCGATGTCCTGAGCGCCCCGGTCCCGCAGGACCTCCTCGGTCGGCGCCGACACCGAGATGGGCGTGCTGGTCACGGTCTCCTCGCGTTTCATCGCCGTGACCTTGACCTCCTCGGTGACCCTCACCTCGAGGGTGAAGTTGACGGTGAGCGTGGCTCCGGACGCAACCGATCGGTTTCTCTGAATCGCCCGATGAAAGCCCGTCATGTCGGCCGTCACCGAGTAGAGGCCCGGCGCGAGGCCGGACGCCTCGTAGACGCCGTCCGCGGAGGTCCGGAGGGCGCGCGCGGTCAGCCCGGTCTCCTGGCTCGTGATCGTGACGGTGGCCCCGGCGATGGGCGCGCCGGCCGGGTCGCGCACGGCGCCGGTGATCGTTCCCGGCGTCTGGGCCAATGTTACGGATGCTAAGAGGGTGATGAGCGCGGCGAGGACCGCGCGGACGCCAATCCGTGGCTGCAGCATGCGAACCTCCCTTCGAAAACCCTTCCTTTTGAAACGCTTCATATGGCGGGGGTGCGACTTTGTCAACTGAAATGGGGCTGCCGGCTCTCTTCCCGCGGAGCGAAGGAAGGCGAATCCCGTTAGACTGAAGGCGTCAACCGGGCATTGGAGAAATCGTCTACATCTGGGCAGGAGGGGAATCCATGACGCATCGAGGAGGACGGGCGCGCCCGATTCTTCTGGCAATCGCCGCGTTCCTGGCTCTGGGCGGGCCAGCCGCGGCCGCACCGAACCCGCAGGCCGCTCCGAACCAGCCGGCCGCGAAGCCGCCGGGCGGCCGCAGAAACCAGGGACAACCCGGGGGAAAGTGGCCGAGAAAGATCCCGCTGGGGCAGGAGGCGCTGCTCGTCGACCTTCCTCAGGCCGAAAAGCTCGAGGGGACGAAGCTCGCCGCGCACGGCACCGCGCGGCTCCAGACCGCCGACGGAAGCGAGACATCGTTCGGAACGGTCGCGTACGAGGCCCAGGTCGCGATCAACCGCGACCAGCGGATGGTGACCCTCACAACAGTCAGCGTCCCGAAGGTCCAGTTCGCCGGGATGCAGCCGGCGAGGGAGCAACGGATCGCCGCGCGCCTCGCCCAGGCGTTCACGCGCTGGCAGGTCAAGCTGCCGCTCGACGACGTCCTGGCGAGCGCCCGCATGGCCGGGCAGCGCGAGCAGGCCCCGCCCAAGTTGAACACCGACCCGCCCAGGATCGTCTTCGAGACCGAGCCCGCGATCCTCCTCCTCTTCGACGGCGAGCCGCGCTTTCGCGCCGTCGAGGGCTTCCACCTCGAGCGGGCGCTCAACACGCCCTTCCTCGTCCTCCACGATCCGGCCGCCAACGCGTACTACCTGAGCGGGGGGACGACGTGGTTCCGCGCGGCGAGCCCGACCGGGCCGTGGTCGAAGACCGACAGGGCGCCGGCCGAGGCCGTCCAGATCGCCAGCCGGGACTTGAAGGAGGGCGGCGTCTCCCAGAAAGAGGTGGACGAGTCGAAGCAGACGGCCGACAAACGGGTGCCCAAGATCCTCGTCGCGACCGAGCCGACGGAGTTGATCGTCTCCGACGGCGCGCCGCAGTGGAGCGCGATCGTTCCGGGCCAGCTCGAAGCGATGAGCAATTCGGCGTCCGACGTCTTCCGCACGCCTTCGGACCGGAAGTACTGGGTGGTTCTCTCCGGGCGGTGGTACACGAGCGACGCCTACTCGGGGCCCTGGACCTACGTCCCGCCCGACCAGATCCCGGAGAGCTTCCGCAGGATCCCGAGCGATTCCCCCAAGGCGGACGCCCTCGCCTTCGTGCCCGGTACGGAGCCGGCCCAGGAGGCCGTCGCCGACGCGAACAAGCCGCGGACCGCGGCGGTCCGCCGCAGCGAAGCGCACGTCACTGTGACCTACGACGGCGAGCCGCGCTTCGAGGCGATTCCGGGCACGCACGTCGAGTACGCCCTCAACACCGCGGAGCAGGTTCTGAGGATTCGCGGCCGCTACTACGCCTGTGATCAGGGGGTCTGGTTCGCCGCGGACTCGCCCACGGGCCCGTGGGCGGTCGCCGATTCCATACCGGAAGACGACATCCAGGCGATCCCGCCCGAGAGCCCCGTTTACAACACGCGCTTCGTCTACGTCTACGACTCGACGCCCGAGCTCGTCTACACGGCGTACACGCCGGCCTACCTGGGCTCCTATCCCTACTACGGGACCGTCGTCTTCGGGACGGGCTGGTTCTACCGGCCGTGGTGGGGCGCTTTCTACTACCCGAGGCCGTGGACCTGGGGCTTCGGCGCGCGCTTCGCGCTCTGGGGAGGCGGGTGGGGTTTCGGCTTCGGCTGGGGTCCGGCCTGGGGTGGGTTCCGCTGGGGCTTCGGGTGGGGCTGGGGCGCTCGCTGGTGCGGGCCCGGCGCGTTCTTCCGACCGGCCTTCCGAAACGTCAGCATCACCCGCAACGTCAACATCACGCGCAACGTCAACGTGACTCGCAACGTGTACAACTCCGGCGCCAACCGGTCTCGCGCGACGCCGACGGGATCGACGCCGAGAACCGTGAACGCCCGCCAGGGCGCTGGCCCGGCGGGACGGGCGGCTGCGCAGTCCGCTCGCGGCGCAAGGACGGCAGGCGCAAACAAGCCGGCGGGTAAGGGCGTCAACAAGCCTGGAGGCCGCGGCGCGAACAAGCCGGGAGGCAAGGGCGGAAAGGGAGCGGCCCCGAAGGGCCGGGCCGGAGGCCGTGCCGGCGGCCACGGCGGCGGCAAGCACGGCGGCGGCAGACACTGAGAGCTTTTCCCGCGGGAGCAGACTTAGAGAGGCGAGTTCGGCACTTATTGGCCGCCCCGGCGTCCGGCCGCCTCCCTCGTCGGCACGCTCCGGCCCGGCCGCGACAGGCAGAATTAGGCCGTCGCTGGTCGCTCAGTCGCAGTCACAGCTTGGCTTATGTCGCTTGGTTGCGTGCTCCTTCGCTCATCGCCTCCTCCGGGAGGCGTTCCTCCGCCGGGGCTCTCACCCGGACTCAAGCCAGACTGCCAGCCCCGGAGCCGGCGGCGTTTCCCGGAGGAGGTGATGGGTGACGAGCATGGAAGAGCGCTCCCGCCGCGGCAGTGTCTCTGCGAGGAACCCTCAGCGGCGGCCGATGACAAAGGTGAGGCTGGCCGCCGCGTGCCGACGAGGGAGACGCCGACGGATCCGGGGCGACCTTCCCGCTATCGGTTCAGTTGGTACAGAGCGGGAGAAGATTCAGTCGGAGTCGGTGGAGGTTTCGGAGACCTCGCTTCCGATGGCGCGGACGAGGGCTTCGACCGAGGTGTCCTCGAGACCCTTGGGTCCGAAGCTGCGACGCGCGAACTCGGCCCAGCCGCTCTCGGCGTCCACTTCGAGAGTCATCAGCCTCGCCTTCCCCTTCCAGGAGATCCGCACCGACATTTCGGGGGATTTGAAGACGGCGAAGCGATCGTCGGAGGACCGATCCTCCTTCACGAAGGTGTAGCCCCGCTGCCGGAGGGTCGAACCCAGGCGATCGAAGGCGGCGTCCACGTTCATCATGTCGGACCTCGCTCGTGTTTCCCTGATTCTATTGCGGACGCCGGGCGAGACTCCTGAAACGTGAGACCTGAAACGCTCTCGAGGCGGTCAACGCCTGCCGGAGGAGTCGGAGGCGAGACTCAGGACGGCCGTTCGCTCCTCGCGTTTCGCTCGCACGGCGGCCAGCGCTTGCGCGCCTTTCGCTTCCCACCACGCGCGCGCCTCGGCGACCGTCCAGGGAGGCCTGACGGCGCAGGCCTCGAGCATCGCGTCGAGCTCCTCGGCCGAGCGGGGGCGCTCGTCGCGGCGAAAGGAGAGGCAGCGGCCGATCACCTCCGCGAGCGAGGAGGGGACCGGGTGCGGCGCGGCTTGCGAGAGGGGAGGCGGCGGTCCCTGCCGCTCCATCCGGAAGACCTCGATCGCGGTGCGGCCGGGAAAGGGCGGTCCGCCGGTCAGCAGGAAATATCCGACGGCTCCGAGCGCGAAGAGATCCGCGCGCGCGGCCACGTGCGCGGGGTTGCTCATCCCCTCCGGAGCCATGTACAGCGGCGTTCCCAGAAATGAGCCGTCCTGAGACAGCGCGGCGTCGGCGCCTCCCGCCGCGGCCTCTTCCCGCGTGTGCTCGACGGAGCCGATGTCCTTGACGAGACCGAAATCCAGGATCTTGACGAAATCGGGAATGCCGCCGCAGACGCAGATCATGAGGTTGGCCGGCTTGATGTCCCGGTGGATCAGGCCCGCGGCGTGCGCCTCGGCCAGCGCGCCGCAAGCCTGGCGAAGGAGGTGCACGACGCGGCCCGCCGGGAGCGGCCCATCGAACTCGACGAGCTGAAGCAGATTGATCCCGCGCACGAGCTCCATCGCGTAGTAGAAGACTCCCTCGCCCGTGCGGCCGTAGTCGTAGATCGCGATCGTGCTCGGGTGCGTCAGCCCGGCGGTCAGCTGGACCTCCCGCTCGAACCGCGCGAGGGCCCGCTCGCCTCCCGTGCCCGGAGCGAGCAGCTTGACGGCCGTGGGCCGCCGCAGGAGGGCGTGGCGCGCCTCCCAGACGACGCCCATCGCGCCGCTGCCCAGCCGGGCGATCAGGCGGTAGGGTCCGACCTTCTCGACCTGGCGGCGCAGCCGCAGGATCGTCCGCAGCGAGGTCGCGAGGACGAGGATGAGCGCCGTCGCGGCGAGGCCCGCGGAGGCGAAGGCGACGGGGGCGCGCAATCCCGGCAGAAACGTTCCGGGCAGCGCGAAGACCGCCAGGGTCCACTGGCGGTCGGTGAAGGCGAGCGGGAAGTCCGCTTGCAAGCCGGACCGCCGCGGCATCAGCCCGGCGTTGTAAGGCCGCTCGGCGAGCAGCGGCACATCCGAGGATTCGAGGTCCCTCAGCACGAGGCCGAGACTCGAGGCGTCAGCCGCGGAGACGGCGCGTTCGACCAGCGGCGAGACGCGGAAGATCGCCATCGCGAAGCCGGTCAGCGCCTCCCGACGCGCGGCTTCCGATCCGGGATCGCCTTCCCTGTAGAGGGGGGAGTACAGGGCCACGGCCGGGGCCGCGTCGGTCTTTTCCGCGTCTTCGATCAGCGTAAACGGGCGCGACGCCGCGATGCGGCCCTGATCCCGCGCCATCTCCGCCGTCGCCCACCGCAAGGGGTTGGCCGAGATGTCGAAACCGAGCGCGCCGGCGTTCGGCGGTTCCATGTAGTGAATCGGGACGTAGGTCAGACGCGGTCCGGCCTCCTGCGGCTTCCCGCCGGGGCCGGCGTCCCAGAAGCGGTAGTCCGTCAGGCCCGCGTTGCGCGCCTCGGACTCGAAGAGGGAACGCTCGGACTGCCGGACGACGGGGAGCCACTCGAAGGCGTACACGAGAGGATGGCGCTGCAGCATCGGATCCGTAAGGAGCTGGAACTGGCGTCGGGTCGGCTGGGCCGAGACCTCGAGGAACCGGGAGAGCGCGCTCAGGTCCTCCTGCGGGCCCAAAAGTCTTTCGGCGATCTCCGATTGCAGCCGCTGGGCGCGCTCGGTGAAGGCGACCCGGGCGGCCGCCTCCTCCCGCTCGAAGACGTAGGCTCCCAGTCCGAGCGAGAGCGCGCCGAACACGCACGCGGCGAGGATGTCCGTGCCGCGGACCGAGGAACGCCAGAGCGAGAAGGCGGACCGCAGGCGGCGCCCCGTGAACCAGGTCCTGTCCGGAGCGGACCCGTGCCCCCTCCTGTCCGGACTCGCCACGCCCGGATTATCTTGCGCCGCGACCGGCCGGTTCCAGCCCGGACGACGGCGATCGCAGTGCGCGAACTGGCCCTGGCTCTGGTTTTGAAACTCTCGGCCGCCGTTCGCGGAGCGAGCGCCTGCCGCCGAAAGCATAAGATCGATCGGCTGTGAAGGCTCTCCCGGTCTGGGCCGCCGCCCTCCTCCTCGCGCCTTCGCTGCTCGACGCGAGCCGTTTGCCGATCAAGACCTACACGACGGCCGACGGCCTGGCCCGCGACTACATCACCTGCATCGAGCAGGACTCCCGCGGCTTCCTGTGGTTCTGCACCGCCGAGGGCCTTTCCCGCTTCGACGGCTACCAGTTCACCAACTACAGCGTCGGGCAGGGGTTGCCGGCCAACTACGTTTCCGATTTCCTGCAAACGCGGAGGGGAGTCTACTGGTGCGCCACGTCCGGCGGCCTTTGCCGCCTGGACCCGGCCGCCCCCGGGCCCTCCCGATTTGTCCGCTACCCGCTCGAGGGCGGCAGCAAACCCAACGTCCCAGCGGTCCTCTACGAAGACCGCGAGGGCGGAATCTGGTGCGGCACTTCCGCCGGCGGCCCCCGTCTCTTTCATCTCGGGCCGAAGGACTCGTCGTTTCGCCCGGTCGATCTGTTGAGCACCGACCGGACCGTGACGGACCGGACCGTCTCGGCGATCCTGGTCGATCGTCGCGGGATTCTCTGGGTGGGCGCGCCCGAAGGGCTCTACCGGCGCGACCCCGACGGGAGGACGACGCGGTACGCCGCCGCCCGGGGGCTGACCGACCCCTTCGTCATGCAGTTGCTCGAAGACCATGAGGGCCGTATCTGGGTCGGAACGCGGGGCGGCCTCGTCCGCATGGAGGACGTGGAGGACGCGAGCCATCCCCCACGGATGCGCGTGTACACCAAGGAAGACGGACTCCCGAGCACCCGGATCGAGTCGCTGCTCGAGTCTTCCGATGGAACGCTGTGGGTGGGGACCAACGAAGGCCTCGCCGAGCGGGTGTCCGGCGGGACCGCGGGCGGACGCGAGTTCCGCAGCTACACGCTGGCGCAGGGCCTCGCCGCGCGCAGCGTGGGTGCGCTCGCGGAGGACCGGGACGGAAACCTCTGGGTCGGCACCTTCGGTTCCGGGGCCATGAAGATCGCGAGAAGCGGATTCCTCACGTACGGCGAACCCGACGGCGTCGGCTGGGCCCAATCGCTCATCGAGACGCGGGAGGGAGACCTGTGCGCCGTCCACCGCGAAGAGAACGGCCTCTCGATCGCCCGCTTCGACGGAGAACGCTTCGAGGCGATCCGGCCCGCCTGGCCCGCCGGACTCGCGTATTTCGGATGGGGGCGCGGGCAGATCGCGCTCCAGGACCACGCGGGCGACTGGTGGTTTGCGACGGGCCAGGGACTCTTCCGGTTCGGCGGCGTGGCCCGCGTGCAGGACCTCGCCGGCGCGCGTCCCACAGCCGTCTACACGGCGCGCGATGGGCTCGCCGGCGACAACATCTTTCGGATCTTCGAGGACGCGCGCGGGGACATCTGGATCGGCACGATCGGTCCCGGGGCGCAAGACGGGCTGGCGATCTGGAATCGGAACACCGGGCGCGTGCGGGCTTTCTCGCAAGCCGACGGCCTGCCGGCCCACCCCGTCCCCAGCGCGTTCGCCGAAGACCGCTCCGGAAACGTCTGGACGGGCCTCTATCACGGCGGACTCGCGCGCTATCGCGAAGGCCGCTTCACCGTCTTCACGGCCCGTGACGGACTGCCGGGCACCGTGCGGAAGCTCTTCCTGGATTCTCGGGGGCGGCTGTGGATCGGGACCGACCGAGGTCTCGTGCGCAGCGACGACCCCGGGGCCGACCGGCCCCGGTTCGCCACGTACGGCACCAGGAGCGGGCTTGCGAGCGACGAGGTCACGGCGCTCGCCGAGGATGCCTGGGGGCGCATCTACGCCGCCACCGGCCGCGGGATCGACCGCTTCGAGCCGCGGCCGGCGGGCCCGGGCCGCATCAAGCACTACACGACCGCCGACGGCGTCGTGGGAGGAGAGTTGCAGCTTGCGCTGCGCGACCGGTCGGGAGCGCTCTGGTTCTCGACGCCGCTCGGGCTCTCGCGACTCGTCCCGACGCTCGATCGCCCCCGCTTCCCTCCTCCGGTTCTCGTGACGGGTCTTTCGATCGGAGGCGTCGCCAGCCCGATCTCCGACCTCGGGCAGTCGGCGGTCTCGGGGCTGAAGGTGCGGGGGACCCCACTGCGCATCGATTTCGTGGGCCTGGGCTTCTCGCCCGGCGAGGCGCTTCGTTATCAGTACAGGCTCGACGGGGAGGACCCCGACTGGGGCGCGCCGACGGACCAGCGCGCGGTCGTCTATGCCAGCCTTTCTCCCGGGAGCTACCGCTTCCTGGTCCGGGCCGTCGCGAGCGAAGGCGCGGTCAGCCGCGTGCCGGCGAGCGTCGAGTTCACGGTCCTGCCTCCCCTGTGGCGGACGTGGTGGTTCCTGACCGCCTGCGCCCTCGCGGCGCTGCTCATCCTCTACGTCCTTCACCGCTACCGGCTGGCGCGGATGCTCGCCGTGGCGAACCTGAGGACGCGGATCGCGACCGACCTGCACGACGACATCGGGGCGGGCCTGTCCCAGATCGCGATCCTGAGCGAGCTGGCGCAGAGACCAGCCGACGTGACGCCGCGCGGCGAGGCGCCTCTTTCCGACATCGCGGGGATCTCGCGCGAGCTCGTGGACTCGATGAGCGACATCGTCTGGGCCATCAACCCGGAGCACGACCGCGTGGGCAACCTCGTCCACCGCATGCGGCGTTTCGCCACCGACGTCCTCGGCGGGCAGAAGATCGACCTCAAGTTCCACTCCTCGGTCGCCGACGAAGACCTGAGGATCGGCGCCGACGTCCGCCGCCAGGTCTATCTGATCTTCAAGGAAGCCGTTCACAACATCGTGCGCCACTCCTGCGCGAGGCGCGCCGAGGTGGAGCTCGGAATCGCGAAAGAGGGTTTCACGCTGCTTGTGAGCGACGACGGCAGGGGGTTCGATCCGACCGTCCGGCACGAGGGGCACGGGCTCGTCAGCATGCGCCGGCGCGCTTCCGCCCTGGGCGGGCGGGTCGAGTTCCGGTCGGCCCCGGGTCGGGGAACGGTTCTGATTCTGACCGTCCCGCTCGGGCACAGGAAACCCCTGTCAATGTTGAGGGTCAAAATGAACGGGATCTTCCGCTAGGTTGGGATCCTTGGCGACGAAGGGGCCCACCACGCCGGTTCCGGCCGGCCCGCTGCGGGTCGCGATCATCGAAGATGACCGCCGCATCCGGGAGGGCCTGGCCGCGCTCATCGACGGCAGCGACGGCTACCGCTGCACCGGGTCGTTCCGCTCGATGGAGGAAGCGCTCGGGCGTCCCTGGGCCGAGGTTCCGGAGGTGGCCCTGGTGGACATCGGCCTGCCCGGGATGTCGGGCATCAAGGGGCTGCCGCTCCTGCGCGAGAAGTACCCCCGCGTCGCCATGCTGATGCTGACGGTGTACGAGGACGAAGAGAGGATCTTCCAGGCCCTGTGCGCCGGAGCGTGCGGCTACCTCCTGAAGAAGACTCCGCCCGCGAAGCTCCTCGAGAGCCTGCGCGAGGCGCTCCACGGCGCGCCCATGTCCCCCGAGGTCGCGCGCCGCGTCCTGCGGCTCTTCCGCGACATCCGGCCGCCGGAACCCGTCGAGTACGACCTGACCGCGCACGAACTGAAGCTCCTGAAGCTGCTGGTCGAGGGCCACAACTATCAGAGCGCCGCGGCGGAGCTGGGTGTCGCCTTCAGCACCATCAACTTCCACATGCAGAACATCTACGGGAAGCTCCAGGTCCACTCCAAGTCCGAAGCCGTGTCCAAGGCCCTTCGCCAGCGCCTGGTGAGATAGCCGCCGGGGTCCCGAGCTCGCCGGGCGGCGCTTGTCATCCTGAGGTCGCCGACGCGCCAGCGCCTCCGCCGAAGTCGCTACGGCGCTCCAACGAAGGCGGAGAGCCGCTATGGCGACGGCGCGAGCGGAGCGACGAAGGATCTGCTCTCTCCCGAGCACAGACACCAGAGCCGATCACTTCGCTTCGCTGAGGATGACCAGAACCGTCCGTCAAGTTCGCTGTCAACGTTGATGGGGCGTTGGAGAGTCCCGTTTCCTACGATGCGCGCGGGCGGATCGAAGAGCCAGGGCAGAACACGGGAAATTTTCCGGGAGTTGAGATCTCAGGGCTAAACCCGCTCCGATCTCGGTCGTCTGGAAGCAACAGAGGAGGGCGCGTCATGTTCCGGACCAGGACATTCGGGAAAGTCGGACGGCGTTTTGTTCCGCTGTTCATCATGGCGTTGGGTCTTCTGGGCGGGCGGGTGCCGACGGGAAGTTCGCCCGCGGCCGCGTCGGCCGGTCCGCCCAACATCGTCATGATCCTGACCGACGACCAGGACGTCCAGTTGGGCGAGATCGACTACATGCCCAACGTCCAGAAGCTGCTGGCTCAGCAGGGCACTTCCTTCAGCAACCACTATGTGCCTCTCTCGCTCTGCTGCCCGTCGCGGACGACCATCCTGCGCGGCCAGTATCCGCACAACACGGGCGTGCTGACCAATGCCCTGCCCGACGGAGGTTTCGAGAAGGCCTACGCGGAGGGACTCGAGTCGGCGACCATGGGAACGGTGCTTCACAACGCCGGATACCGCACGGTGCTGCTCGGCAAGTATCTGAACGGCTATCCCGACACCGCGACTCCGGCCTACATCCCACCGGGCTGGGACGAGTGGTACAGCCCGTCCGCCGGCAACCCGTACAGCGAGTACAACTACACGTTGAACGAGAACGGCAACCAGGTCGTCTACGGCGCGACCGCGGCCGACTACCTGACCGACGTGATCCACGCCAAGGCGGTCAGCTTCATCAACCGGGCGACGAATCCGAACCAGCCCCTCTTCATCTACTTCGCGACCTACGCGCCCCACGAACCCTATACGCCGGCTCCTCGTCACGCCAATCTCTTCCCGAACGTGAACGCGCCGCGCCCGCCTTCGTTCAACGAGCCGGACGTGAGCGGCAAGCCCGGCTACATCAAGGACCGGCCGCTGCTCACCCCGACGGAGATCAGCAACATCGACGACGCCTACCGGAATCGCTTGAGAGCCCTGCAGGCCGTGGACGAGGCCGTGGCCGATCTTGTTGCGACGATGTCTGCAACGGGCCGCCTCGCCAACACCTACTTCATCTTCACGTCGGACAACGGCTATCACATGGGCGAGCACCGGCTCCTGCCCGGCAAGTACACGCCCTACGAGACCGACCTCCACGTTCCGCTGATCATCCGCGGCCCCGGCGTCCCGGCGGGCGTCGTCAACGACCAGTTCACCGGCAACCTGGACCTCGCCGAGACCTTCGCGGATTTCGCGGGCGTGCCGCCGCTCGCGTT
>JAWOLE010000163.1:0-2845 GCA_033853815.1 Thermoanaerobaculia bacterium
TATCCCATCGAGGACATCGGGCGCTTCTGCAGGGAGCGCCGGATCCTCTTCGTCCTCGACGCGATCCAGGGCCTGGGCGCCCTGCCCATGGACGTCGAAAAGGCGGGAGTGGACGTCCTCGCCGCCGACGGTCACAAGTGGCAGCTCGCCGCTGAGGGCTGCGCTCTCTTCTACGTGTCGGACCGCGCGCGAGACCTTGTGCCCCCGGCTTTCGCCGGCTGGTGGAACATCAAGCACGAGCGCGGCTACCTCGACTACGCGCTCGAGTTCCACGAGGGCGCCCGGCGCTACGAGCCCGGCACCCTTCCCACGGCCAACGTCGCCGGCTTGTCCGCCGCCATCAGCCTCCTCTCCGAGGCCGGCCCCGAGACGATCCGCTCGAGAATCCTCGAGACCTGCGAGACCCTGAAGAACGGGCTCGCAGCGCGCGGCTGGACGATCACGTCACCGGAACCGCTTCGCTCCGGTATCCTCGCCGCCGCCCTTCCCGGCTCCGACTCCCGCGTTCTTGCCAAACGCCTGGAAGAGCGCGGCGTCGTCACCGCCCCGCGCGAAGGCTCCGTCCGCTTCTCGCCCCACTTCTACAACGACCGGGGCGAGGTTTCCCGACTCCTCGAAGCGCTCGATGAGATCGGGGTTGACGATAGAATCCATGAGGAGCCAGATCTCGATTCGTTTTGAAATGCCCATCGAGAGCGAGATCGACCACGAGCGGCGGCTCGTCACGGCACGAGGGCGCGGCACTCTGACGCACGAGGACGTCTTCGGATACCAGCTTGAAGTCTGGTCGCGTGCCGATGTGGCGGGATATGACGAGCTGGTGGATATGACTGAAATCGAACGGATCGACCTGTCTTCCACCGGCGAGGTCCGAAACCTGGCGACTCTCGCTGCCTCGATGGACCCGAGGGATTCCAAATCGAGGCTCGCGATCGTGGCGCGCGACGACCTCGCATTCGCTCTGGGCCGGATGTACGAGGCCTATCGCGGCCTCGACCCCCGAAGCACCAAAGAGGTCCGCGTCTTTCGCTCCGCGCCCGAAGCCCTGGCGTATCTCCGCCCCGCACGGACCTGAGAGAAGAGCGATTCGAGCCGTCGAAAGCGAGGTGCCCGATCGAGAGACTTCTACGATCGCGGAGTCAGACGGCGAGGCGGGGTGTGAGGGTGGGAGCCTCCAACCGGAGGACGAGCGGGCAGGCCCGGGACTAGGCGGAAGACGCTCGCGCCGTTCGTGCCGGCGTAGACCAGGCCGGAAGCCGGGTCGTAGACGAGGGCGTTGATCGTGAGATTCGTCAGCCCGGCGGTGATCGGCGTCCACGTCGCGCCGCGATCCGAGCTCGCGAAGACGCCTGAGTCCGTTCCCGCATAGAGGACGCCTGAGAGCGGATCGAAGGCGAATGTCGTGACGCTCGTGGACGAGAGACCCGCGTTGGCGGCCGTCCAGGTCGTGCCGCCGTCGGTGCTGCGGTAAGGGCCGGAGTTCGTGGCCGCGAAGAGAGCGCCGGTGGAATCCATCGCGAGCGCGAAGACCTGCCCTGCGGGCAAACCGCTCGAGGTGGACGTCCAGCTTGCCGCGCCATCCGTGCTCTTGAAGACTCCTCCGCTCGTCCCGGCATAGAGGGCCGTCTGCCCGGAGGAGACGAGGAGAAGGGCGTAGACGATCGTGGCGCCCATGCCGCTCGAGGCCGCCACCCAGCTCGTCGTGGCGCCGTCGGTGCTCTTGAAGACTCCCCCGCCGAGGGTCCCGGCGTAGACGGTGGATGGCGCCGAAGGGTCCACGGCCAGAGCGAACACGATCGGATTGGTCATTCCAGTCGCTGCGCTCATCCAGTTCGCGCCGCCGTCGGAGGTCCGGAAGACACCGGAGTTCGATCCGGCGTAGATCGTCGAAGCATTGGTCGGATCCACGACGACGACGTTGAAGGTCCCCGTGGCGAACTCGGAGGCCCATGTCACGCCGCCGTCGGTCGTGCGCGTGATTCCGGTGAATTTAGAGGCGTGGAGGGTCGAGGGCGATCCCGGCGGCGCGGTCGCGAGGCTAAGGACCGGCACCGCGGTGATGCCGCTGTTGGATTCGGCCCAGGTCGCACCGCCGTCGGTCGTCTTGAGAAGATCTCCGGGCCCCTGAGGAATGTGCCCCGCGCCACAGTAGACCGTGGAGGTCGCGGTCGGGTCGATGACGAGGACGTTGACGAATTCCAGGAGTCCGGTCGAAGGCACCCAGATTCCGCCGCCGTCCGCGGACTCGTAAACGCCGAGGTTGGTCGCGGCGAAGACCGTCGTCGAGGAAGCGGGAGAGACGGCGACAGCGGAGACGAAAAGGGAACCGAGGCCGATGCTCATTGCCGCCCAGCTCGCCCCTCCGTTGGTGCTCTTGAACACCCCGCCGCTTGCCGTCCCCGCGTAGACCGTCGAGGGGGCCGACGGGTCGATCGCAACCGCCTGCACGTTCAGGGTTGCGATGCCGCTGTTGATCGCCGTCCAACCCGCGCCGCCGTCGCTCGACTTGAACATGCCGCCGATCGTGGCGAGGTAGAGCGTCGAGGGAGAGGAGGGGCTGATCGCGAGAGCCCGCGGATTGCTCCCGGAGATCCCCGCGTTGATCGAGGTCCAGGTGGACCCGCCGTCCGTGCTCTTGAACACGCCGGCGGAGCTCCCCACGGCATAGACGACCGAAGGATTGGAGGCATCCACGACGACCGCGTAGAAGAACGACTGCGGCAGCCCCGGCACGGCCGCCCAGCTCGCCCCCGCATCCGCGCTCCGGAAGAGTCCAGAGTGGGTCGTAGCCGCGTACACGATCGAAGGCGTGGACGGGTTGACGGCCAGCGAGCGCACGGAAGGA
>JAWOLE010000164.1:0-3874 GCA_033853815.1 Thermoanaerobaculia bacterium
CGACGAGCAGAGGCTTCAGGCGTTTCGCCATGTAGTCCATCTCGGCCGCGGTCATCGGCACGAAGCCCCAGTTCTTTTCCCAGGCGTCGTTGTAGACCTCGCGGATCTTCGGGAGCTCGGCGTACAACCCCCCCTTGGGAATCTTGCGTACGACGATGTCGGGGTTCCTGCTGCGGAAACGTTCGTTGATCCGGGTGAAGCGCGCGAGCGGCTCCGGGCCGACGTCGAACCAGGAGGCGATGAGGTCCTTCGCCTTCCGGAACCCGGCGGCCTCGATCAGCTCGGCGTAGTACGGCGGGTTGTAGGTCATCATGATGACCGGAGGTGATCCGTACCCCCCAACGAGCAGGCCGGCCTCGTCGTTCAGACTTGGGTTGGCGGGGCCCCGGAGGACCTCCATCCCCCGTTCCTTCGCCCACTTCGCGGCCGTTTCGAAGAGAGGGTCGGAGACTCCCCGGTCGTTGACCGATTCGAAGAAGCCGAAGAACGCCGTCTTCTCGCCGTGGAAGGCGTTGTGCTCGCGGTCGAGGATCGCGGCGATCCGCCCGACGTCCTGGCCGTCCCGGCGCGCGATGAAGAGAGCGATCTCGGCATGCTGGAAAAAGGGGTTCTTCTCCGAGAAGACCTTCGCGACGTCGTCGCGCAGGGGCGGCACCCAGTTGGGATCGCCGCGGTAGATCCGGTCGGCGACGTCGAAGAAGCGTGCGAGGTCACGCTTCGATCGAGAGATGGGCTCTATGGAGATCGTCATCTTCAGAGGAAAGGTGTCAGGTTGAAGGTGTCAGGGTAAAGGCAGGTGTCAGGTGTCGGGTGTCAGGTTTCAGGTTGGGCTTCGGTCCCTGACACCTGGCACCTGAAACCTGCATCGTTCCCTGATACCTGAACCCTGAAACCTTGCTCTCGGCTCTATCACACCTCGACGGGGCGGATCAGTCCAACCTGCCGGGCGACCTTCTCGATGGCCTCCAGGGCGCGGGCGAGCTGCTCGGTCGTGTGGGTCGCCATCAGGGAAGTGCGGATCAGCGCTCGGCCGGGCGGCGTGGCCGGAGAGAGGACGCAATTGACGAAGACCCCGGCCTCGTGGAGGCGCTGCACCATGGCCAGCGCGAGCGAGTCCTCGCCGACGACGATCGGAACGACCGGGGTCTGCGACTTCCCGGTGTCCAGCCCGAGTGACTTCAAGCCGTCCATGAAGAACCGCGTGTTGTTCCAGAGCCTGGCGCGGCGCTCGGGCTCTCCGTCCATGATGTCGACCGTCGCGAGAGCCGCCGCGACGGAGGCGGGGGGCGGCGCGGCGGAGAAGATCATCGTGCGCGCGCGGTGCTTGATGTAGTCGATGATGGTAGCGTCGCCGGCGACGAATCCCCCGACCGAGGCCATGGATTTGGAGAACGTGCCCATGATGAGGTCCACTTCGTCTTCGAGGTCGAAGTGCTCCGCGCTGCCGCGGCCGGTCGGTCCCAGGACTCCGATGGCGTGCGCGTCGTCCACCATGAGGCCGGCCGAGAACTCGCGCGCAGCCGCGAGGATCTGAGGCAGCGGGGCGATGTCTCCCTCCATCGAGAAGACGCCGTCCACGACGATGAAGCGCCCCCGGGCGTCGGTGTCCTGCCGCATCTGGCGCTTCAGGTCTGCCGTGTCGTTGTGCCGGAACTTGCGCACGTCGCCGAAGGAGAGGCGGGCCCCGTCGATGATGCAGGCGTGGTCCTGCTTGTCGAGGTAGACGGTGTCTCCTTTCCCGACCAGGCAGGAGATGACGCCCAGATTGACCTGGAAGCCGGTCGCGAAGGTGACCGCGGCCTCCTGGCGCATGAACTCGGCCAGCCGTTCCTCCAGGCGGACGTGCAGGTCGAGGGTGCCGTTTAAGAAGCGGCTTCCCGCCGACCCCGAGCCATACCGGCGGACCGCCTCGATGGCCGCCTCTTTGACCCTGGGGTCGTTGGTCAGCCCCAGGTAGTTGTTCGACCCCAGCATGATGAGCCGGCGGCCGCCGATCGAGACCTCGGGGTCCTGGGCGGACTCGACGACCCGGAAGAAGGAGTAAAGCCCGGCCTGGCGGACCCTTTCCGCGTCCTCGTACCTGTAGCACTTGTCGAAGAAGGGGGAAACGTCCGCAACCGGGGTCTTTGCCGCCGGAGCAGGTCTATTCATTGCGCCTCCCAGCGTCCCGCACAGATTCCCGTCGCCCGCGATCTTAGCAAATTTTACAAAATGAGCCACCCGAGCCGTTTGTACCAATTCCAGGTCTCCCGGAGGCCGTCCTCCACGGGGTACGGGGGTGGAAGGCCCAGATCCCGCCTCATCGGCACCGGATCGCAAAGCCAGTCTCCGGCGAGGATTTCGCGGGCTTTGTCGGCGTTGAACGGGCGCGACCGGCCCGTGACCGTCTCCCGCAGGCTCTCGATGGCTCCCGCCAGGCGGACCACCGAGTCCGGGACCGGAACGAGCCTCGCCGGGCGGTCCGGCAGCCTGGAGAGACGCAACGCGAAGTCCCGGACCGTCACCGGGTCAGGGTCGCAGAGGAAGCCCACCCTGCCTGACAGATCCGGCCGCGCCGCCGCCCTTGCGATTGCCAGGGCGGCCTGCGGGGCATAGACGACCTGGATGCGGGAGCCGCCCGCCGGAACGGGAATCCACCCTCTCGCCGCCGCCCGAAAGAGCGTGAGGAGACCGCGGTCCGCCGGGCCGTACACCACCCCCGGCCTCAGCACGATCCAGGACCCTCTCCAGGCTCGCGCGACGGCCTGCTCCGCTTCGAGCTTCGAGCGGCCGTACCAGGACACCGGCCTCGCCGGGTCCGCCTCGCCGACGGGCCTGCCGCCGCCGGCCGGTCCGGCCGCGGCCTGGCTCGAAACGAGGAGAAAAAGAGCCTCAGGCGCCGACTCGCCGGCGGCCGCGAGCAGGCGCTCGGTGCCCCGCGCGTTGACCTCCCGATATTCCTCGAGCGAGCGGGCCTTGACGAGACCCGCGACGTGCACGATCGCATCACAGCCCCGCAGGGCCTCTCGAAGCGCCGCGCCGGAGGCCTCCGAGAGATCGCCGGCCGCAGCTTCCAGCGCGAGATCGCCCAGGCCGGCTCTCGAGATGCCGTCGGCGGTTCTCGTGAGAGCCCGGACAGTCCAGCCTTCCGCGCAGAGCGCGCGGGCGACGTGGCTTCCGATGAACCCTGTGGCCCCCGTCAGGAACGCCCGGCGCTCGGACACGCGCGAATTCTATTGATTCGGACGGCGCTTCTCTCCGGCCTCGGCTTTTGCCCTCACCAGCCGTCAAAGTAGACTGCGGCGGAACTTTCGCTTCTCTTCGACGTTTCGGAGATGTCAGGAGGCGAATTGAAGGTAAGCGTGCTCGATCGAACCAGGAGAGCCTGGAAGGCGTGGCTTCCCGTCGCGTGCCTCCCGTTCTTTCTGCCGCCGCCTCCGCTCGCCGCCGCCACACCCGTCTCCCCTCCCGTCGTCGAATACACGATTCAGGCAAAGCTGGATGCCGGGACCCACATCGTCGAAGGCGAAGAGCGCCTGGTCTGGCGGAACCCTTCGGACGATGCGGTCAGCGAGCTGCGGTTCCATCTCTACCTGAACGCCTTCAAGAACAACCGCTCGACCTTCGCGCGGGAATCCGGCGGCCAGCTCCGGGGAGACAAGGCCGGGACGAAGCCGGAGGACTGGGGATGGATCGACGTCCTCTCGATGAAGACGCAGGCGGGAGCGGACCTCAAGCCCGCCGCGCGGTTCATCCAGCCGGACGGAGACGCGTTTCCGCATGCCCGCGGTGGACGGGTGGCCGACGAAGATCAAACGGTCCTGGCCGTGCCCCTTCCCTCCCCCGTGCCTCCACATGGCGAGCTCACGCTTTCGATCGCCTTCCGGTCGAAGCT
>JAWOLE010000165.1:0-16335 GCA_033853815.1 Thermoanaerobaculia bacterium
TGGAGATCAGCACGATCGAGAGCGTGATCAGGATGGCCGGATACACGAGCGTCGAGATCACCTTGCGGGCGAGCCCCATCACGGTCCGCTGGTACTTCACGTAGCGCCGCAGGACGCTCTCGATCTCGCCGGACTTTTCTCCGGCCTTCAGCGAAGTCCAGTAGAGGCGGGGGAAGAGATCTCCCTGCTCGGCGAACGCGTCGGAGATCGCGGCGCCTGCGTTGACGCGTTCCCGGACGTCGCCCAGGACCCGGCGCAGGGTCGCGCTC
Organism: Thermoanaerobaculia bacterium; assembly: GCA_033853815.1. GTDB lineage: Bacteria > Acidobacteriota > Thermoanaerobaculia > UBA5066 > Gp7-AA6 > JAWOLE01. The sequence continues at coordinate 270 of JAWOLE010000165.1, forward strand.
TCTTGCCTCTCCAGGAGGAGCTCGAGGGAGTGGACGACGGGAAGTCCCGCCTTCAGGAGAGCGATCAGCTCCTGGTTGAAGATCAGGAAGTCCCGCATCCGGACGCGACCCTTCCGCCGGCGCGCTCCGAAGGAAAGCGCCTCGCGCCTCACCTCGAAGACGTGGCCGCCGCGGCGTTCCGCCTCCAGGCGCGCGGCGGCCGCGTCGGTCGCCTGCACGGCCTCCTCGGCCACGCGGCCGTCCGGCCAGCCGACCTTGATGCGAAACTCGCGGCTCATTTCTTTTCCACCGACTTGCCTCCCGGCGTGCCCGGCCGGGCCGTCTCCTGGGCGAGCACGATCAGGATGAGCGCGGTCTTCGAGCCCTCCTCGCGGGAAGCCCCGACGACGGTCGTCTGGTTCAGCGTGATCGGGATGGGCGCGCGGTAGAGCAGTTGCGTGTACGGCCGGCCCTGGGCGTCCTTCTTCAACCTGGAGAGACCGAAGGGGGACAGGAGGAGCTCGTCTCCCGATCCGGCGGGGCCGATCGAAAAGGTCAGGACGTACTCGTCACCGAGTGTGTAGGTAACGCCGTGGCCCTCAACACCCTGGATCACCGCCGAGTCGATGAGCGTGTAGTCGTTGAACTGGAACAGGGACTTCAGTTTCGCTCCCAGACCGCCGATTTCCTGCGCCATCGTGCCGGCCGGGACGTCGGCCCGCGCGCGGACGAGCTTGACGGCGAAGGTGAAGCCGCGTGGAGGGACGTCGAACTGGGCGATCATCCTGGCGATCGTCTTCAGGTTCTCTTCCCGGTCGGTCACGGTCATGGCGTTCAGTCTCTGGGTCAGCGTCACCGAGGCGGATTCGGACAGGTGCGGCCGGATGAGCAGCGCCGCTTCCTCGACCCGCCTGTACTTGAGGAGAAAGACGCGCACGGAGACGTCGGACGCCGCGTTCCTGGCGGCGGACTCCGCCGGCAACGCGAACGCGTCGAACGAAATGGCCACGAGGGCCGCGAAGAGAATCCCTTTTCTCACTCGAATGAAAGTTCCGCGCCCCGGAAAGCCCGGAGCCCTGAGACAAATTGACGATCGAGAGGTTGGAGACGGGAGAGAACGCCGGGCTTCTTGTTATCCCCCTTCGATCACCAAATCACGAGTCGCCAATCACCCAACCCTCAGATGTCGATCGAACGGTCCACGATCCAGACCACGCGCGGCTCACCCGCGCCCGGGCTCCAGTCGTAGATCGTCGCGTCCGCGGGAAACTTCTGTCTCCCGCCTGCCTTCTCGAACCCCTCCGCGGCCGCAGCGGGATGGGCCGACGGATGAAACATCGTCTTCGCCGCCGCGCGCTCCGGAAGCGCCGCGACATCTCGCCGCGCCGGAGCGCCGGGCAACAGAATCGTCAGTGCGACGGCGGCCGCCGCCGAGGCCAGAGCGCCGACGCGGCGGCGGCGGGACGGCACCTCCAGCCTCCGCTCCGCCGTCTTCAGGAGAATCCCCGTCCGGACCGCCGAGAGGATCCGGTCCGTTTCCTGCGAGGACTCGGGCGCCGCCTGGACCGTCGCGAAGAGCAGGACCGGATCGAAAGCGGCCGCCTCCTCCCGGCAGGCGCCGCAGGAAACCAGATGCTCGCGCACCGCGCGGCGATCACGGCCTTCCAGAGAGTCGGCCGCGTAGGCCTCGAACCGGGCCCGAACGTCCGGACAGGAGAGGCTCACGGCTTCTTCCTCCCGGCCAGGCCCGGAGAGAGCTTCTCGATCTCCCGGCGGAGAATCCGGCGGGCGTTGAAGAGGTGGTTGCGCACGGTCGATTCGCCGCAATTCAGGATGGCCGCGATCTCGCCCGTCTCCAGGTCTTCCATTTCCCGGAGCACGAAGGCGGCCTTCTGCTTGCCCGTCAGCCGCCCCGACACCCGCTGGAAGAGGCGCGAGGCCGAATCGTCCTCGGCGGCGCGCGTCGTCTCGCTGCCGCTCTGGCTCTCCCGCTGGCGCACGAGGTGCAGGGTCGCGGTATGGGCCCTCTCCCGGCTGCGCGAGCTCCGCAGGAGGTCGATCGCCAGGTTGGTGGCTATGCGGTACAGCCACGTATTGAACGAGTACGTCTCGTCGTACCGCCCCAGCTGTTCCCACACGCGCAGGAAAGCCATCTGGGCCACGTCGCGGGCGTCCTCGGCGTTGCCGACGATCCGCCGGGCGACCGAGATGACCGCAGGGGTCTTGCGCAGGACGAGGGCTTCGAAGGCGAGCATGTCGCCGGCCCGCGCCTGGATGGCAAGCTCCCGGTCCGGCTGCTCCCGCGCCTCCTCGCGCCGGCGGGTCTCGCTGTAGACGAGCTCCATTCGCCCGTTATACGGAGGCGGGGCCTCGTCCGTTGGAGGCTTTTTGCCGAACATAAGCCCTTGAATTGTAAGCGATAATTGCGCCGGCATGTTCTTCTACCGCCTGCTGTCCGTGCTGGCGCTCGCGGCCTACGCCCCCTACGCCATCCTGCGCTCGGTCACCGGACGCAGACGCCTCGGGAGCCTCCGAGGGCGCCTGGGCCTGGCCCCCTACCCCGACCTCGACGGCGGCATCTGGGTCCACGCGGTCTCCGTGGGTGAGGTTGCCGTCGCGCGTAACCTCCTCTCCGCCCTCTCGCGCAAGGCCCCCGAGGTCCGCCTGGGCCTTTCGGCCACGACGGCGGCGGGCCTGGAATCCGCGCGGAGGACCGCCGGAAAGGGTGTCTCCGTCTTCTCCTTCCCCCTCGACCTCGCCCGACCGGTTGCCAGGGCGCTTTCGGGCGTACGGCCGGGCCTGATCTTGCTGACCGAGACGGAAATCTGGCCGCTCCTGCTCGACCGGGCCAGGGCTCGAGGCGTCCCCGTGGCGCTGGTCAACGGCCGCGTTTCCGGGCGCTCCTTCGGGCGTTATCGGATCATCCGGAGGTGGTTCGCGCGAGTCCTCGAGAACATCGCGCTCTTCTCGATGCAGACCGAGGAGGACGCGGCGCGAATCGTGAAGCTCGGCGCTCCGAAGGAACTCATCCGCGTCACGGGCAACATCAAGTACGACCTCCCCCCGGCGCCGGCTTTCGCCGATGCCGCCCGGCTTCGGACCGTTGCGGCGGGGCGGCCCGTTCTCGTCGCCGGCTCGACGGGCGAGGGCGAGGAGGAGATCGTTCTCGAGGCCTGGAGAAACCTGGACACGCCTCGCCCTCTCCTGACGCTGGCTCCACGCCGCCCCGAACGTTTCGACGCCGTCGCCCGCCTCGTCGAGGAGCGCGGATTCCCTGTCATCCGCCGCTCTTCCCAGGAGCCCGGGACCCAAGATCACAAATCACAAGTCGCAGATCACAAATCTCCCGTCTATCTTCTCGACTCGATCGGCGAGCTGGCCTCGCTCTACCGGGAGGCCTTCCTGGCGTTTCTCGGCGGAAGCCTGGTCCCCGCCGGCGGCCACAACCCCATCGAAGCGTGGGCGCAGGGAGTGGCGGTCCTCGTGGGTCCGCACACGGAGAACTTCCGCGAGGCGACCGAGTCCGGGCAGCGTCTCGAGATCCTTCAACCGGTCGCGGACGGAGAGGATCTTGCGCGCGCAGTCGCAGGGGCCTTGAAGAATCCCGACGAGACCGCCGCGCGGGGCGCGCGGGCGAGGCGATTCGTCGCCGAGAGCAGGGGCGCCGCGGAGGCCACGGCAGAGGCGGTTCTGAAGCTGCTCGAGTCCGGCCCGCGCGTGAGGGCGGCCGCCCCGTGATCTCCCGCCTGTACGCCGGTCTTCTCGAGGCCCGCGCCCGGCGCTACGCGTCGGGCCGCGCGGTCTCCCACCGCCTGTCTCATCCCGTCATCTCGGTCGGCAACCTGACGATGGGCGGGACCGGGAAGACCCCTTTCGTCGCCCACCTGGCGCGGCGGCTGCGCTTCGAGGGGAAGTGCCCGGCGATCCTGACGCGAGGCTACGGGCGCAGGTCTCGAGGTCTGGTCGTCGTCTCGGAGGGAAACGGGCCGCTCGTGACCCCGGCGGTCGGAGGAGATGAGCCGGTGGCGCTTGCCCTGCGGCTGCCCGGCGTCGTGATCGTCGCCGCGAGCCGACGCATCGAAGCCGCACGCGCCGCCGAGAAGCTCGGGGCCGATGTCTTCCTTCTCGACGACGGCTACCAGCACCTGGCGATCGAGCGCGACGTCAATCTGCTCCTGCTGGATTCCCGGGACCCGTTCGGGGGCGGCCTTCCTCCTCGAGGCCGGCTGCGCGAACCTCTCTCGGCCCTGGCGCGCGCCGATGCGTTCATCTTCACGCGCGTCGAGCGGGGGGAGCCGACGGCCGAAGCGCTGGCGACGCTCGAGCGCTGGAACCCGGCGGCCCCGGTTTTCACGGCACGGTTTCGAGCGGCGGGACTCCAGGATGAGAAGGGCGAACGGCTCGAGGGCTCGGCCCTGGCGGACCGGCGGTTCGTCGCCGTTTGCGGCATCGCGCAACCCGCCGCCTTCGCCGCCACGATCGCCTCGCTCGGGCTTCGCCCCGAGGAGACCATCGCGTTCCGGGACCACCACCGCTATACCGCCCGCGACATCGCCCGCATCCATCGGACGTCGGAAAAGACGGGTGCCTCCTGGGTCCTTACGACCGAGAAAGACGCGGTCAAGCTTTCGGGACGCCTTTCCCTCCCCCTGGTGACCGTCCGTCTCGCCGTCGAAATCGTCGAGCCCGGTTTCTTCCGGTTTCTCGCCTCCGCCATTGCGGCCACCCCGAAGGCCGCCGCCCGAGCGGGGCGATGAACGCCTCACCTCACGGGACCGAGCTCGGGACTGGCTCGGGACTCGGGACTCGGGAGGGAGGGCCCGCGGGACTCGAAGACGGGATTGCGGGAATCGGGACCAACGGCTCGCAGGAGCCGGCTGCCGGCGGACGCCCGGGCAAGACTCTCCTGCGCCACCGATTCGAGCGCGCCCTCGTGCGCGGCGCCCTCGGAGTCCTCGCGCTCCTTCCGGAGGGTTCCGCCACCGGTTTCGGGCGCGGAGCGGCGCGGCTCTACTTCCTCTTCGCACGATCCCGGCGCCGGATCCTCCGCGAGAACCTGGCGCGGGCCTTTCCCGACAAGGCCCCGTCGGAGATCAACCGCATCGAGAAGGCCTGCGTCGAGAACCTCGGCGCGGCCTTCATGGAGTTCGTGGAATCCGCGAACCTCTCGCGCGAGGACGTCCTCTCCCGGGTCACTCTTTCGGGAGAGGAGAACTACGCCTTCGCGCGCGCCCGCGGCAAGGGAGTCTTCCTTCTCTCCGCGCACTTCGGAAGCTGGGAGCTCGGCGCGATCCGCGCGGGCCTGATCACTGAGCCGATCGCTTCGGTCGTGAGGCCGCTCGACAATCCTCTTCTCGAGGGGGACCTGGAATACCGGAGGACCCGCCTGGGCAACCGGGTCATCCGCAAGAAAGAGGCGGCGCGCGAGATCCTGCGCGCCATCCGGGGCGGGCAGACCGTGGCCATTCTCGTCGACCAGAACGTGGTCGCCGAGGAAGCCGTCTTCGTCCCGTTCTTCGGCCGGCCGGCGGCGACGACGCCCTCCCTCGCCCTGCTCCAGATGAAGACCGACGCCGCGGTCGTTCCGGTCTTCACCTGGCCTCTCGGCGGCGGCCGCTACCGCCTGCAGTTCGAGAAACCGATCCTCGCCGAGGAGTTCGCGGCGGCCGGCGGGCGCGAGCAGCGCGTTCTCGCCGCGACCGCCCGCTACATGGCCGTGACCGAGCAGGCGATCCGGGGCGATCCGGGCGCGTGGCTCTGGATGCACAACCGCTGGCGAACGCAACCGCAGTGATGCTCTCAGCTGTCAGCTTTCAGCTCTCAGCAAGATGGCTCGGAGGTCCCGCCTTCACTTGATTCGGTCGGCAGACAGCTGATAGCTGATGGCTGATAGCTGATGGCTCGCTCACGAGTCGTGGTGGCGCCCAACTGGCTCGGGGACTGCGTCATGGCCCTGCCCGTGCTGCGAGCGATCCGGCGGGCGCACCCCGGGGACCCGCTCGCGGTTCTCGCGCCGCGGGGGCCGGGGGCGCTCTTTCGCGCCGAGTCGAGCGCAGACGCCGTGTTGATCCGTTCCGGGATCCTGGGAGACGCTCGCGGGCTGCGCGCCGGCCGTTTCGACGAGGCCTGGCTGCTGCCCAATTCCTTCCGATCGGCCGTCGCGCCGTGGCTGGCGAGAATCCCCGCCCGGATCGGATACGACACGGACCGCCGCGGCGCCCTGCTGACCCGCCGCGTGCCCGAGCCCCCGAGGACCGGTCACCAGCTTCGGGATTACGACGCGCTCCTGCGCTCCGGCGGGATTGAGCCCGATCCGGACGCTCCCCGCCTCGCTCTCGGACCAGAGCTTCTGCGCCAGGCCGAGAAGACCCTGGAAGGCGCCGGCGTTCGCCGCGACCGGCCGCTCGTTCTGCTGGCTCCGGGCGCGGCGTTTGGATGGACCAAGCGGTGGCCGGCGGAGAACTTCGGCGCGCTCGCCCGCCTCCTGTCCGACGGAGGCATCACCTGCGCGATTGCGATCGGGCCCGGAGAGGAGACGCTCGCCGGCCGGGTCGTCGCCGGCGCGCGCGTCCCGCTGCCTGTCCTCGCGCAGGACCTCGATCCGGTCGGACTCGCCGCGCTGCTCGCGTCTGCCGCGGTCGTGATCGCCAACGACTCCGGGCCGGCGCATCTGGCGGCGGCCGTGGGAACGCCCGGCGTCGTCTTCTTTGGTCCGACGGACCCGGGCCGCACCTCCCCTTCGGGTGCGCCGACCGTCGCGATCGATCGCCACGTCTTCTGCTCCCCCTGCTACCTCAAGAAATGTCCCTACGCCCACGAGTGCATGCGGGAGATCACGCCGGAGATGGCATTGGAGGCGGTGGAAGGATTGATCGGCCTGAAGGATTGACGATCGGGGGGATTGACGATTGAAGGATTGAACCGCGAGCCTTCCGAATTCAATCGTCAATCGTCAATCATCAAATCGTCATTTCACCGTCCTGCTGGAACGGTATATACGACGTACGGTCCCACCCGTCTCCCGGGCACACCCGTCCTCCAGTAGTCGACGACGACCGTGCCCGGAGTTCGCGCCGCCTCCGCCACGCGCTCGCCGATGCGGTCGACCGGAAAGAACCATTCGAACCAGGGATGGACGTAGATCCGGCCCGGCGGAAGCAATCCCGACCTGGGCAGCACGTTGCCCCAGAGTTTCGAGTAGAGCGGAGTCTCCGGCGGCAGCCGGCGAAGCTCGCCGATCAGGACGTTGAAACTCTCCTCCTCGTTCCAGAAGAGGACCCGTCCGTCGAAATCCGCGCCCTTCGCCAGGACGAAGCCCCGAGCGATCGTGAAGTTGGCGACGAACAGGATGGCCGCGCGCGCGACCAGGTGTGAACGCCTGGTCATGAGACGCGCGGCTCCGGCCGCCAGGCACGGGACCGACGCGACCGTCTGCAGCATGTCGAAGCGGGGAAAAGCGATCAGGGCCAGGCCCGACGCGACGAGCAGGAGCCAGCCCGCGCTCACCCTGTACTCCCCCGGCTTCTCGACGGACGCCTCCGCCGCGAGCGGCAGGAACCCGGCGATCAGCATCGCGAGCGTCACCGGTCCCGGAGGGACGCGGGAGAGCGCGGGCCGGATCGTGAACGGGACTTCGATGGTCCAGCGAATCATGTCGCCCCCGCAGCCGAGAAGCGCGAAGACCGCAAGGACCGCCAGATAGGGGGTCGATCCCGAAAGCAACAGCGTCAGGGCCTCCCGGCGCCTCCTCCGTGCGAGCAGAACGGCCGCCCCCAGAAGCAGCAGATAGGCGGCCGTCTGCTTGAGCAGGATGGCGATCCCGATGAGGAGCCCCGCCGCGACGACCCGGCGCCGGCCGAGCAGGTTCGCGATCGGGATGGCGAGCGCGGACATGACGACCGTGGGCCAGACGGCATTTCCGTCAGAAACGAAGAAGCAGACCAGAAAGAAGGCCGACGCGAGTCCCCGCACGATCGCCGGAAAGCCCCGTGTCCCGGCGAGGAGGAACGCGTGAGCCGCCAGGGGCGGCGCGGTCGAGAAGAGGCGAAGGAGCAACGCGCTCGGCCCGGCCAGCAGGAATCCGAGCGCGAGCAGGCCCATGAGCCCCGGCGTGTGCTGGAACTTGATGTCCCGATACATCATCAGCCCTCGAGACCACAGGTAGCCCGTCGTGGTCACTTCGGGCCACGCCGCGGCTCTCAGGGAGAGCGCGAGCGCGAGATGGACGGCGAGGGCGAAGACGGCGAAGAGATCGAGCCGGCGGCGCGGAACGGGCGGCTCTCGGCTCAACGCGGAAGATCCTTGCGGAGCAGATCCTTCGCCTTGCTCAGGATGACATGGCGCGCGGCACCGCGCGCCATGTCATTTCAGCTCGGTGTTCCAGTAGGCGACGTCGAGGAAGTTGCGCCAGGCCGGGTGGACCTTGTTCGAGCCGAAGTGCCCGACCGGATGCCACCTCGGCTTCCTGGGCTGGGCGATCAGCTTCATCGAGGCTTCCTGGGGACTGCGATTGCCCTTCTTGACGTTGCAGGAGAGGCACGCGCAGACCACGTTCTCCCAGTTCGACCGCCCCCCTCGGGAGAGGGGAATGACGTGGTCGAGCGACAGCTCGGAGGATGAGAACTTGTGGCCGCAGTACTGGCACCGGTTGCCGTCGCGCAGGTAAATGTTGTGGCGCGAGAACTTGACGTCCTGGCGCGGCAACCTGTCGAAATTCTTCAGGGCGATCACGCGCGGAACCCGGATCGCCATGGACGGGGTCAGAACGACTTCGTCCTGCGGCTGCACGGGGATATCGCACCAGTTCTCGAACTCGTACGTCGAATAGTCGGGAAGCACGGCCCGGACATGCCCCTTGTAGAAGAGGGAGAAGGCTTTACGGACCGACGTGACCTGGACCGCCTGAAAAACCCGGTTCAAGACGAGAACATGAGAATCCAGCATGCGACTTTCTCGAAGGCGGCAATTATAGTCCTGCTTTCATGACACTGGATGTCTCGAGGGAGCGTCTGGTCTCGCTCGTCGATTCCTTCGCCGAGGTGCGCCTCGTGGTGGCCGGGGATTTCGTGCTCGACCGTTTTCTCTACGGCCACCCCAAGCGCGTCAGCCGCGAAGCTCCCGTCCTGATCCTCCGCTTCTGGAAGGAGGAGCATCTGCCGGGAGGAGCCGGCAACACGGCGGCCAACGTCCGGTCCCTCGGCGGGGATCCCGTGCCCGTGGGCGCTCTGGGCGACGACGACGCCGGCCGGACGCTGCGGCGGGTCCTCGAAGAACGGGGCATCGCGACCGGGGGCCTCAAGGCCGTTTCCGGGTACGACACGCCGACCAAGACCAGGATCCTGGCGGGGGCTCCGCACGGCATCAAGCAGCAGGTGGTCCGCTACGACAGGGAATCGACTCTCCCCTCCGACACGGGCCTCCCCGACTTCGCCCGGATCCTCCAGGGGGCGGCCAGGGGAGCCGGCGGCGCGATCCTCTCCGACTACGGCTACGGCGCCGTCCTCCCCGAAGCGGTGCCTCTCCTTCGGGCGAGCCTCCCGGCCGGCAAGCCGATTCTCGTGGACTCCCGCCACAGCCTGATTCGCTTCGCCGGCGCGGACGCCGTCACCCCCAACGAAGAGGAGGTCGAAGAGTCCTCCGGCCAAACGCTCGGCGATTCGGAGGCCGATCTGGAGAGCGCCGCGCGAGAGATCCAGCGGCAGGCCCGGTGCCGGACCGTGCTCGTGACCCGCGGCTCCCGGGGGATGGCCCTGTTCCACGACGGCACCGCGCCGGTCTTCATACCCGTTCACGGGACAGACCAGGTCGCCGATGTCACGGGAGCGGGCGACACCGTGCTCGCCGCGTTTTCCCTCGCTCTGGCCTGCGGGGGAACGCCGCTCGAAGCGGCCCTGGTCGCAAACTTCGCCGGCGGGCTCGTCGTCATGAAGATGGGGACCGCCGTGGCCAGCCCCGAGGAGTTGAAGGAGGCCATCCTGTCGGATCGGACCATCCTCGCGTAAAACGTAAGACGTGAAACGTCAAACGTGGCCGGATTTCGTTTTACGTTTAACGTTTAACGTTTAACGGCCCATGACGCCTTCAAAAGTTCTGACGCGGGAGGCGCTGCTCGAGGCGGCCGGCCGTCAGAGAGCCGCGGGCAAAACGATCGTCTTCGCCAACGGCGCCTTCGATCTCCTGCACGTCGGGCACGTCCGCTATCTTCAGGCGGCCGCCCGCGAAGGGGACTGGCTCGTCGTGGGAATCAACTCGGACCGCTCCGTCCGCGCCCTCAAGGGCGACGGTCGGCCGGTCCTGCCGGAGTCCGAGCGCGCGGAAATCGTTTCGGCCATGGCCTGCGTGGACGCCGTGGTCCTGTTCGACGAGGACTCGCCGGGCGGCCTCCTGCGGGACCTGAAGCCGGATGTCCACGCCAAGGGGACCGACTACACGGTCGCCTCGGTCCCGGAGCGGGAGATCGTCGCTTCCTATGGCGGGAGGACGGCGATCGTCGGAGACCCGAAAGACCACGCCACCACCGATTTGGTCGAAAAGATTCGTAAAACGTGAAACGCAAGACGTGAAACGAAGGACTGGCTCCGTTTTACGCTTTACGTTTGACGTTTGACGGCTCATGAGAATCCTGATCGTCCGGCTCTCCTCGATGGGGGACATCGTCCACACCCTGCCCCTGGCGGCGAACGCCCACATGGGCGGAGCGCACGTGGCGTGGCTGACGGAGCCGCGCTTTGCGGGACTCCTCGAGGGCAACCCGTCGATCGAGGCCCTCTTTACGGCCGACACGCGAGGGTGGCGCCGCAACCCTTTTTCCCTCGCGCACTGGCGGGAGGTCGCGGCACTGCGCCGGGCTCTTCGGGCCTTCGCCCCCGACGCCGTCCTGGACGCCCAGGGACTCTGGAAGTCGGCTCTCCTCTCTCGACTGGCCGGGGCCCGGGTCATCAGTTTTTCCGCAGCCGTCCGCCGCGAACCCTCCTCGGCGCTGCTCGTCGGCAAGGGGGTCGATCTGTCCTCCGACGCCGTCCACGTCGTCGACCAGAACCTCGCCCTGCTCGCCCCCCTCGGGCTGGAAGTGACCCGGAGAGCCCCGGACGCGCGCTACCTGCTCCGGCGCAAGAGCCTCGCGGCCGAGGCCTTTCTCGCGACGCTGCCGACCCCGTTCGCGCTCTATCATCCGGGCGCGGCGCGCGCGGAGAAGGCCTGGGGAGAGGAGAGGTACGCCGCGCTCGCGTCGCGGCTGCACAAGGACCTCGGTTTCTACCCCGCGATCTCCTGGGGTCCGGGGGACGAGCCGCGCGTCGCCCGCCTCTCCGCGCTCCTCCCGTACGCCGCCAGGATTCCGCCGCTCGACTTTCGGGGCCTCGCGCAGGTCATGGCGCTCGCGAGCCTCTTCGTCGCCGGAGACACGGGGCCGGTCCATCTGGCGGACGCGGTCGGCGTCCCTTCCCTCGCGCTCTTCGGCCCGGACTCCCGCCGGCGCAACGTCCCCTCCCGCAACCGGCCGTATCGGGGCTTCGCGATGAGTTACGATCAAACGGCTTCCGTCGAAACGGTCGGCAACAAGGCGGTCGAACTCGTGACGAGGCCGAGAATGATCGAGGATTCGCAATGACCCGCCGCTCGAGGACGTCGGGCCGGATTCCATTGCGAGCGTTGCGGGGCTCCCCGAAGCGTTGAGGCGCCTTTTCCTTCTCGTTCTCCTCCTGGCGTTCGGGGGCGGGGCCCCGTCCGCTCTGGGGCAGCAGAGGACCGACCCGCCTCTCTTTCTCGGCGAGACTCTCCGCTACGCGATGACGATCCTCGGAGTCTCCGGCGGCGAGATGACGCTGACGGCGAGCCGGGCGGAGCTCGAGGGACGTCCGACCTACAAGTTCGAGATGTCCGTGGTCTCGAACGCCTTCCTCTCCAAGTTCTTTCTCGTGCGCGACACGATCGTGTCCTGGATCGACCCGAAATCCTTCCGCTCGCTGCGCTTCGAGAAACACACGGTCGAAGGCAAGCGCGTCAGGGACGAACTGACCGAGTTCGACTACGAGAAGAGGGTCATCCGCTCCGAAGGCGAAGTCTTTCCTCTGGACGACGCCATGTTCGACAGCCTCTCCTCGGTCTACTACGTGCGCACGCTCCAGCTCGACGGCGACAAGCCGATCGAGTTCCAGGTGTTCTCGGGGCAGCCGCGCGCGCTTTCTGTGGAATTGAAGGGGCGGGAGACCATCACGGTCCCGGCGGGGAGCTTCCAGACGATCCGCGTGGAGCCGACGAGCACAGGGACCGGACTGATGGGAAAGAACCTCATCCTGTGGCTCACCGACGACGTCCGCAAGATCCCGGTCCAGCTCCGGTCGAAGCTGAAGGTCGGGACTCTGGTGGGGAAACTCAAGTCCATCGAGAGGAATTAAAGGTACAATCCTCCGATTCCATGGCCGTCAAGCTCGGAGACCTCCTTCTCAAGGCAAAGCTGATCTCCCAGGAACAGCTCGACGCGGCTCTCAAGTCGCAGCGCGAGGAGGGGGGGAAACTGGGCGAGGCGCTCGTCCGCGTGGGCGCGGTCAGCGACAACGACATCACCGAGACTCTCTCCCAGCAGTTCGGCGTGCCCTCCATCGACCTCGCCAACTTCGAGATCGACCCGTCCGTCATCAAGATCGTCCCCGGCGATGTCGCCCGCAAGTACGGCGTCCTCCCGGTCAACAAGACCGGAGCGACGCTGACGATCGCCATGGGGGACCCGACCAACGTCTTCGCCATGGACGACATCAAGTTCATGACCGGCTACAACGTCGAGCCGGTCGTGGCTTCCGAGGCCGCGCTGCGCAAGGCGATCGACCGCAATTACGGGACGCCGCGCTCGGTCGTGCTGAAGGAGAAGGCGAAATCCTCCACGGGCTACGCGCCCGCCGAGGGGACGCTGGACGAGGTCATGGCCTCGTCGGCCCTCACGGCCGACGACATGGCGGCCGTCGGACTGGGCGAGCTCAACATCGACGAGATCGCGGGCGTGGAGACCGGCGCCGACGTGGACGTCATCCGCGGCGAAGAGGGCGAGGAAATCGACCTGATCGATCTCGCCAAGTCGAGCGAGTCGGCCCCGATCATCAAGCTCTCGAACCTGATCCTGGTCGAAGCGCTCAAGTCCGGGGCCTCCGACGTGCACGTCGAGCCCTACGAGAAGGAGTTCCGTGTCCGTTTCCGCATCGACGGCATCCTCCACAACATCATGGCGCTGCCGATGCGCACGCGCGACCCGCTGATCTCCCGCCTGAAGATCATGGCCAAGCTCGACATCTCGGAGAAGCGGCTTCCCCAGGACGGCCGCATCAAGCTCCGGCTTCGCGTGGAAGAGCGCTCGCGCGACCTCGACCTGCGCGTCTCGACGGTGCCGGCCCAGTTCGGCGAGAAGGTCGTGATGCGGCTTCTGGACAAGACCAAGCTGCAGCTCGACATGACGCAGCTCGGCTTCGAGCCGGAGCCCCTGCGCCGGTTCAAGGACGCGATCGACCGCCCCTACGGCATCGTGCTGGTCACCGGGCCGACCGGATCCGGGAAGACCAACACCCTGTACTCGGCGATCGCACAATTGAACGACCCGACCGTCAACATCCTGACGGCCGAGGATCCGATCGAATACAACCTGCCCGGGATCAACCAGGTTCAGATGAAGGAGCAGATCGGGCTGACCTTCGCCTCGGCGCTGCGCTCCTTCCTCCGGCAGGATCCGGACATCATCCTCGTCGGCGAGATCCGCGATTTCGAAACGGCCGAGATCGGCGTCAAGGCGGCCCTGACCGGGCACCTCGTGCTCTCGACCCTCCACACCAACGACGCGCCCTCCACCATCAGCCGTCTGATGAACATGGGGATCGAGCCCTTCCTCGTCGCGACCTCGATCAACGCGATCTGTTCGCAGAGGCTCGTGCGGCGCATCTGCACCTCCTGCGCCGAGGACCTCGAGACTCCTCCGCAGATGCTCATCCAGGTCGGCTTCGCGCCCGACGAGGTCAAGGCCCTGAAGATCAAGCGCGGCCGCGGGTGCGATCGGTGCGGCAACTCCGGCTACAAAGGGCGCATCGGGCTCTACGAGGTCCTGCAGTTCTCCGACGAGATCCGGGAGATGATCCTGTCGGGTGCGACCTCGATCGAGCTGAAGCGCAAGGCGATCGAGGAGGGAATGGTCAGCCTGCGTTCCTCCGGCCTCCACAAGATCCGGGCGGGCGTCACGACGCTGGAGGAAGTGCTCCGCGAAACGGTCCTCTGAACGAGTCCCTGGTCCCTTGTCCGTAGTCCTTTGTCGGGCGAAGGAGGAGCGGAGACCAGGGACCAAGGACTAAGGACTAAGGACTTCGACAGATCGCAAGGCTTCCTTTTGGGCGCCGGAGCGGCTAAACTAGGCTACTTCCACCGAAGGGACTGGATGCCGACAGATACGACCCTCCACCACCTTTTGAAGCAAATGGTCGAAATGGGTGCATCCGACTTGCACCTGACGACCAACTCGCCTCCGATGATCCGCCTGGACGGAAGGCTGATCCCTCTGCCCTATCCCCCGCTGACCGTTGCGGAGACCAAGCAGCTCGCCTACTCGGTGCTGACCGACAGCCAGAAGCACCGGTTCGAGGAGAGCCTCGAGCTCGACTTTTCCTTCGGCGTCAAGGGCCTCGCGCGCTTCCGCGCGAACAACTTCATGCAGCGCGGCGCCGTGGGCGGCGTCTACCGGCAGATTCCGTACCAGATCCTCGGATTCCGAGAGCTCGGGCTGCCTCCCATCGTGGAGGCCCTCTGCGACAAACCGCGCGGTCTCGTTCTCGTCACCGGGCCGACCGGATCCGGAAAGACGACGACGCTCGCCGCGATGCTGGACAAGATCAACAACGAGAAGCAGCTGCACATCGTGACCATCGAGGACCCGATCGAGTTCCTCCATGGGCACAAGAAGTGCCTGGTGAACCAGCGCGAGCTGCACTCGGACACGCACTCCTTCCCCAACGCCCTGCGAGCGGTCCTTCGGGAGGACCCCGACGTGGTCCTGATCGGCGAGATGCGAGACCTCGAGACCATCGAGTCCGCCCTTCGCATCGCCGAGACCGGACACCTGACTCTGGCGACCCTCCACACCAACTCGGCGATGTCCTCGATCAACCGCATCATCGACGTGTTCCCGGCCCACCAGCAGACGCAGATCCGCACGCAGCTCTCCTTCGTGCTCGAGGGCATCCTCTGCCAGTCGCTGCTCGAACGCGCCAGCGGAAAGGGGCGCGTGATGGCGATGGAAGTCCTGGTGCCCAACGCCGCGATCCGCAACCTCATCCGCGAGGACAAGATCCACCAGATCTACTCGATGATGCAGACCGGCCAGTCCAAGTTCGGCATGCAGACCTTCAACCAGGCGCTCGCCACGCTCTATCACCGTAAACTGATTACGCTGGAGATGGCGCTCTCGCGGTCCTCGAGCCCGGACGAGTTGCAGGAATTGATCGGCCGCGGGGCCGGCGTGAACGTGCCCGTCCCCCCGGCCGTCGCGGGACGGCGGGCCTGAATCGGGGGGCCGTAGTAACGATGAGTTCGACGGACTGAAATCGAGCAAGAGATGCCCAACTACTCATGGAAAGGGCGCAACCGCGCCGGCCTGATCAAGGAAGGGGTCCTGGCCGCCGACTCGAAAGAGATGGCGCTTGCCTCCCTGCGCCGACAGAACATCGTCGTCACCGGCATCCGGGAGCGCGGCAAGGAGATCTCGCTCACCAAGGTCGGGCGCCGGGTTCCTCCCAAGACGCTCGCGGTTTTCACCCGGCAGTTCTCCGTCATGATCGACGCCGGACTGCCGCTCGTCCAGTGCCTGGAGATCCTGGCGAACCAGCAGGAGCACAAGACCTTCCAGAAGATCCTTCTCCAGGTGCGCCAGGACGTCGAGGCCGGATCGACGCTCGCCGACGCCATGCGCCGGCATCCGAAGGCGTTCGACTCCCTCTACGTCAACATGGTGGCGGCCGGAGAGGCGGGCGGCATCCTCGACACGATCCTCCAGCGCCTCTCCGTGTACATCGAGAAGGCCGTGAAGCTCCGATCGCAGGTGCGGTCGGCCATGATCTATCCG
>JAWOLE010000166.1:0-4991 GCA_033853815.1 Thermoanaerobaculia bacterium
GTTCTTCAGGGCCATCGCGGACCCGGCGACGTGGAGGACCATCTTTTCGCCGTACACGGTCGGGAAGATCGAGGCGCGGACGTGCATCTCGCCGCCGCCCTGGGCCGTCGTGAAGCTGCCGTCCTGCGGCAGCCGCCGCTCCGCCATGTCCATTTTCGCCATCATCTTCAGGCGGCTGATGACGGCGATGCCCAGGTTCAACGGGAGCGAGCGGCGGTCCTGGAGCACGCCCTCGACCCGGAACCGCACCCGGACGTGGTCGTCCTTGGGCTCGAAATGCAGGTCGCTGGCCCGCTCCGCAGCCGCCTGACGCAGGTGTTGATCGACGACGGGAGCCGCCTGGCCGTGCTCCTCGGGCGGAGGCGCCGCGCGCTTCTCAGGAGGGGGCGTCACTTGTCGGGAAGGCACGCTCCATTATAGCCGGCTGGCGGATGAGGGGCTGAAAAAATGCGCCGGCCCTGGCGTGTCAGGGCCGGCGCTGCGGAGGGTTTGAAGCCCACAAGAGGCCGGCGGAGCCGGTCCTCGCGCTTCCAAAGAGACCCGCGTCCACGCTGTCCGAACCGCTTGGCGACAGCGTAGGCTCCGGGCCCCACCCCCGCTACTGGCCTCTCGTCCATAAAAAGGTCAGGCAAGCTCCCTGTCCCCTTCCTGTCCATCGGGCCAGCACCCGTGCGGCCCTATACCAGCGCCCCATTAGTCGTCCGATAGCCGTTTGATGCGTGGGCACCAGTGCTCTTGATGCTATGATGCCACCATGAGGACGACGACTCGGATTGACGACGAGGTTCTCAAGGAGCTGAAGGACCTGGCGCGAAAGGAAAACACATCGCTCGCGCGAGTGCTCAACCGAACGCTGCGCGCCGGCCTGGGGAACGCGCGAAGGCCCGCCCCGCGGCGCCGGCAGTACCGCGAGAGAGTCCACGCCATGGGCCGGCCGCGAATGGATCTGCGCAAGGCGCTCGCGCAGGCGGCTCGATTTGAGGATGAGGAGACTCTCCGAAAGCTGGCTCTTCGCAAATGAAGGTCGTGGATCTGAACGTCCTGCTCTATGCGGTCAACGAGAACTCCGTTCATCACAGGGCGGCGCTTCGATGGTGGGAAGGAGCCCTCAACGGCGACGAGGTGGTTGGCCTTCCCTGGATCGTAGTGATCGGCTTCCTTCGGCTGTCAACGAGCCCGGCAGTCTTCCCTCGTCCGCTCGACGCGGACACTGCCCTGCGGAAGGTGGACGCATGGCTGGCTCTGGGAACCACCCGGCTGCTGAGGGAGAGAGACGAACACTGGGACATTCTCCGTTCTCTCCTCGTCGAGACTGGGACGGCGGGGAACCTGACGACGGACGCACACCTGGCTGCGTTGACGATCAGCCACGGCGCCGTGCTCGTCTCCTTCGACACCGACTTCTCCCGCTTCAAGGGACTCCGCCGGGAAACCCCCGGCGCCTGAAGCCTGCCCTCGCCGGGCGCCCCCCGCTCGCCCGCACGTCGTTGACCCACGCTGGTAAGATGCTATCTTACTTCGGGATGAAGACCACCGTTTCGACGAAAGGGCAGATCGTTCTGCCGGCGGAAATCCGGGAGCGCGACAAGATCGAAGCCGGGCAGGAGTTCGAGGTGGAACGCCTGGACCGCGGCGACTACCGCATCAAGCGGAAGGCGCGGCGAAACGAAGGTCTGGTCAAGCTCCTGCTCGCGTGCCCCGCAAAGGGATGGTTCAGGCCGCTCGAGCGGACCGGTACGACCGACGACATCCGTGTTCTGAAACTCGGATGAGGTACCTCGTTGACGCAAACGTCCTGAGCGAGGCGACGAAACCAAGGCCAAGCCAGCTCGTTATCGAATGGCTGACCGCCAACGAGCGCAACCTCGTGGCGGACCCAATCGTCATCGGCGAGCTATTCATCGGAATCCTCTCGCTTCCCCGGGGGCGCAAGAGAACTCTGCTCGAAGGGTGGTTCGCGGAGGTGACGCGGACCCTCGAATGCCTGCCCTGGGACGTGTCGGTTGGAAAGAGGTGGGCGGCCCTCGTCGTCGATCTGAAGAGAAACGGGCAAACTCTTCCGTTGCTTGACTCGATGATCGCCGCCACCGCGCTGGAACACGACCTTACGGTCGCAACGCGCAATCGAAGCCACTTCGAGCCCGCCGGCGTGAAGGTCGTCGATCCGTTCGTCTGAGGAGCGGGCATCGGGGCGCCACCCGGCCGAGGGGTAGCGGTGGTGGGGTCAGGCTTGAATATCGGGTATTATCCTCTGCCGTGATGCCAAGGCCCCTTCGAGTCGAGTACCCGGGCGCCCTGTATCACGTGATCGCTCGCGGCAACGAGCGAAAGGCCGTCTTCCGCGACGATGCGGATCGCGAATTCTATCTTCGCCGCTTGCAGCATTACCGAGAGAGGTTCGATTTCCGGCTCATCGCTTACTGCCTGATGACCAATCACGTGCATCTCGTGCTCGAGACCGGCGAAACTCCCCTCTCGCGGGTGATCCACGGTTTGCAATCTTCCTACACGCAAGCCTTCAACCGACGTCATCAGAGGTCCGGGCACCTCTTCCAGGGACGGTACAAGGCGCTGCTGGTCGAGGCGGATCGGTACTTCCTTGCCCTATTGAGATATGTCCACTTCAACCCGTTGGAGGCGCGGCTGACGAAGCGACCTGAGGAGTACGCCTGGTCTAGCGACCGCTTCTATCGGCGAGGGAGAGCTCCTGCCTGGATCGATCTTGACCGAGGCTATTTCCTGATGGGTGCTGGTCGCGCGGCCGGTGCGCCCGAATATCGCGAGCTGATGGGAGAGGCTGAGCCCGAACGGTATAAGGAAATGGCCGACATCGCGCAGATCTTCAAGGGCGATGACGTCTTCGCCGCCGAGGTGATGCGAAAAGTTGAGGTGCCGGAGCTCATTCGACGCAGCCTCACAGTAGAGCAGGTTGCCGAGACGGTGGCCGATGCGCTTGGTCTCCATCTACCATCACTGCGAACTCCCAGTCGCCAAGGTAAGGCATCGCAGGCCCGCGCAATGACCGCCTATCTCGGAAAGCTCTGCGGCCGCATTCCCTACGCGCGGGCGGCCGACTATTTCAACCGCGACGCATCGAGCGTTGCCAAGGACGTCCTCAGATTCGATCAGGCCCTTCGAGTCTCCGGGGCCCTACGCCATCAAGTTGATGTTCTCGCTCGCCGCCTGACCAGGACCTCTCCGGCCTAATACCCGGTATTCAAGCCTGACCCCAAGCCCCAAGCGGGCCTCTCATCGGCAAAAAAAACCGGGACGCCGCCGTTCCATGCGGCGCCCCGGGGAAACTGGGATCGTGGGAGTTCTTGTGGGAGTGATGGCCTCCGTTAAGACGTCCGGGGCGCCGCCGGGCGGCGCCCCGGAGCGAAACTCATTCCCTACTTGTGCGGCTTCACCACCTTGGGCGCCTTCTTGTTCTTCTGCTTGTCGAACATCTTGACGTTGGAGTTCTCCTTGATGGTCTTCCCCTTGTGCTTGATCGTGTGCGTGATGGCGGTCGCCGACCAGTCGCTGCCGACGTCTGTCAGCGTGAACTGAACGGCCGTCGTGGTATTCACGGCATCCGCCTGGAGCGAAGTCGAGTCGGAGACGAAGCCCTCGGGCGGCGCGACGCTGGTCGTCACGTCCCAATCTCCGTCGGCCTCGAAGACGAAGGGGTACTGCTCCGTCGTGTCCGTCCAATCCATGTAGTCCGGCTCGATGATGTAGAGGTGGGTCCCGAACTCCTCGAGCTCGTGGGCCGAGACCTTCTTGCCGTCGAACCGGCGCACCTTGCGCAGGTTCACCTTTCTCGTCTCGCCGGTCTTGATCTCCTTGATCTGCTTGCCCGAATAGAGCGTGTCGGGATCCTCTGTCGTCCTTCTGTCGTCGAAGCACGTGACGGTGGTGTCGTTACATCCGGTGTTGGGGGTCCTTCCGATGACGACGTAATCCGTGTTCGGGTCCTTCGTGGTCGGAGGCACCGGCAGCAAGAGCTCCCCGTTCACGTCCGTCGTCCCCTGCGCGATGTACGGGCAACTGTTGAATATCGGTCCCCACTGCTTCGGCGACTTCTTGACGAAGAGATCGTCGGTGCAGAACTCGCCCCTGATGAACACCCTGATCAGCGCGCCGGCGACCACCTCCTTGTGCGTCTTCGGCTTCGGCGTGTCGTCGTCGATCGCGTTGACGATGAAGGTGACGTCGAGCGTCCCGGAGTTGGCCGGAACTGCGACGGTCTCCATTTGCGTCGCCGACGTCAGAGGCGACGACGAAGCCGTGATCGTCGGCGTCCCTGCCACCGAATCCTTGTACTTGAAGCTCGCGCTGTTGGAGCCGAAGGCCACCGTCACGCCGGTGATCGTCGTCGTGTCTGTCGTATCCCGGAAGATCCCGCCGGCCGACGTCGTCGCCAGGTTGATCGCCTGACCGCCGACTCCGGCGTTGGTCGGATTGCCGTAGCTGTCCTGGAGCTGGACGGTCATGACGGCCGAGGTGACGTTCGTCGTCAGCGTCTGCGCCGCCGTCGTGAAAACGATCTGGAAGGGCGGCCCCGGCAGGATGCTCGCCGTCGTCGTCGCCGTCGTCGAGGACAGGCTGTAGTTGCCCGCCGCGCCCCCGGAAAGAGTGATCCCGCTGGCCGTCACCGTCCAGGTCCCGACGGCCGCGCTCGCGAACGCGCCGCTCGCGGCCGAGCAGCCCACGCTGCCCGAATCGCCGGACACGACGCCGGAGAGCGTGCAGGTCGTGATCGTCGCCGTCGTGGTCGTGTCGTACACCTTGTCTGAAGCCGTGACCGAGGCCGTCACCGACTTGGCGGTGATCGTCGCCGCCTGCGTGAACGCTGTCAGCGAGTAGTTGCCCGCATCGCCACCCGTTAGCGAGACCCCGCCGAAGGTCACGAGGTTGGCCGTCGCGACATCCTTGCTGTTGTAGGTCCCCGTCGGCGTACCCGTCAGGCTCACCGTGTCGCCCGTGTAGGGCTTCCCGTCGGAGGT
>JAWOLE010000167.1:0-3376 GCA_033853815.1 Thermoanaerobaculia bacterium
CGACGTCGGTCGAATAGAGAGACGAGCGGCCGGCCTTCGGGTCGGTCGTGAAGCCGATCTGGTTGTTGATGACGATGTGGATCGTGCCGCCGGTGCGGTAGCCGTGGAGCTGCGAGAGGTTGAAGACTTCCGCGACCATCCCCTGCCCCGCAAACGCGGCGTCGCCGTGGAGGATGACGGGGAGGACGCGCGCGGTCGCCTCGGCGCGCGGGAGGCCGGTCTGGTCCTGCTTGCCGCGGGAGCGCCCCTCGACGACCGGGTCTACGGCCTCGAGGTGCGAGGGGTTTGACGGGACGGTGATCCGGATCTCGCTGCCGCTCTCGGCCTGCCGTGTGCCGCGGCCTCCCTGGTGGTACTTGACGTCCCCTTCGTCGGCCGGGAACTCGGGGTGCACGGTCCCCTCGAAGGCCGCGAAGATGCGCTCGGTCGAGTCGCCGACGACGTTGGCGAGGATGTTGAGCCGGCCGCGGTGGGTCACGCCCATCACGACGTCCTCGATGCCGCGCGCGGCTGCGCCTTCCATGAGCTGGTCGAGGACGGCGATCGTCGTCTCGCAGCCCTCGATCGAGTAGCGGCGCTGGCCCATGAAGCGGGCGCCGAGGAACTTCTCGAAGGACTCGGCCGCGATGAGCTTCTCCAGGAGCTGCTTGCGCAGGCCGGTGGGAAGAGACCTGGCCTCGGTCGCCGCGGCAATGTGCTTGCGGACCCAATACCTTTCGGTGGGGTCCGAGATGTGGCGGTACTCGGTCCCGATCCTGCCGCAATAGACGCGGCGCATCACGCCGATGATTTGGCGCAGCGGCATGTGGTCGCCGCCGGCGAGGCCGCCCGTCCAGAAGGTGCGGTCGAGGTCCCAGATCGTCAGGCCGTAGGTCTCGAGGTCCAGCTCCGGGTGGGTCTGGAGCGCCATCATGCGCAGCGGATCGATGTCGGCAATCAGGTGCCCGCGCACGCGGTAGGCGTTGATGAGCTCGAGCACACGCGCCTGCTTGGCGATCTCGCCGCTTCGTCCGTCGCCGGAGTAGGCCGGGTTGACGTCCACCGCCCAGTGGAAGGGCTTGTGGAAGATGCCGAGGTCGGCGAAGACCTTCTCGTAGAAGCCGTGCTGGCCGAGCAGCAGCTCCTCGATGCGGCCGAGGAAGGCGCCCGACTCCGCGCCCTGGATGACGCGGTGGTCGTAGGTCGAGGTGAAGGTGACGACCTTGCTGACCGCGAGCTGCGAGAGGGCCTCCGGCGCCATCGCGCGGAACTCGCCGGGGTATTCCATCGCGCCGGTCGCGACGATCAGGCCCTGCCCGGGCATGAGGCGCGGCACAGAAGCCGTAGTTCCGATGGTCCCGGGGTTGGTGAGCGAGACAGTCGTCCCCTCGAAGTCGGAGACCTCGAGCTTGCCGGCGCGGGCGCGGGATACAACATCGTCAGAAGCGGCGAGGAAGCGCGCGAAGTCCATCGCGCCCGCGTCCTTGACGTTGGGGACGACGAGGGAGCGGGTGCCGTCCTTCTTCTCGACGTCCACGGCGATGCCGAAGTTGACCTTCTCGCGGCGCAAGCGCGAGGGCGCGCCGGCCGAGTCGTCGTAGGCGTCGTTCAACTGCGGGAAGTCCTTCAGGGCCTGGAGGACGGCCCAGGCGATCAGGTGCGTGTAGGAGACCTTCGACTCGTCGTGCGAGGCGCGGTACTCGTTGATCAAGCGCCGGTTCTCTTCGAGGAGCTTGACGGGAATCTGGCGCTGGGAGGTCGCGGTCGGGACATGAAGGCTCGCCTCCATGTTCTCGGCGACGCGCAGGGCGGCGCCCCGGATGGGCTGGAGCTGCTCTCCCTCGCGCAGGGCGCGTGGGGCCGGCGCCTCGGGAGCAGGTCGTTCGGGCGGCACGGCTTCGGGCGACGGAGCCGACCCCTCGAGAGGACGGGCTGGCGGCGGAGGCGGAGCCGGCTCCGGCTCGCCCAGGCGCTCCCGGAAGAAGGCGCGCCACTCCTCGTCCACGCTCGCCGGGTTGGTCCTGTACCGGGCCAGCAGGTCCGCGACGTAGGAGGCGTTCTCGCCAAACTCCGTGACGAGGTCTTGCACGATGTCCAGGTCCGGTTTCGTCGTGGCCACGAGAGGAATTGTATTGCGTCGGAGCGAGCCCGGTTTCGGTTTCCGCTCGCGTCCTTCCGTGCCGTAGGGGCGGGCCTCGCGCCCGCCCGCCTCCCGTCGCGCTCGTCGCGGGAGGGGACAAGCGCCTCCCCTACGACAGAAGCTTACTTCTTCGGATTGGAGGGATAGGCCGCGAGCTCCTCCCGCACGACCTGCCGGACCACGTCCAGCGTGGAGCGGCGGTGGATGTGCTCCAACAGCGCGTCGTTGATCAGCGTCTGGTAATTCCCCCCGCCGGCGTTGTCCACGAGGTTTCGAAAGTATTCGAGGACGGCGTTGTCCAAGCGGATTGAAATCTTCGTCTTGCCGGGCTCCGGCCTGATGACCGCGCCGCGCCTTCCCTTCGAAAAATCTATGTACCGGCGCCTCTCAGCTCTTACCCTCTTCATATAGCTTCCTCTGACGTTTGCCCGCCTTCCAGGCGGAGATTACTCGAACGGTGTCGGGTTCTCGATACGCATACACGACCACGAGGACATTCGCTTGATCGCTCAATCCCAGAGTCACGAAGCGCTGCTCCTCGACGGAGTCCGAATCTTCGCGCGTAATTGCGAAACAATCTTCTAAGACTGTTACCGCCTCGGCGAACCTGATTCCGTGAGCGCGAAGGTTCGCGGCTGCCTTCTCCGGATCCCACTCGACCCGCACCGTGGGAGTGTATATACATTTGTCCTCCGGAGCAACCCCTGTTCATCACCTCGTCGAGAACGCCACGGCGGTGATTGCGCGGCCACCTCTCACGACCGTTCCCGAACGCGCCGTAGGGGCGGCCCTCGCGGCCGCCCGCTTTTCGTCGTGGTCGCTGTTCATCATCGCGGGAGGGGGCGCCCCTCCGCGGCACGGAGGGCGCGGACGACGGCCGCCTCTGGCGTCCCGCGTGATCGGCTTTCCCGAGGCGGGAGGGGACAAGCCCCTCCCCTACGGTTCGAGGGAAACCTCGAGGACTAGCGCGTGGCGGCGACGCGGTCCTTGACGGCCTGGACTTCGGGGTGCTGGAAACCCAGGAGCTCGGCGATCCGGCGGGCCAGATGGGCCTCCGCCTCGAGGAGGGTGCCGTCGGAATAGACGACGCCCCAGATCGCCTCGACGAGCCTCAGGCGCTGGTCGCGAGAGAGGTTCTCGCGCAGGAGCTGGGTCGAGTGGAAGAGGTCCACGCTCTGCTGGCGCTCCTGCTCGGCCAGGCGGAAGACCTCCTGGATGTCCTCCTCGGAGACGTGCATCTCCTCCCGGATGTGCCGT
>JAWOLE010000168.1:0-9177 GCA_033853815.1 Thermoanaerobaculia bacterium
TCGTCAGGCCGGCCGCGCCGTGGCGGGCGCCCCCGCGCGCGGTTTGAACGAGCGGCTCGCGAAAGGCCGCGTTCATGACCCGCAGGAGCGTCCAGGCCCGCATGTAGGACATCCCGAGTCGGCGCGCCGCGCTGCGTAGCTCGCCGGTCCGGGCGATCGCATCGAGCAGGTCCGCCTTGCCAGGCCCGAGCACGATCGACTCCCCGCGGAGGACCCGTAGCCGGGGCTTGAGAACGCAGGGCGGGCGCTTCCTCTTCGCCATCGGAGGGCGGGAAGTTTACGCCGTCGCTCGATGCCGGACGGCGTTGGTCCTTGGTCCTTGGTCCTTGGTCCTTGTCCTTAGTCGTGTTTGACCAAGGACCAGGGACTGCGGACTAAGGACTCAGGACTTCGGCACCAGGATCGAGACGGTCTTCTCGGCGGCGCGGCAGGTGATCGGAGTCGTCAGGACGCAGTCGCCGTCCACGTGGACGTCGACCTCGTAGTTCTCGAGCGAGCGCACCGCGACCTCGCGGCCCCGCACGGTCGTGGCGAGGCCCCGCGTCAAGTGCCCCGACTTCGCGAGCTGGATCTGGCGGAAGAGCGAGTAGAGCCTCCAGCGGCCGCGGCCGGTGAAGAGCAGGGCGTCCATCGTGTCGGCTTCGAGAGAGGCCTTCGGCGCGATGATCCAGTCGCCGGCGTAGTGCCGCGCGTGGCAGACGACCGCGAACGTCGCTTCGTGACGAGTCCCGTCCACGGTGACCTCGAGGCGTGGGAATTCGTAGCGGAAGAACTCCCGCGCGACCGTCAGAAAGATCCCGGAGCGGCCGAGCCAGCGTTTGAGCCTCGGGAGCGTGTGACCCATGATGCGGGCGTCCAGCCCGATGCCCGCCCAGAGAAGGAAGGGCCGCTCGTTGGCCAGGAGGAGCCGCACGGGCCTCGGCACGCCGTCGAAGAGGAGCGCCGTCGCGCCCTCGAGGTCGAGGGGGATCGAAAGCTCGCGCACGAGCACGTTGGACGTTCCTCCGGGCAGGATCGCCAGGGGGACTTCCGATCCCGCCAGTCCGCAGGCGGCTTCCGAGATCGTGCCGTCACCGCCGTACACGGCGACGATCTCGAGCCCCGTCGGGAGGAATGTCCGGACGATCTCCGTCGCGTGCCCCGGCCGGTCGGTCGGGGCCTGGACGAGGTCGAGCCCCCGCGCTCGGACCCGCTCCAGCAGGGCTCGCATCTCGGCCCGCCGGTTGCGCTGCCCGGCCGTGGGGTTGTAGACGAGCAACCCTTTCTTGAACGGCCGGCTCGCGGGGGGCGCCGGCGGCCGGGGGCCGGGAACCGGATGTTCAAGGTCGGCGGGATGGATCTTGCGTTCCTGGCTCACGTGTCGCGGCTCACGGCTCACGGTCTGGCGGTTCCCGAGTCACTCCTCGAACAACGACTCTTCCCTGTGCGGAGGAACCACCCCGAGATGACGATAGGCGAGAAGCGAAGCTACCCTCCCGCGGGGCGTCCGTTGCAGAAAGCCTGCCTGGATCAGGTAGGGCTCGTAGAGGTCCTCAAGGGTGCCGCGGTCTTCTCCGATCGATGCGGCGATCGATCCGATGCCGACGGGGCCTCCGCCGAACTTCTCGATGATCGTCGCAAGGATCCGGCGGTCAAGCTCGTCGAAGCCGTGCTCATCCACCTCGAGCCTCGCCAGCGCCTCCCGCGCCGCCGGCAGGTCGATCGCGTCCTTACCGGCGACGTCCGCGAAGTCGCGCAGGCGCCTCAGGAGCCGGTTTGCGATGCGCGGCGTGCCCCGGCTCCTTCCCGCAATCTCGCGCGCGGCCTCGGGCAGGATGCGGATCACGAGGATCCTGGCCGACCGCTCGACGATCCGCGTCAGCGACTCGACGTCGTAGAAATCCAGGCGCAGCGGAATTCCGAAGCGCGCATGGAGAGGCTGGGAGAGCAGGCCAGGACGGGTGGTGGCGCCGACGAGCGTGAAGGGAGGCAGGTCCACCTTGATCGTGCGCGCCATGGGACCCTCGCCGATCACGACGTCCAGCCGGAAGTCCTCCATCGCCGGGTAGAGGACCTCCTCGACGGCGGGACTCAGGCGGTGGATCTCGTCCACGAAGAGGACGTCCCGAGGCTGGAGGTTCGTCAGGATGCCGGCAAGATCTCCGGCGCGCGCGATCATGGGGCCGGAGGTCAGCCGCAGGCCCGCGCCCATCTCCCGGGCGATGATGTAGGCGAGGGTCGTCTTGCCGAGGCCCGGAGGCCCGGTCAGGAGCACGTGGTCGAGAGGTTCTCCGCGTCCGCGCGCGGCCGTGAGAAAGACGTCGAGGTTCTCGCGAACCTTCCTCTGGCCGATGTATTCGGAGAGCGTCTGCGGCCGCAGCTTCGGCTCGACGGCCTGGTCCTCCGCGAGGGCGGTCGCGGCCATGATCTCTTTCTCGTCGGTCATTCGCTTTCGATTCCGGGTTCCTAAAGATCTCAACTCTAATCCCAACGGGGAACCGGGAGCTTGGAATCTGGGATCGCTCGTAACGTCCTATTTTGAAGCTTCTCGCTTCGAGCCGCCCCGGCGTCGGGCCGCCTCCCTCGTCCGCACGCTCCGGCCTGTTCCGCGAAAGAGAGATCCGAGCCGTCGCTGGTCGCTCAGTCGCAGGGATGCCGGGGCGAAGGACTCGGCGTGCCATGCTCCTTCGCTCATCGCCTCCTCCGGGAGGCGTCCCGCCACCGGGGCTCTTATCCGGACTCAAGTCACACTGCGAGCCCCGGAGCCGGCGGCGTTTCCCGGAGGAGGCCTTGTCCGAGGGCACACACCACAGTGAGACGCTGAGGTTGCTGTCCCTGTGCCCGAGAGACCAGAGCGGCGGCCCTCGGGTGACGTTTGCGACCTGGCCGCCGCGTGCCGACGAAGGAAACGACGACGGATCCGGGGCGCCCTCTTAGGAAACCAGCGGGATCACGCTCGGAATCAACCGCCGGTCAGCTTTCGCAGGGCGAGCTTGAGGTAATCGCCGAATTCCTCGGGGGCGCCGCCCCGCGCGATCCCCTCGACGGCCCGCTCGGCTTCGGCCTTGCGGTAGCCGAGGTTGACGAGCGCGGAAATCACGTCGTCGGCGGCCACGGCGGCGGCGGCCTCGGCGGGGGCCTCCGCGGCGAAGGCCTGCGCCTTCTCGGCGAGCTCGAGGACCATCCGGTCGGCCGTCTTCTTACCGACTCCGGGGATCGCGACCAGGCGGCGCACGTCCTGGTTGCGCAGCGCCGCGGCGAGCTCTCCCGGCGGGATTCCCGACAGCACGGTCAGGGCGACCCGCGGC
Source organism: Thermoanaerobaculia bacterium (assembly GCA_033853815.1). Taxonomy (GTDB): domain Bacteria; phylum Acidobacteriota; class Thermoanaerobaculia; order UBA5066; family Gp7-AA6; genus JAWOLE01. Next base: position 3,288 of record JAWOLE010000168.1, read on the forward strand.
CCGATCCCGGCCACCCCGAGGAGGAGGAGAAAGAGAGAACGCTCCCGCTCGGTCCGGAACCCGTAGAGGGCGAGCGTGTCCTCTCGCACGTGCGTGTGGATCCAGAGCGAAGCCGGGCTCTCGACCTCCGGCAACTCGTAGAAGGTCGAGAGGGGAATGTGGACGAGATACCCGACGCCACCCACGTCGAGGAGGACCTGATCCGGAGCCTTGGAGGCCAGGCGCCCGGTTAGTCTTCCGATCATGAGGCGATTCTAGCTGTCAGGTGTTAGGTGGAAGGTCTCAGGTCAAATGCAGGTGTCAGGTGTCGGGTTTCAGGTGTCAGGGACCGGAATTCATCCCTGAAACCTGACACCTGGTACCTGAAACCTGCATTTCCCCAGAAACCTTTTCCCTGACACCTAGCCAAGGGCTCTCGTGATGTCCTCCAGCAGGTCCTCGAAGGCTTCGGCGCCGACGGAGAGGCGGATCGTGCCCTCCTGGATGCCGAGGGTGCGTTTCTTCTCGGGGGGCACGTGGCGGTGCGACGTCAGCCAGGGCATGTCCGCGGTCGTCTCGACGGAACCGAGGGAGGTGGCGAGCGCGATGAGCTCCAGTCGCGAGAGGAACCTCCGCGCCGTCTCGATCCCTCCCTTCAGATCGAAGGCGAGCATGGCGCCGAAGGCCTTCATCTGCCGCCGCGCGGTCTCGTGCCCCACGTGCGAGGGGAGGCCCGGGTAGTGAACCCGCTCGACGCCCGGGTGGGACTCGAGCGCCTCGGCCAGCCGCAGGGCGTTCTGCGATTGCGCCCTCACGCGAAGCGCGACCGTCTTCATGCCGCGGTTCAGGAGAAACGCGGCGAGAGGATCGAGGATCGGTCCCGTGCGGATGCGCCGGGAGCGGATCGGCTCGATCAGCTCTTGAGAGCCGGCCGCGAATCCAGCCGTGACGTCCGCGTGGCCGTTCAGGTACTTCGTCGCCGAATGGAGCACCAGGTGGAAACCGTGCTCGAGCGGCCGCTGCAGGATCGGGGAAGCGAAGGTCCCGTCGATGACCGCCGTCAGGCGATGCCGCCGGGCGACGTCCGCGACGAACGCGAGGTCCACGACCTTGACGAGCGGGTTCGTCGGGGTCTCGACGTAGAGCCAGCGCGTCTCCTTCCGGATCGCCTCTTCGAGCCTCGGCCGCGGCTCGGTCGCGACGAGCGTCGCCGCCACGCCGATGGGTTCGAGCACGTCCTTGAAGAGGCGCAGCGTGCCGCCGTAGAGGTCCTCCGTCGCGACGACGTGGTCGCCCGCCTTCAGTCCCGCGAGGAAGGCCGTCGAGATCGCGGCGATCCCCGAGGAGAAGAGCGCGGCGTCCTCCGAGCCTTCGAGCGCCGCGAGCTTCTTCTCGACGGAACGGACGGTGGGATTGCCCTCCCGCGTGTAGAAGGCGTCGGGAGGGCGCCCCTCGGCCGCTCCGGCCAGGGCGTCGGTGTCGGAAAACGTGAAGGGCGCGGTCTGAAAGATCGGGTCGACGAGCGCGCCGGACGGGTCCGCCCTCTTGCCGGCGTGTACGGCGAGGCTTTCGGGGCGGAGGTCCGGCCGTGCGGTCATCCCCGGCGCGGGGAGGTCTGTTCCGGCAGGAATGTCTTCAAGAGGTCCTCGTTGATCTGGATCTTGCGGTCGGTGCGCATCTGGGCGAGCTCGGCGCGCAGCAGGCGGTCGGCCTCGCGGGTGCGCAGCGTGTCCAGGATCTCCTGTTTCTGCGTGTCGAAGGCCTTCGGGTCCGCGCTCGTGCGATTCAAGACGCGGAAGAGGACGAAGCCACCGGGCACCGCGACGGGAGGGCCGGCCTGTCCCTTGGCCGTCTGGAAGACGGCGGTGGAAAGCTCGGGGACAGTGCCGAGGTCGGGGATGGATCCGCCGGGGCCGAACTCCGGAGTCGTCTTGACCTCCGTCTCGTAACGGGCCGCGAGGTTCGCCAGCGTCGTGCCGGAGGCGAGCTCCGCAGCGACCGGCTGGAGCTTGGCGAAGGCCTCTTCCTGCCCGCGGTCGGTCTGATAGTCCATCGTCACGCGGGCCTTGATCTCCTCGAAGGGAGGCAGTCCGGCCGGCCGCTGCTCTATCGGTTTCACGAAAGCGGTTCCCCGTGGCGTGGACACGGGCGTGGCCGAAATCTGGCCGAGCTTCGTGTTCCAGGCCTGGTCGGAAAAACTCGGATTCGAGCCGACGCCCGGGATCGCCTCCCCCTTGGCGAACCAGGGCGTCTCGTTGTAGGTCACGACGTCGCTCTGGAGCTTGCGCAGCTCCTCGTCGGAGGCGTTCTTGATCTTCTTGATCCGGTCCGCGAGCTCGCGCGCCAGCCGGTCAGTTTCCGCCTGCGCCCGCGTGTCGGAGAGCTGGGAAGCGATCTGGCTCTTCACGTCTTCGAAGGGGCTCGTGTGGGGAGGAGTCTTCGCGATCAACTTGATGATGTGGTAGCCGAACTGGGTCTTGATCGGGCCGCGGATCTCGCCGGGCTTCATGCTGAAGGCAGCCTGCTCGAACTCCGGAACCATCTGGCCGCGGCTGAAAGGAGGCAGCGCTCCCCCCTTGCCCTTGCCGGTCGGATCGTCCGTGTTCGCGTCGGCGAGCTTGGCGAAGTCCTCGCCCTTCTGGGCCCGGGCAAAGAGCGCTTCCGCCTTCTTCTTCGCTTCGGCGTCGGCCGCCGCGCCCGCGCCCTCGGCGACCTTGATCAGGATGTGCGCCGCCGTGACCTGCTCGGGCACCTCGAAGTTCGATTTCTGGCGCTCGTACTCGGCCTTCAACTCCGGCTCCGGGATCGTGGTCTTGGCCCTTACGCGGCTCCGGTCGACCAGCAGGTACTTGACCTTGCGCTGTTCGGCCGTCCGGTAGCGGTCCTTGTGCTTCTCCATATAGGCCTTCACGTCCTGGTCGGTGAAGGCGACGGTCGCCGAGAGCTTCGCCGCCGGGATCTTGATGTATTCGATCGACGCCTTGTCGTTGCGGTTGGAGAACTCTCGCTGCAGGTCCTTATCCGGCACGAAGACGGAGGCCTTGATCAGAGTCGAGTACTTGCGGAACAGCAGGTCGTCGCGCACCTCCTCTTCGAAACGCTCGGGGGTGTAGCTGTTGGCCCGAAGAAACCGTTCGTACTTCTCGTTGCCGATGAAGTGACCGTTTTCCTGGAACTCGGGGAAGGCCATGACCGCCTCCGCCACTTCCTGGTCGGTGACCTTGAGGTCCAAGCGCCGCGCGGCGTCGAGCCACAGCACCCGATCGATCATGGAATCCAGGACCTGGCGGGGCATGTCCAGGGCGCGAATCAACTCGGGAGTGAGCTTGCCCTGGTACTGGGCCTGCTGTCGGTCGACCTCGGCCCGGTAGCGGCGGTCGAAATCTATCGCGCTGATCGTCTCGCTTCCGATCTTGGCGACGACCTGGCCGGACATGTCGCCGGAGGTGGTGCCGGTGCCCGAGAAATAGACGAAGCCGAGGATGAAGACGATGATGACCGCGAACAGGGTCCACTTGAGCTGGTGGAAGCTGTCGCGCATGGTTTTCAACATCTGGAAGAACCTCCCCCTTAGGGATTTGCGAACCGGCGACTATAGCCGATGGAGGACGCAGGGGGTAGGACGTGGGACGAAGGGAGAGCGGCCAGAAGCAATGTGGAGTAAAATCCTGCAGGCCTACGACCTACGTCCTACGACCTATGACCTGGGTCCTGCGACCCACGTCCTCATTGTGTGCTGTTGGGTAAACGGGATAAGTCTCCCAAATCTGGATGTTTAAGAGGAAAAAGAAGCCTGGCCAGCTCGTCGGGACGGATCTGGATTGGTTCATCATCCCGATCCGAACGGTCCGCAGCTGGGGGATCCTCCTGGTGCTGGTCGCCGCGGCCGCTCTCCTGGCTTACCAGCTCCGCTCCCGGACCCGGTTTTCCCCCGAGCAGCGCGCCGCCACGGAGATCGCGAGCGCCGCGGACCTTCTCCAGAAAGCCACCGCGGGGCCCGGCGCGCCGCGTCCGGCCCCCCTGGCCCAGGCTCAGGACCTTCTCCAGGGGGCGCGAGACTCCTATGGGAAGAAGGACTATGAGCCCGCCTTCCGCCAGGCGGTCGAGTCCCAGTCCTACTCACGCAGGGTGCTCGGCCGCGCGGGGACGGAAGAGACCGGGGACGCTTCCCTCATCTCCGTCGAGGGGGACGTCTCGATCCAAACGGCCGGGCGCTCGGCGTTCGGGCCCGCGAGGCAGCGGCAGATTCTTTTCGACGGGGATTTCATCAAGACCGGCCGGAGCGGTTCGGCAGAGCTGATGTTCTCCGACGGCACGCTCTACACGGTGCGGCCCGGTTCGCTTTTCGAGGTCCGCCGGCCCGCTTCGACCGACAGCGGATCGAGTCAGATCAAGATGGTTTCCGGGGCCGTCAACGTCTACACGGCGTCCGCGGCCTCGACGGTCGCCACGGACGCGGCGATCGCGGTGATCGACCGGGAGTCGCGCGTCGCCGTGGACGTGGAGAAGGAGAAGACCGACATCACGACCTTCCGGGGCAAGGCGACCGTCTCGACGGGCAAGGAAACCGTCCTGCTGGGAGACCGGGAAAAGATCTCGGCCACCACTCGGACCCGCCAGTTCTCGGCCAAGGTTTCCATCCCGGAGTCGCCAATTCTCGTGGCGCCGGCGGACAGCCAGTATTACGACCTGAAGACGTCCGGCGAGGTCGATCTGAAGTGGAACGGGGTCCAGCGGGCCGCGCGATACCGCCTCCAGATTGCCCGGTCGCGCCTGTTCGTCCCGGACGCCATGGAGGTGGACCTGGACAACCGCATGGCGGCGTCCGCCCGCGTCCGGGTCACCCGGGAAGGCTCGTACTTCTGGCGGGTTGCGGCGATCGATTCCTCCGGGCGCCCCTCGGACTGGAGCGCGGTCCGGCGCTTCAAGATGCTTTCGGAGCCGGCCGGCGTCGGGATGGGCGGTTCGGCGCCTCCGCAGCTGACGGTCTCGACCCCGCAGCAGATGGGCAACGTCTTCCTGGTTTTCGGCAAGACGGACCCCGGCGCCGTCGTCACGATCAACGCCGAACCGGCCGACGTCGAGCCGGACGGCTCCTTCAAGAAGACCGTGACCGTGAACCGCGAGGGGTCGGCGACGCTCATCGTCAAGGCCGTGGACGCCTCGGGCAACGAGACCGTCCGGCAGGTCAAAGTGTTCGTGGAGTCGTTATGATTCTCGTGAGCCGTAAGCCGTGAGACGTAAGACGTAAGGCGTAAGACGTGGAAACTGCTGTCGGCTTCGTTTAACGTTTTACGTTTCACGTTTTACGGCATTAGGGGGTCTCTTGGCGTTCAAATCTATCTTCTCGATCTTTTCCAACGACCTCGCTGTCGATCTGGGCACCGCGAACACGCTCGTGTTCGCTCGCGGCAAGGGGATCATCGTCCGCGAGCCCTCGATCGTGGCCGTCAACACCGTCACCAATCGCGTCGAGGCCGTCGGCTCCGAGGCCAAGGACATGCTCGGGCGCACGCCGGGAAACATCGCCGCGATCCGTCCTATGAAAGATGGCGTCATCGCCGACTTCGAGGTGACCGAGAAGATGCTCGATCACTTCATCAAGAAGGCGCACGGCCGGTCCCTCTTCGTGCGGCCGCGGATCGTGATCTCCGTGCCCTCGGGAATCACGCAGGTCGAGAAGCGCGCGGTCCAGGACTCCGCGCTGCGCGCGGGGGCCTCCGAGGTATTCATCATCGAGCAGGCGATGGCGGCGGCGATCGGTTCGGGGCTTCCGATCACCGAGCCAGCCGGCAACATGATCGTGGACATCGGCGGCGGCACGACGGACGTCGCGGTGATCTCGCTCGCCGGCATCGTCTACAGCCGCTCGGTGCGCATCGCCTCCAACGAGATGGACGAGGCGATCATC
>JAWOLE010000169.1:0-3112 GCA_033853815.1 Thermoanaerobaculia bacterium
GGCATCGCGAACCTCTACGCGGCCGAGAACATCGAGTGGAACCACCACGTGCAGCAGGCGCTGCGCGCGCACACCCTGTACCGCCGCGACACACACTACATGGTGCGGGACGGGCAGGTGCTCATCGTCGACGAGTTTACCGGCCGCATCCTGCCCGGCCGGCGCTGGTCCGACGGCCTCCACCAGGCGATCGAAGCCAAGGAGGGCGTCAAGATCGAGAACGAGAACCAGACCCTGGCCACCATCTCGTTCCAGAACTACTTCCGCATGTACACCAAGCTCGCGGGCATGACCGGCACCGCGGACACCGAGGCGGAGGAGTTCGCCAAGATCTACAACCTGGACGTCAACGTCATCCCGACAAACCGCCCGATGGTGCGGCAGGACTACGAGGACGTGGTCTACAAGACCGAGCGCGAGAAGTTCGGCGCCGCGGCCGACGAGCTGGAGGAGCTGTACAAGCGGGGCCAGCCGGTGTTGGTGGGCACCGTATCCATCGCGAAGAGCGAGGCGCTCGCCTCGATCCTGAAGCGGCGCGGAATCCCGCACAACGTGCTGAACGCCAAGCACCACGAGCGCGAGGCGGAAATCGTCGCCCAGGCCGGTCGGCTCAAGTCGGTGACCATCTCCACCAACATGGCCGGCCGAGGCACCGACATCGTCCTCGGCGGCAACGCGGAGTTCCTGGCACGCAAGGCGGCCGGGCCGAAGCCCGAGCTCGTCGAGCCCGAGGACGATGACGCGACGAGCGCAGAAGCTCTCCGCTCCGCGGCGGCCGAGCACGAGAAGGCCGTGGCGGACTGGGAGTCGACGTACGAGCGCGAGCTCGTGCGATCCAAGAAGGAGTGCGACGCCGAGCACGAAGAGGTGGTGAAGCTCGGCGGCCTGTTCATCCTCGGCACGGAGCGCCACGAGTCGCGGCGGGTCGACAACCAGCTGCGCGGCCGCGCCGGCCGCCAGGGCGACCCGGGGATGAGCCGTTTCTACCTGTCCCTCGAAGACGATCTGATGCGCATCTTCGGATCGGACCGGATCAAAGGGCTGATGGAGCGGCTGGGGATGAAGGAGGGGGAGCAGATCCAGCACCGCTGGCTCACCAAGTCGATCGAGGGCGCGCAGAAACGGGTCGAGGGGCACAACTTCGACATCCGCAAGAACCTGCTCGAGTACGACGATGTGATGAACCAGCAGCGCAAGGCGATCTACCGCCTGCGCCGGCAGGTACTCGCAGCGGGAGCGGGCGCCCCCCTGGTCGAGTTCGACGAGCACCCGCGCACCAAGAAGAAGACCCGCCGGGAAACGGTCATTGCCTGGACCGACCAGCGGGAGCGCATCCTCGACCTGATCGAAGAAACGATCATCGACATGTGCGACGTCTACTGCCCGCAGCACTCGGCGGCGGAGTGGGACGTCGCCAGCCTCTCGAAGGCGCTGAAGGAGCAGTTCGGCATCTCGATGAGCTTCGCCGAGGGGGCGTCCGGCACCACGTCGCGTCAGGAGCTCGAGGAGCAGATCTGGAACGTCGTCTTCAAGGCCTACGAGCAGAAGGAGCAGGGCCTCGGGGTCACGGCGATCAAGAACCCCGACGGGGCCCCCGAGGAGGTGCCGGTGCTGCGCCTCGCGGAGAAGAAGTTCTACCTGGACAGCATCGACGCCCTCTGGAAGGACCACCTCCTCTCGATGGACCACCTGCGGCAGGGCATCGGCCTCCGCGGGTACGGCCAGCGGGATCCGAAGGAGGAGTACAAGAAGGAAGGCTACGAGGCCTTCGTCCTGATGATGCGGGCGATTCGGGCCTCGACCGTGCGCATCCTGATGCGGCTCGAAGGGGTGCGGAAGGAACAGGCCGAGTCCGAGCTCGCCATCACCCGCCGGGCCCCACAGCGAATCGTGGCCAGCCACGGCGGGGGCAACGGCGAACCGGCCCCGGCCGCGAAGCAGGTCGTCCGCGAGTCGCCCAAAGTCGGCCGAAACGACCCCTGCCCGTGCGGCTCAGGCAAGAAGTACAAGAAGTGCCACGGGCAGGAAGTGCACGCCTAGCCGACCTTCGCGAGCGCGCGCTCCCGGTCACGCCCTGGCGAGCGCGTCGAGCAACGCTTCGAGATCGGCCCTGCTCCTGTCGGAGAGCTCGTCGAACTGGACGCCGACGACGCGGAGCAGCGAGCCGGGCGCCGGGGGCTCGGCCCGGACGACGTGACCGCGAAGCGAGGTCGGGGCGCTGTTCGGCGCGGCGACCTGCACTTCGACGTGATCGCCGACGCCCAGGGGGCGATCCGTCGCCATCGCGAGCCCGCCGCGGCCGATGTCTCGCATCACCGCATCGCTCATCTCCTCGGTCCGGCATCTCACGCGGAGGAACGCAGAAATCCGCGGCGAGGCCCGCTTGTCCCCGCCGGCACCTCGAAGCACTGCCGTGAGCAGCCGTTCGAGCCCCTCGACCTCGATGCGGGTCGGCGCCTCGAAGCGGACGCCCACGCCGAGGATCCCTCCGCCCTCTGCGGGCGTCGCCGGCACGGTCCGGACAATCTCCGCACGCAGGGCGATCGACGTCGTCTCGTCGGGGAACCACACCGTGAGCTTGACGATCTCGCCGGCGTTGGCCGGCGCGCGGTCGACGTAGAGGAACGCCCCGCCCTTCGAGATGTCGCGCAGCGCGACCTCGATGGACTTGCCGCCGGCTTCGACTTTCGCCCGCAGCGGCACTGCGACGCGGGCGTGCGCCCGCCGTTCCGGTCCGCTCATGGAATCGCCCCTCAGAGGCGTCAGTCTTGCCCGCGCGAGCCGGTGTGTCAAAGACGCGCCGACGCTCAGGCTCGCGAGGCGCCGGAGAGGGGGGCCGACCGCTTCGCCTTCCGGTCCGGTCCCACGATGCCCGATGCCCAGTCGGCGACGAGGTCGGCGCCCGCGGCCATTGGCTCGAGCGCGGCGGCGAGCTCCGCGGCCGACGAGAAGCGCTCGTCGGCGCGGGTCGCGAGTGCCCGCCCGAGCAGGTCCGCGAAGTCGGGGCCGAAGGACGGTCGGAGCGCCGAGACCATGGCCGCGGGCAGCTCGTCGCGGCCGGTCGGCGCTTCCGCTAACGCCGTCGTGGAGAGGAGCCGCCGTCCGGCGACCA
>JAWOLE010000170.1:0-18091 GCA_033853815.1 Thermoanaerobaculia bacterium
GTGCGCAACATCGCGAAGGTCACGACGGCGGTCGCGAAGGGCGACCTCTCCCAGAAGATCACCGTCGAGGCGCGCGGCGAGATCCTCGAGCTCAAGAACACCATCAACGCGATGGTCGACCGGCTGCAGACCTTCGCCGCCGAGGTGACGCGCGTCGCCAAGGAGGTCGGGACGGAGGGCAAGCTCGGCGGCCAGGCCGACGTCAAGGGTGTCGCCGGGACGTGGAAGGACCTCACGGACTCCGTCAACTCGATGGCGGGCAACCTCACGGCGCAGGTGCGCAACATCGCCGACGTCACGACGGCCGTGGCGACCGGCGACCTCTCCAAGAAGATCACCGTCGACGTCAAGGGCGAGATCCTCGAGCTCAAGGACACGATCAACACGATGGTCGACCAGCTCTCGTCCTTCGCCTCGGAGGTCACGCGCGTGGCGCGCGAGGTCGGCACGGAGGGGAAGCTCGGCGGCCAGGCGGAGGTCGCCGGAGTCTCGGGCACCTGGAAGGACCTGACCGACAACGTCAACTCGATGGCGGGCAACCTGACCAGCCAGGTGCGCGGCATCGCCAGGGTCGTCACGGCGGTCGCCAACGGGGACTTGAAGCGCAAGCTGACCGTGGAGGCCAAGGGCGAGATCGCGGCGCTGGCCGACACGATCAACGGCATGATCGACACGCTGGCGACCTTCGCCGAACAGGTCACGAGCGTGGCGCGCGAGGTCGGCGTCGAGGGGGAGCTCGGAGGCCAGGCGAGCGTGCCCGGCGCGGCCGGGACCTGGAAGGATCTGACCGACAACGTCAACCAGCTCGCCGCGAACCTGACCACGCAGGTCCGCGCCATAGCGGAGGTCGCCACCGCCGTCACCAAGGGGGACCTGACGCGCTCGATCGCGGTCCAGGCCTCGGGGGAGGTCGCGGCCCTCAAGGACAACATCAACGAGATGATCCGCAACCTGAAGGACACGACCCAGGAGAACAGCGAGCAGGACTGGCTGAAGACCTACCTCGCGAAGTTCTCGCGGATGCTCCAGGGGCAGCGGGACCTGCTGACCGTGGCCCGGCTGATCCTCTCCGAGCTCGTGCCGGTTGTCTCCGCACAGCAGGCCGTGTTCTACACGTTCGACAACTCCGGGGAGGAGGCCAAACTCAAGCTTCTCGCGAGCTACGCGACGAAGCCCCGGGCAGCCCGGAAGACCCTCAAGCCCGGCGAGGGGCTCGTCGGTCAGTGCGCCCTTGAGAAGCGCAAGATCCTGCTCACGCAGGTTCCGAAGAAATACATCTCGATCTCCTCGGGGCTCGGAGAGTCGGCGGCGGCGAGCATCATCGTTCTCCCGGTGCTCTTCGAGGGATCCGTCAAGGCGGTGCTGGAGCTCGCCTCTTTCGAGAAGTTCAGCTCCACCCACCAGGCCCTGCTCGACCAGTTGACGGAATCCATCGGTATCGTCTTGAACACGATCGAGGCCAACACGCTGACCGAGGACCTCCTCAAGCAGTCGCAGTCCCTGGCGGCCGAGCTGCAGAGCCAGCAGGAGGAGCTGCAGCAGACCAACCAGAAGCTCGAGGAGAAAGCGGCGCTCCTGGTTGAGCAGAACGCCGAGGTCGAACGCAAGAACATGGAGGTCGAGCAGGCGCGCCTCGCGCTGGAGGAGAAGGCCGAACAGCTCGCGCTGACCTCCCGGTACAAGTCCGAGTTCCTGGCCAACATGTCCCACGAGCTGCGGACGCCGTTGAACAGTCTGCTGATCCTGTCCGACCAGCTCTCGAAGAACCCGGAAGGCAACCTGACGCCGCGCCAGACCGAGTTCTCCAAGACGATCCACGCCTCGGGAAAGGAGCTGTTGACCCTCATCAACGACATCCTGGATCTCTCGAAGATCGAGTCCGGCACGGTCGTCGTGGACGTCGGCGAGCTGCGGTTGCCGGAGTTCCTCGACTACGTCGAGCGCAACTTCCGGCACGTCGCGGAGGCCAAGGGAGTCGGTTTCCAGATCGAGGTCGGCCGCGACGTCCCGCGCTCGATCGTCACCGATTCGACACGGTTCCAGCAGGTCATCAAGAACCTGCTCTCCAACGCCTTCAAGTTCACCGAGAGAGGGTCGGTCACCCTGCGCGTCGAGACCGCCCGGCAGGGATGGAGCGGTCTGGTCGACACGCTCAACCGCGCCCGTTCCGTGCTCGCGATCTCGGTCGCGGATACCGGGATCGGGATCTCCCCGGAGAAACAGCAGATCATTTTCGAGGCCTTCCAGCAGGCCGACGGCTCGACCAGCCGCAAGTACGGCGGCACGGGCCTGGGGCTGGCCATCAGCCGGGAGATCGCGCGGCTGCTCGGCGGGGAGATCCGGCTGTCGAGCACGCAGGGCGTCGGCAGCACGTTCACGCTCTTCCTTCCGCAGGTCTACGTGGCCCAGAAGACGATCCGGGCCGCCGCGGTACCCGTCGACTCGGTGGCAGCTCTGATGCTGCCTCCGGAGACGGTCGCGGCGCCGGCGCCTGCGGAGCCCTTCGCCCCGGGGGAGGTCGCCGACGACCGGGCGGACCTGGGTCCCGACGACCGGGTCCTCCTCATCATCGACAACGACGAGACGTTTGCCCGTTTCCTGATGGAGATGGCCCATGAGAGCGGCTTCAAGGCGCTCGTCGCGACGCAGGGAGCGGACGGAATCGCGCTGGCGCGGAGCCACCGCATCGACGCCATCACTCTGGACATTCGCCTTCCCGTGATCGACGGCTGGAGGGTGCTCGATCGCCTGAAGAACGACCTGGACACGCGCCATATCCCGGTCTACCTGATCACGACGGAAGAGGACGCCGCACGCGGACTCTCGCGAGGCGCTGTCGGGGCCCTGGTCAAGCCGATCAAGGAGAAGGAGACGCTCGACGGCGTCTTCGCGGCGCTGCGGGGGCTCCTCGATCGCAGGCAAAAAGAGCTGCTCCTGATCGGGGAGGAGGACGGCGAGGCGGCGATCATCGCGGACTCCCTCGCCCACACAGCCCTCCACGTCCGGTGCGTCCCTTCGCGCGCGGAGGCGCTGGAAGCCCTGGCGCAGGGCCGTTTCGACAGCGTCGTCGCGGAGGTGCTGCCCTCCCGAGGGGAGATCGAAGGCTGGGAGGAGATCGTCCGGGAATGCGGATCGCGGCAGGTCCCGGTGCTGCTCTTTACGCCCCTGGAGCTGTCCGAGGGCGAGGAGGAAGGGCTGCGGCGCCTCTCCCGGCTCGCGACGGTCAAACGGGTCCGGTCGGCCGACCGGCTCGCGGACCAGATCGCCCTCTTCCTCCACGTCCCGGTGCCGCAGCTCTCGGAAGGGTCGCGCCAGCAGCTCGCCCAGCTCTATTCGAACTCCGTCCTCGCCGGCAAGAAGGTCCTCATCGTGGACGACGACATCCGCAACATCTTCGCCATCACCAGCGTGCTCGAGCGGCAGGAGATGGTGGTCTTTCCCGCGGAGACGGGGCGGGAAGCGGTCGAGAGGCTCCTGGTCTCCGAAGGCATCGACATCGTGCTCATGGACATCATGATGCCGGGCATGGACGGTTTCGACACGATGCAGGAGATCCGCAAGATCGAGAGGCTGCGCTCGCTTCCGATCATCGCCGTCACCGCGAAGGCGATGAAGGGCGACCGCGAGAAGACGCTCCAGGCCGGCGCCTGGGACTACCTCGCGAAGCCCGTGGACACCGATCACATGCTTTCGGTGCTCCGGTCGTGGCTGCACCGGTGAGTCCGAATCCGGACGACCAGGTCAACATCCTGGCTGTCGACGACAGCCCGGAGAAGCTCCTCGCGCTCTCCGCCCTCCTCTCGGAGCTCCGGCAGAACGTCGTGACCGCGGCCTCCGGGCGGGAGGCGCTGCGGCAGCTCTTGAAGCAGGAGTTCGCCGTCGTCCTGCTGGACGTGAACATGCCGGGCCTGGACGGCTTCGAGACGGCCGCCCTCATCCGCCAGCGCCGGAGCTGCGAACACACGCCGATCATCTTCATCACGTCCTACGGCGATCAGACCCATGCGGCGCAGGGGTATTCGCTCGGTGCGGTGGACTACATCCTGGCGCCCGTCGATCCGGAGGTCCTGAAGACCAAGGTGATGGTGTTCGTGGAGTTGTTCCGCAAGACCCGGGAAACCCGGCGCCAGGCCCGGATCCTCGAGCAGCGCGCCCATCAGTTCCAGCGGCTCGCGGAGGCCTCCATCGCGGTCAACTCCGCCCTCTCGATCGACGGAATGCTCTCGGTCGTGGCGGAGCTGTCGCGGGACATCCTCGGCGCACACCAGGCGGTGGTCGTGGCGGCCGCGGATCAGAAGTGGTCCGCTCCGAAGTCGCTGGTCTCTTTGTCCGCGGAGTACCGCAGCGGCGGAGCGAAGACGGTTTTTCGGAACCGGGAAGCCCTGCTCTCGCTGCTCTCCCGAATGCGGGGCACGGTGCGCCTGCCGCGAGGTCTGCCCGAGGAGGAGTGGCCGTTGCGGGAGTTCTTCGTCGCCGGGGGAGCCGTGCGAGAGGGCTGGCTCGCCGCTCCGCTCTGCGGCCGCGACGGACGTCCGTTCGGCATGGTTCACCTCCTGGACAAGCACGAGGGGGACTTCGGAGAGGAGGACGAGGCGATCCTGACGCAGCTCGCGCAGATGAGCGCCATCGCCATCGAGAACACCATCAATGCCGAGGCCCTCGAGTCCAACCGCCTGAAGGACGAGTTCCTGACGACGCTCTCCCACGAGCTGAGAACCCCGCTTTCGGCGATTCTGGGGTGGACGCGCACCCTTCGGTCCGGAAAGATGGAGCCGAAGAGGCTGGCGCACAGCCTCGAGGTCATCGAGCGCAACGTCCTGGCGCAGACGCGATTGATCGACGACCTGCTCGACGTCTCCCGAATCATCACCGGGAAGCTCCGTTTGCATCCCCGGAAGGTCTCTCTCGTGTCGGTCATCGAGGCGGCCTGCGAAGCGATGCGGCCGGCGGCGGAAGCCAAGGGGATCGAGATCGCTTTCGAGCGAGGAATCCCGGCGAACCGGGACGTCATCGTGGGCGATCCGGACCGCCTGCAGCAAATCGTGTGGAACCTCCTGTCCAACGGCATCAAGTTCACGCCGGCCCGCGGGCGTGTATCCATCCGGCTCGAGCGGTCCGACGCGCATTTCGTGATCCGCGTCCGCGACACGGGCCGGGGCATCCGTCCCGAGTTTCTCGAGCACGTGTTCGAGCGGTTCCGTCAGGCGGACAGCTCGACGACACGCGCCCAGGGGGGGCTCGGGATCGGCCTGGCGATCGCGAGGCACCTGACGGAGCTCCACGGCGGCACCATCTCGGCGGAGAGCGCCGGGGAGAACATGGGGGCGACCTTCGTGGTCGAGCTTCCGGCCGTCGCGCTCGGCCTGGACACGACCGAGGCGAGGCGGGGAGCCGTTTCGGAGATTCCGCCTCGCGCGCCGCGCGAGGTCCCGGACATCACCGGTTTGAGAGTCCTCGTCGTGGAAGACGAACCGGACGCGCGGGACCTGCTGGAGCACACGCTGCGGACGGCCGGGGCGGAGGTCCTGGCCGTCGAGTCCGCGGCGGAGGCCCTCGACGCTCTGAGGGAGCGGCCTCCCGACGTTCTGGTCAGCGACATCGGCCTGCCCAACGAGGACGGCTACGCCCTCATCACGAAGGCCCGCAACAGGCCTGCCGGTCAGGGGGGGAACGTGCCCGCTCTGGCCGTCTCGGCCTACGCGCGCGAGGAGGACCGGATGCGCGCGCTCGCCGCCGGTTTTCAGACTCACGTATCCAAGCCCTTCGAGCCGGCGGAGATCGTGGCCGTGGTCGGGGGCCTGGCCGGACGGCATCCATCGGGGACAGCCGGCGCCCGGGGCGCGGCGCCGGCAGCGCAGGAGCCGGAGGGGCCCGGCAGCGCGGCGCCCTCACGCGTGCTCATCGTCGAAGACGACAAGGATTCCCGGGAAGGCCTGCGCGAGCTGCTCCAGATCTGGGGGCACTCCGTGGACGTGGCGCAGGACGGCACGGAGGGGATCGAGAAGGCCGTGGAGCTCCGGCCCGGCGTCGCGCTCATCGACATCGGGCTCCCGGGACTCGACGGATACCAGGTCGCTCATCGCATCCGCGAGGCCTTCGGACCGCGTCCGATCTTCCTTGTGGCGCTGACCGGGTACGTGGACTCTCAGGACCGCCAGCGCGCGAGCGAGTCGGGATTCGATGCCCACCTGCCGAAGCCGATCAACGCGGACAAGCTCAACTCGCTGTTGCTCGCGCGAGAGCGCGCGCTTCCCGCGGTCGCGCGCGACTGAGGCTTTCGGCCGCAGGCGTTCGCTTCGCGAACGGCGGCCGAGAGTTTCTAAACCGGGAGCCTCGGGAGCCCTACTTCGCGGGGGCCTGGCGGACGCGCCGGGCGAGCTCGGGGTCGAGAGGGGAGAACCGGAAGAGCCGGTAAGCGCTGTGGAAGAGCCGGGCCAGCCCCGGCTTACCGCTGTCGAGCGCTGATTCCGTGGCGTCCCGGAGCATCCGCGGCAGGGAACTCTTCAGCTCCTGCGTGAAGGAATCGTCGGGGTGCGTGATCGCCCAGAAGTTGGAGACGTTGGCGACCTCCAGCGCGCGGCGCGCCTTTCTCTCGGTCGGTGCCCTGTTCCAACGGTCGAGGAAGTCTCTCAACTTCGCCGCCGTCACGGTTCCCTCGATGGACTCGCTTCCCGCTTCCGGAGGAGACGAGGCGGGCGCTGCCGGGGCTGCCGCCGGGATCCGCGTCGGGGCGGCGGTCGCCACGGCGGCCTGCTGGCGGGCGGGCTCTTGGACGGGAGAAGCGGCCGCGACAGGGGTGACTCGCTCCAGAATCCTCGGGGCGATTACAACCTCGTCGGGTCCCGCCGTGGGCGCAAGGGACGGTCTTGCGGGGGAGGCCTTCGGGGCGGCCCCGGGCAGGACCCTCGGCGCAGGCGGCGTTCGCAGGATGTAGGACGCCGCAACCGCGGCGCCCGCGAGGAGGACCGCGACAACGCCCAGCCAGACCATGCCGCGCGGGGAGTGTCCGGTCGGACGTGAAGGCGCTTCGATGCGCCGTGTGACGTCTGAGCGGACGCCTTCCAGGGCAGCCCCGAACTCCGCGGCCGTCGTGTACCTTCGGTCACGCCGCTTCTCGAGCGCGCGCCGGACGATCGCCGAAAGCTCGGCGCCGAGGCCCGCCGGCAGCCGGGCGGTGTCCAGAGGCGGCGGCGGACTGTGGAGGTGCTTGCCCAGATATTCCTGGGGAGTCTGCGCCTCGAAAGGCGGCTTGCCCGCCAGCATCTCGTAGAGGACGACCCCGAAGGAGTAGAGGTCGCTCCGGGCGTCCAGCACCTCTCCGGCCGGAAGCGCTCCCGCCTGCTCCGGGGAGCAGTACTTGAGCTTCCCGAGGAAGAGCCCGGTCCCGGTCATCGAAAGGGTCTCGGCCGTCATACGCTTGGCGATTCCGAGGTCGATGATCTTGGCGACGAGCCGGCCGTCCCGACCCTCCCGGACGAGGATATTGTCCGGAGACAGGTCCCGGTGAACGATCCCCTGAGCGTGAATCTCGGAGAGTCCCGCCAGGACTTGCCGGGCGACGTCCAGGGCCTGCTCGACCGGCAGCGGCCCTCGGCGGCGCATCCATTCCTCGAGCGTGACGCCATCGATGAACTCCCACACCATGTAGAAGGAGCCGCCCGGCAGCCTGGAGAAGTCGTAGAGGGCGGCGACGTTGGGATGGCGGACTTGCGTGGCCATGCGCGCTTCCTCCTGGAAGCGGCGCGGCTCGGGACCTTCGCCGAGGGCGTCGGGCTTGGTCACCTTGATGATCCGGATCTCGTCGAGATGGATGTGGCGGGCCTTGTAGACCTCGCCCATTCCTCCCTCGGCGATCTTCTCGAGGATCTCGTACTTCCCGTCGAGAATCTGTTTGGGCGCCAGTCGCCCGGCGGCATAACCACAGGAGGGACAGAAGCGCGCGGAGGCCGGGATGCCCAAGCCGCAGCGCGGGCAGGCAGCTTCGCTCGTGGGCATCGGCAGCATTCTAGCGGCCGGCGAACGAGACGATGTCATCCTGAAGAGCGCAGCGATGAAGGATCTGCTCCGCATCTCCGGTGGAGGGCAGATCCTTCGCTCCGCTCAGGATGACTGGCGCATGTCGATACACCGCAACCCGCCTCACTCGGCCCTCAACCGATGAGAACCTCGTCGCCGCTCTTCGGTTCCTGGAGCTGACAGCCGATAGCTGACAGCTGATAGCTTTCCGCCATGGAGGTTCCCGTCTTCGTCACCGGGCGGGCCGAGAAGGCGCGCGAGGCCGAGCGTCTCGGCTTCCTCCTTCGACGCGCGGACCTCGACCTGGCAGAGCCCCAGGCGCTCGACCCGGAAGAGGTCGTGGAGTCGAAGGCGCGCGAGGCCTACGGCAGGCTGGGGCATCCGGTCATCGTCGAGGACTCGGGTCTGGCCGTCCGCGCCTGGGGCGGGTTTCCCGGGGCCCTGATCAAGTGGCTCGAGAAGAGCGCCGGCCTGGAGGCGATGGCCCGCATGCTGGACGCCTTTCCGGATCGCTCCGCGACGGCGATCTGCGTCGTCGCCCACTTCAACGGAGAACGCCTGGTGACGGGGCGAGGCGAGGTCGCCGGGACGATCGCGGCCTCGCCGCGCGGCGGCGGCGGGTTCGGTTGGGACAGCCTCTTCCTCCCGGCCGGCTCCGACCGGACTTTCGCGGAAATGACGGGCGGGGAGAAGGACCGCGTCTCGCACCGCCGTCGGGCCTGGGAGGCCCTCGCCGGGAAGCTCGAATTGCCGCGGGTCCAGCAGGCCGCCGGACGCGGACGCGCGGGAGTCGGGAGCCGAAAGTCGGCCCGAGGCTCACGCGGGTTGGTAAACTCCCGGCCGAGGAAATCCCGATGACCGATAGACCGATCCGGGTCCTGATTGCCAAGCCCGGGCTGGACGGGCACGACCGCGGGGCGAAGGTCATCGCCCGGGCGCTGCGCGACGCCGGAATGGAAGTCATCTACTCGGGCCTGCGCCAGACACCCGAGCAGATCGTCGCAGCCGCGATCCAGGAGGACGTGGACGTCGTCGGCCTCTCGATCCTGTCGGGGGCGCACAACGTGCTGTTCCCGGAGGTCATGAGGCTCCTGAAGGAGAAGGGGGGAGAGGACATCCTGGTCCTGGCCGGAGGCATCATTCCGGACAAGGACATCCCCGGCCTCAAGGCCCTCGGCATCCGCGGGATCTTCCTGCCGGGAACGCCGACACAGACTCTCGTCGAATTCATCCGCAAAGAGGCGGGCGGGCGGGTGCGGACCTGAAGACTCGCGGCACGGGAGGCGTGGAGGGAGCGCCCGCGGCCGAACCCGCGTACCCGGTATCTCATCCCTCCAAGGTCCTCCCGACCACTATCGGGAACTCGTCGCAGGAGTTCGCCGAGCGTTTCTCCGCCATGGAGGCGCTGGTCTCGCAGCTCAAGGCGGAGCTCGCGCGGGCGCGAGCCGGGGGCAGCGGCCGACAGCGCCACGCCGAGCAGGGAAAGATGTTCGTGCGCGACCGCGTCGACGCCCTGCTCGACCCCGGGTCGCCGTTTCTCGAGCTCTCGGCCCTGGCGGCCCACGGCATGTACGGCGGCGAGGCGCCGGGCGCGGGCCTGGTGACCGGGATCGGGCGCGTGTCGGGGCGGGAAGTCATGGTCATCGCCAACGACGCGACCGTCAAGGGCGGGACCTACCTGCCGATGACCGTCAAGAAGCACCTGCGCGCCCAGGAGATCGCGGAGCAGAACCGCCTGACGTGCGTCTACCTCGTGGACTCGGGCGGCGCCTTCCTGCCCCTTCAGGATGAGGTCTTTCCCGACCGGGACCACTTCGGCCGGATCTTCTACAACCAGGCGCGCATGTCGGCCAGGCGGATCCCTCAGGTGGCCGTCGTCCTGGGCTCGTGCACGGCCGGCGGAGCCTACGTGCCGGCGATGTCGGACGAGGCGGTGATCGTGAAGGGGACGGGCACGATCTTCCTGGCGGGGCCGCCGCTGGTGAAAGCCGCAACGGGCGAGGAGGTCACGGCCGAGGATCTGGGCGGGGGGGACGTCCACACGCGCATCTCCGGGGTCGCGGACCATCTGGCCGAGAACGACGCGCACGCGCTGGAGATCACTCGCTCGATCGTGGCGAACCTCGGAGGGGTCAAGGTCCTTCCGGCGGATCGCATCGAACCGGAGGAGCCCGCCCGCGATCCGAAGGAGATCTACGGCGTGATTCCCGCCGACGTGCGGCAGCCCTACGAGGTCCGGGAGGTGATCGCGTGCCTGGTGGACGGCTCGCGCTTCCAGGAGTTCAAGGCGCGTTACGGCACCACGCTCGTCTGCGGGTTCGCGCGCCTCTCCGGGTTTCTCCTGGGCATCGTCGCCAACAACGGCATTCTCTTCTCCGAGTCCGCCCTGAAGGCGACGCACTTCATCCAGATGTGCACGCGGCGGAAGATTCCGCTCCTCTTCCTCCAGAACATCACCGGGTTCATGGTCGGCCGGAAGTACGAGCAGGGCGGGATCGCGAAGGACGGGGCCAAGATGGTCCACGCCGTCGCCAACGCGGCCGTGCCCAAGTTCACCGTCATCATCGGCGGCTCCTTCGGGGCCGGCAACTACGGGATGTGCGGACGCGCCTACAGCCCGCGGTTCCTCTGGATGTGGCCCAACGCCAGGATCTCGGTGATGGGGGGCGAGCAGGCGGCCTCCGTCCTTTCGACGGTCAAGCAGGAGCAGCTCGGGCGTGCGGGGAAGGCCCGGATGACCGAGCAGCAGGTGGCGGAGTTCGAGAGGCCGACGCGCGAGAAGTACGAGCGCGAGGGGAGCCCTTACTACTCGACCGCGCGGCTCTGGGACGACGGCATCCTGGATCCCGCGGAGACCCGCACGGCCCTGGGCCTGGCGATTTCGGCCGCCTACAACGCGCCCGTCGAGGAGACCGAGTTCGGCGTGTTCCGCATGTGAGCGATACACTTCCCGGGCGATGGGTCTCTCGCTTCTCACGCTGCTCTTCGTCACCGCCTCCGCGCCGCCGCTCGAGATCACGGTCGATCCCCAGCCCGCCTCCTGCAAAGTCCTTCTCGTGGGCCCGGCCGACGGCGTCGGCGCGGGAGAGTTTCGGGGGAGCCTGTCCCTGAACGGGTCTTCCGTCGAGTTGCCGGTCTCCGGACGCGCGAGCGCAGGCGGCGGACGGGTCCGCCTCGAGGTGGCCATCCGGTACGCGGATGTTCCGGAGGATTGGCTCGCCCGGCTGCGTCCCGACTCCTTCGAGTACCGCATTCGCGGCGAAGTCTCCGGCGCGGGGCCGGTCTCCTGGTCCGGGCGGATGCGCTGGAGCGAGGTGGTCGTTTCAGGCGGCGCCGGCGCTCTCTCCCGTTTCATCGAGCTGACCTCGCTCGAGCTGACCGATCTCTCGGCCAAACGCAGCGAGGGGCGGGCCGTCCTGGCGATCCGGAATCCCTTTGCGTTTCCCGTGACGGCGCAGGCGGCCAGCTACCGGGTCCGTGTCAACGGGCAGGAGGTCGGAGGCGGGGGGCCGCGCGAGCGCAAGGTGAAAGCGAAGCGCAGGAGCGGCCTGGAGCTGCCGTTTCGCGTGGATCGCGGCCGGTTTCTCTCGGCTGCCGGCGGCTCGTGGGCCGTCGGCGCGGCCGTGGACGCCGCGGTCGAAGGGTCGCTCACGCTGCGTCTCGCGACAACTTCGATCGAGGTTCCTCTGAAGCTCTCCGGAGAGATGGGCACCGACGGCGCCCGGTACGGCGTCTTCACCTATCCCGACGGAGCGACCTCCCTCTCCCCCCACTGATGGAGGCAAGGTCGCGCTCGCGGATCCGGTGGAAGCGGGAGGGAGCGGTGGCGCGCGTGGTCCTGGCGCGCCCGGAGGTCCGCAACGCCTTCGATGATGCCCTGATCGCGGAGTTGACGGAGGCCTTCTCCGAGATCGCGGCGGACCGGGAGACCCGCGTCGCTGTGCTGTCCGGCGAGGGTCCCGTCTTCTGCGCCGGCGCCGACATCGCCTGGATGCGGAAAGCCGGCGGCTACACGCGCGAGCAGAACGAGGCGGACGCCGAGCGGATGGCGAGGATGCTGCGCTCGATCGACGCCTGCCCCAAGCCCGTCGTCGCCCTGGTCCACGGGGCCGCCATCGGCGGCGGCGTGGGCCTCGTCGCCGCGGCGGACATCGCGATCGCCGCCGAGGGGACGGTCTTCGCGCTCTCCGAGGTCCGGCTGGGGATCCTTCCCGCGGTCATCTCGCCCTATGTCCTTCGCGCCATTGGACCCCGTCAGGCCCGGGATCTCTTCCTGACGGGCGACCGCTTCGACGCTTGGGAGGCGCACCGGGTCGGGCTCGTGCACGCCGTGGTGCCCGCCGGGGAGCTGGAGGCCGCAGGCCGCAAAAAGGTCGCCTCCCTCCTCGCCGCCGGTCCCCGGGCCGGCGAAGCCGCCAAGCGCCTGATCGAACGGGTCGCCGGGCAAGACCCGGAAGAGGCGATGCCGCTGACCGTGCGCGCGATCGCCGAGCGCCGGGCCTCGGAGGAGGCGCGGGAGGGCCTGACGGCGTTTCTCGAGAAGCGCCCTCCGTCCTGGTCGCCGAAGAAAGAGGGCTGAAGACCGCTAGGCCGGGGGGGAGTCCTTCTTCTCAGCTGCGGCGGTGGCCGGATCGGCCGGGGCGGCCGGGGGCTGCCCGGGAGAAGGCGCGGGAGGGGCCGGGCGCGGCCGTTTGGCGGCCTCGTCCTCCATCTCCTTCTTGCAGAAGTAGCACTTGATCTTGGAGCCGGGGGCGGTGTCGGGCCGCCAGGCGAAGAAGACCTTGCCGCAGTTGACGCAGACGATGCGGTGTTGCGTCCCGGAAATGCCTCCCTCGATGGACACTTCAATCTCCTCTCCGCACAGGATAGCCGATTTTGCCGAAATAGAATGCGCCTCGTGACCCCCAGTCCAAAATCCAAGATCGAAAATTCAAAATCGGCTCCGATGATCAAGCGGTTGCTGATCGCGAACCGAGGCGAGATCGCGGTGCGGGTCGCCCGGACGGCGCGGGAGATGGGCATCGAGCCCGTGGGCGTCTATACGGAGGCGGACGCCGAAGCGTTCCACGTCTCGAAGATCGGCCGCGCGGTCTCTCTCGGCGCGGGGTCGGCCCTGGAGACCTACCTCTCGACGGAGCGGATCCTTGCGGCCGCCCGCGAGTCCGGCGCGGACGCGGTGCATCCGGGCTACGGCTTCCTTTCGGAGAGCGCGGCGTTCGCGCATGCCGTCGAGGAGGCGGGGCTCCTCTGGATCGGGCCTCCCTCCTCGGCGATCGAGCAGACGGGCGACAAGCTCGCGGCCCGGCTTCGCGCGCGGCGGGCGGGCGTGCCCGTGGTGCCCGGCTCCGACGCCTCCCGGTCCGACGACGCCGCTCTCAGCGAGGAGGCGGGCGAGATCGGATTCCCGCTGCTCGTCAAGCCGAGCGCCGGAGGCGGCGGCAAGGGGATGACCCTCGTCGAGAAGGCCGCGGACCTGCCGGCCGCGCTCGCGGAGGGGAGGCGCATCGCCGAGGCGGCTTTCGGGGACCCCCGCGTGTACCTGGAGAAATATCTCGAGCGTCCGCGGCACGTCGAGTTCCAGGTCTTCGGGGACCGCCAGGGCAACGTCGTGCATCTCTACGAGCGCGAGTGCAGCGTTCAGCGCCGGCATCAGAAGATCGTGGAAGAGACGCCGAGCTGCGCCCTGGACGCGCCCCTGCGGGCGGCGATGGGGGAGGCCGCGGCCCGGGTGACGCAGGCGGCCGGCTACGTCGGAGCCGGGACGATCGAGTTCCTGCTCGATGAGGAGAAGAACTTCTACTTTCTGGAGATGAACGCCCGCCTGCAGGTCGAGCATCCGATCACCGAGGAGACGCTGCGGCTCGATCTCGTCCGCGCGCAGATCGAGGTGGCCGCGGGAGACCCTCTCCCCTCCGAGTGGCGCGAGGGGAAGCTCTCCCCGCGGGGGCACGCGATCGAGTTGCGCCTCTACGCGGAAGATCCCGCGACCTTCCTTCCGCGTTCGGGCCGCGTGCTCGCCTACGAGGAGCCCTCGGGGCCGGGCGTGCGCGTGGACTCCGGAATCGAGGAGGGTTCGGCCGTCGGGCTCGACTACGACCCGCTCCTCGCCAAGCTCGTTGTTTCGGCCCCGGATCGGCCCTCGTGCATCCGCCGCGCCGGCCGCGCCCTGGCGGACTGGGTGATCCTCGGCGTCGAGACCAACCGGCCTTTGCTCGAAGCCGTGCTCGCGTCCCGAGAATTCGAATCGGGCCGCTACGCGACCGACCTCGTGTCCCGCCTGCCAGTCCTCGCCTCTCCCCGGGCGTCGGACGCCGCCTGGATCGCGGCGGCCCTGGCCTTCTCCGAGAGGAAGGCGGAAACGGCGGCACGGCCGCTTCGGGAGCCCTGGGACGCCGCGTCGGACTGGCGGGCAGGCGCGTGAAGCTCGCCTGCGGCGAGGACTCGATCGAGGTCCGCGTCGAAACCGGACACGCGATCGTGGGCGATCGCCGGGTCGCCTTCGACGCGATCGAGAGCGGCAGAAGGCTCGCGGCGGTCCGCATCGGGCAGAGCGTGTTTCCCGTCCGGACCGTTCGGGTCGGGGAACGAGTCCTCGTCTGGTGCGCCGGAGACGCGCTCGAGTTCCGCCGTGCCGCTGCCCGGCCTGCGCGGCCGGCGCGGCCTCGCGAGGCCTCGGGCGGCCTGACCGCTCCCATGCCCGGGCGGGTGCGCATGGTCGTCGCGGCGCCCGGGACCAGGGTTTCGCGGGGTGAGGTCGTCCTGATCCTGGAGGCGATGAAGATGGAGCACGCGATCCGTTCGCCGCGCGATGGAACGGTCGCCAGAGTCCTCTTCCGGGAGGGAGACCTCGTCGAAGCCGGCGCGGTGCTCGCCGAGATTTCCTAGCCGACAGCTGAAAGCTGATAGCGTATTTCCATGGAGCCGTGGGAAGAGCACGCGATCAAGCGCCCGCATTTCCCCTCTCACGTCACCGTTTACGAAGTCGGGCCGCGCGACGGGCTTCAGAACGAGGCGGAAAGCCTCTCGGTGGACGCCCGCGTCGAGTACGTGGACCGCCTGACCGAGTCCGGCCTGACGGCGATCGAGGTCGGCTCCTTCGTGTCGCCGAGGGCGATTCCGCAGCTCGCCGACACCGAAGAGGTCTTCGCGCGCATCCACCGCGCGAGCGGCACGCGCTACCCGGCCCTCGTCCCGAATCTCAAAGGCCTCGAGCGGGCGATCGCAGCGGGCGTGCGGGAGATCGCCGTGTTCACGGCGGCGTCGGAGACCTTCAACCGCCACAACATCAACGCGGGCGTGGACGAGTCGATCGAGCGTTTTCGCCCGGTCGTCGCCGGCGCGCAGGAGGAGAAGATCCGGGTTCGGGGCTACGTCTCGACGGCTTTTGGATGCCCCTACGAAGGGGAGGTTCCTCCCGACGCGGTCCGCGAGGTCGTGCACAAGCTGCTCGACCTGCCGGTGGACGAGATCTCGCTCGGCGACACGATCGGAGTCGCCACGCCGTCCCGCGTCTACGACGTGATCGAGACGCTCTACGACTCGGGCGTGACCCGGGCCGTCCTGGCGCTCCACCTGCACGACACACGCGGGACGGGGCTCGCCAACGTGTACGCGGGCCTGGAGTGCGGGATCCTCACCTACGATGCCGCCTCCGGGGGCGTCGGGGGATGCCCCTACGCGCCGGGCGCGGCCGGCAACCTCGCGACCGAGGACCTCCTCTATCTGCTCCAGGGCCTGGGCATCGAAACGGGAGTCAACCTGCCGAAGGTCGTGGAGGCTTCCCGCTTCCTCGCCGCGGCCATCGGCCACCGTCCCCCGAGCCGGTATCTCGCCGCGGTCTGGTAAATGCCGGTGCGAGGTTTGCGGTTTGCGGTGTGCGGTTGGAGCCGCGTCTTAACCGCATGCCGCGCACCGCGCACCGCATACCGCACACCGTGATTGACAGCGCGCGGCACCGCGAGTAGCTTGATGAGTCCTTAGCCCGCATTGTTCATGATCGACTCCAGCCGCCGCTTCGATCCCGGGGGTTCAGGGAGCGCCACGCGCCCCCTGCTCATGGATGTCCGCCGATACGGCGTCAGCGCTCCTCTGCGATGGACGAAAACTAACGGGGGACCTTATGGTCCCCCGAACCCCCGGGGACGGTCGCCGTCGTCGCGCTTCCGTGTCTCGACGAAAAATCTCCGTCGCGGACAAGCTGCTCCCCGATCTCGATCATCTTTCTTCTGCCGCAAGGCCACTCTGGCTAATCGGTCGCCCGTGTTCCAGCCGGGTGATCATGAACAATCCGGGTTTGGAATCCGATCCACATGACCAGGAAGATCCTCCTCGCCGACGACAGCCTCACGATCCAGAAGGTCGTGGAACTGACGCTCACCGGCGGCGATTACGCGCTCACCTGCGTTCCCAACGGACAGAAGGCGCTGGAATCTCTCCGGCAATCGCGGCCGGACCTGATCCTGGCCGACGCCGTGATGCCCGAGAAGAACGGCTACGAGGTCTGCGAGGCGGTCAAGGGAAATCCGGCGACGGCTCGCATCCCGGTGGTCCTGCTCTCCGGAACGTTCGAGCCCTTCGACCGGGAGCGCGCCGAGCGGGCCGGATGCGACACCGTGATCACGAAGCCTTTCGACGCCCGGCACCTGCTCGAGCAGATCGACGCGCTCTGCTCGCGCGCAGGCGCCGCTGAGCCTCCAGGTGAGGAACCGCCCTTCGAAACGGCCTTTCCCGGCGAGGCCGCGGCGTCGGGAGGGTTCTCCCCCGCCGCGGAGGGCCCCTTCGGCCGGAGCGACTCCGAGTCGCCTCCCTTTCTGGCCCCGCAGGAGGACCTGGCGGTCGGCCTCGCGGGCCCGGAGGGCCGGAGCGAGGTGCCGGCCATACAAGGCCAGCCGGCGACAACTCCCGAGGAGATCGTCCTGGACGACTCCGAGGCGACGTCGCCCGAGTCCGTGGCGGCTGTCGCCGCTTCACCCGTGCTTGCGGTCGCCGGACCCGCTCCCGAGGAGACGGCAGCGGGGGAGGCCTCCCGCGAAGAAGGCGGTCCGGGCGAGCCGTCCCCCCAACCGGAGGCGCCGCCGCCGGCTCCCGAGCGAATGCCCGAGCTGACCGAAGCGCAGATCGAGGCGATCGCGGAGCGCGTCGTCGAAAAGCTTTCCGACCGCGTCGTACGCGAGATCGCCTGGGATGTCATCCCGGAAATGGCTGAAATCGTCATCAAGCGCCGCATCAAAGAGCTGGAGAGCGGAGCCGAGTAAGGCCGGGCGGGGCCTGCGCCGCCCGATTCCCGCAGGCCGGCGGCGGGCTTTCGGCGCGGGCGGTCGCTGCGCGACCGGCGCCGAGAGTTTCTGCTACCGGAGCTGGACCGGAGACGAGACTCTGATATTTTTCGCCCAAGGGCGGATCTCTATTTCTATGTCACGAAGTCGTTCCCCGGCGGACTCGGCCGAGAATCCGAGAAGGCTTCCGAAGACCTTCGAGCCGTCGCGCCTCGAGGAGGCGTGGTACGGGCTCTGGGAGCGTGAGGGGCGCTTCCAGCCCGCGGGGCCCGCGGACTCGCCCCGCTTCGTGATGGTGATTCCGCCGCCCAACGTGACCGGGAAGCTGCACATCGGCCACGCCTACGGCCGGACGATCGAGGACATCCTGGCGCGCTGGATGCGGATGCGGGGGTATCGCGTCCTCTGGGTCCCCGGCACCGACCACGCCGGAATCGCGACGCAGATGGTCATCGAGAGGCAGCTCGCCAAGCAGGGGATCGACCGCCGCGAGCTCGGGCGCGAGAAATTCATCGAGAGAATCTGGGCCTGGAAGCGGGAAGCCAAGGACACGATCCAGTCGCAGCTGAAGAAGCTCGGATGCTCGCTCGACTGGAGCCGGGAGCGCTTCACGCTCGACCCCGATCTCTCTAAAGCCGTGCGGCACGCCTTCGTCGAGCTCTACCGCGAGGGACTGATCTACCGCGGGCGCTACGTCGTCAACTGGTGCCCGCGCTGCGGAACGGCCGTGTCCGACCTGGAGGTCGTGCACCGCGACGTGGAGGGAACGCTCTACCGCATCCGGTACGACGTGCCGGGCG
>JAWOLE010000171.1:0-2864 GCA_033853815.1 Thermoanaerobaculia bacterium
GGTGGAGGCGCTGCGGCGCCGCTTCCGGCTCCCCGGCATGGCCGTCCTCCAGTTCGCCTTCGGGGACGACCCCCAGGCCCCGTCCTTCCGGCCCCACGCCTACGAGCGCGACACGGTCGCCTACACCGGGACGCACGACAACGACACCGTCATGGGCTGGTGGCTCGGCGGCGCCGGCGACAGCGTCCGCGGCGAGGAGGACGTCCGGCGCGAGAAGGCGTTCGCGGGCGAGTACCTCGGGGTGGCGGCGGGCGATCCGGAGATGAGCTGGGCGATGATCCGCGCGCTCCTCGCGTCGGTCGCGGACGTGGCCGTCTTCCCGCTCCAGGACGTGCTCGGCCTCGGGAGCGAGGCGCGCATGAACGTCCCCGCCACGGCGACGGGCAACTGGCGCTGGCGCTTCCGGGCGGAGGACCTCGACGAGGCGCGGGCGGAGCGGCTCGGGCGGATGGTCGAGATCTACGGGCGGGGCGGGTAGCCCCGCCGCACGCGAGGCACGGACCCGGGCCCGCCCGCGCGGGACGCCGTCAGGACGAGCGGAACGTGTGGATCCCGAAGAGCGCCGACACCGCCCACGACAGGAACGCGAGCGCGACGGCGAGGAGCAGCGCGCGCCAGACGCCGATCCCGTAGCTCCCCTGCACCACCACGAGCCAGATCGCGACGTAGAGGAGCCAGGGGAAGACGAGGAACCAGAGGAAGCGCACGAGCGTCACGTAGTACGCGACGGAGAGGAGGACGGAGACCACCACCGCGCGGCCGAAGGTGTTCGCCGGGTTCCCCGGGGAGACCCAGGCGACCGCGAGCCAGAGGACGGCGGCGGAGACGGCGAGGCGGACGAGGAAGGCGAGGAGGTGGGCCATCGGCGAGGGATGGTACTCCCGTCCGCGCGGCCGGTCGCGACCGACACCGGGTCCAGGCGGGGCCGTGTCGCGCCCGCCGTGGGACGCGAGACCGTCTCGCCGCATCAGCGACTCCTCCGTGCCCTTGCGAGACCTGCGTCGAAGTCACGGGCAGCGTCGAGCTTGCACCGGAGCGTTCCCTAGTTCGCCAGGGGTACCCCGAGTGATGCGGTGAAGCCGTGCTCGTGATGGGCGTGTGATCGGGCTCGATCATCACCGTCGGTTCTTCCGCCCGCATGGTGCGGGACGCGCAGGTTCTCTCCAGGCCTCCAGCCGGGAACTCTCGACGGTGCGCGGGGAACGTCATGAGAATCGCGATCGTCGTAGCAGCGATGGCCCTGCTCTCCACCGGCGTGCTCGCGGCGGACAAGGCGGTGTCCATCCCGAAGGAAGGCACGATCTCGGGGCGCAACGTGACGAGCGGATCCTTGCAGATCGTGCCGCTCGGAAAGGAGCAGGCGCGGGGCACGTACGACACGACGGGTGTGCAGATCGGCGAGGGCTCGTTCCTGTACAACGCGTCCATACACTGCGTCGGGGGGATGACCATCATCCACGGCGGCTGGGACGACGAGTCCGGGGAGTGCATCTACACGCTCCCGGACGGCGATCAGGTCTCGTTCGCGTACAAGGCCGCGGGAAGGGCGGGCGGCGAGAGCCGCGGGACGTGGAGGTTCATCGAGGGGACAGGGAAGCTCGCGGGCATCGAGGGAAACGGGGAATTCAGCCGCTACGGGGTCCGCAGCGCCGCCCAGGGGACCTCGCAATCCGTGTCCCGCTTCGCAGGCACCTACAAGCTGCCCGCCGCCGCGGTTCCCCGCTGACTCAGTGTCGACTCACTGGACGGCGAGGGGCGCGCTGCGGACTACGTCCAGATCTCCTGCCATTCCGAGACACCGTCAAGAGTTGTGGATTCGGCTGATGAACTGATGAAGCGGGCGCCCGCCCGCGCTTCTCCATTACCTAGTATCCACTAATAGCGACTGTACTCGATCGCGACGTCGGCGATTACCAACCCATCGGATGCGTGGAAGGCCCACGTCCTCAGAGTCAACGTAGAAGACCACGGAACGATCGCCGTCTCCGTGTCGTGCGAGCACCACCCCAGGCTTGTGAACGTGGACCTCGTAGTAGAGGACCCCGAGTCCCATCCTCATGCCGTTGTCGACCTGCTCCAACGTGGCCTGCCACTGCCCATCGGGCGAGGAATAGGCAGTTGACCGCTCGACAATGGGGGTCGGCCGTATCAAGAGCCAAAGAATGAGTCCCGCGACGATGACGCGAGGTCGGCGGCGTCGCGCCCTCGACCATATCCGCCCGATCAAGAGCGCGCGCCACGTGCGCTCGCACGCTCCCGGGCGCGTCGTCCCCTACCCTGCCGCCGGCCGTCCCCCCACCGGATCCAGATAATCGCCGTGCGCGTAGCACCACCGCCAGTCCTGCCCGGGCTCCGCCGAGCGGATCACGGGATGCCGCGTCTCCTCCCAGTGCCGCCGGGCGTGCTTGCCGGCCGAGGAGTCGCAGCAGCCGACGTGACCGCACGACAGGCCGAGGCGGAGCTGGACCCACCCGCCGCCGGTGGCGAGGCACTCGGCGCAGCCCTTCGTCACGGGCTCAACGTCGCGGATCTCCTTCACGTGCTCGCAGATCATCTTCGGTCCTCCGGCGCTCACGCGGGCTTCCGGAGCTCGAACCAGTAGAACCCGTACGGCCCGAGCGTGAGGAAGTAGGGCAGCTTCCCGATGCGCGGGAACTCGGTGTAGCCGACGATCTCGACCGGCACGTACCCCTCGAAGGCCGAGAGGTCGAGCTCCGCCGGCTGCGCCACCCGGGACACGTTCGCGACGCAGAGGAGCACGTCCTCCTCGTATCGCCGCACGTAGGCGAGCACCTTGCGGTTCGCCACGGGCAGGAACTCCATCGTGCCGCGCCCGAAGGCCTTGAAGAGCTTGCGCAGGGCGA
>JAWOLE010000172.1:0-2589 GCA_033853815.1 Thermoanaerobaculia bacterium
TGATCGGGCTGCTGGGTGGACCGGTCGGGCTGGCCGTCGGCGCCCTCGGGGGCATGACGGTCGGGGCGCTGTACGACATCGATACCGCCCGCGTCGGGGAGGACTTCGTCGACGATGTCTCGAAGGCGCTGGCGCCGAACAGGGCCGCGGTGATCGCGGAGATCGACGAGGAGTGGACGACGCCGGTCGATACGCGGATGGAGGCGCTCGGGGGAATCGTGTTCCGCCGCGCGCTCTCCGAGGTCCGGGAGAAGGTCGACGACGAGGAGATCGCCGCGATGAAGGCGGATGTATCGCAGTTCAAGAGCGAACTCGCGAAGGCGCACGCGGAGCGGAAGGCAAAGCTTGCGAAGAAGATCGAGCAGCTCGAGGCAAAGATCGACGCTGTTCAGAAGAAGACGATCGAGCGCCGTGAAGCCTTCGAGGCGCGCCAGAAGGCGAAGAAGGAAATCTTGACGAAGAACGCCGCGGTCGCCGGCAAGGCGATCAAGACTCTCGCCCAGACTTCGGTCTGACGCAGCGGAATTTGCGAAAAGGAGGAATTTGAAAATGGCTACGGACACTCTCTCCCAGGAGGTTTCGAAGGGCGCCGGCTGGAGCATCTTCATGGGCATCCTGACCGCGGCTGTCGGCGTCGTGATGGTGATCTATCCGTTGGCGACCGCGGCCGTGTCTACCGTGTTCGTGGGATCGGCTCTCATCGTGGCCGGGTTCACGCAGTTGATCTTCGCGTTCGCCTCGGCGACGGCGGGAAAATTCTTTCTGAATCTCCTGCTCGGCATCCTCTACGCGATCGCCGGGTTGTCCCTGGTGGCGTCTCCGGGCATCGGCGTCGTGACGCTCACGGCCGTGCTCGGCGCGCTGCTCGTCGCCGAGGCCGTTTTCGAGACGGTGATGGCCTTCGCACTGCCTGCGGGCGCCGGCCGCGGCTGGCTCCTGGTCAACGCACTATTCAGCCTGCTGCTCGGTGTCATGATTCTCGCGCAGTGGCCGGGCAGCTCGGTCTGGGCGATCGGGACGATGGTCGGCGTGGCTGTTATCATCAACGGAGTCACGCGCGCATCGATCGCGACCCAGATTCGTCATGACGTTCGCGCGTTCGGCCGAACGGCGACTGCATAGCAGGTCGTCCGGAGACGAGAAGATATTTCGGGACTCACGAGCGGGCGCTGGAGGTCCAGCGCCGCTCCTTTCTTGAATTCATGCCCGACCCCGCGATTCGGTTTCCATTTCGGCTAGAGTTTTCAAGATGCCATTCTGCAAGGCTGACCCCGTCCGTTTTCCCGTGCTTCGTGTCGCCGAGGCTCGCCGATTGATCTCCAGAATTCCGGCTGGCCGGCGCCGTTCCGGCAATCGAGCGATGATTCGCCCGATCACCGTCGGTTGCGCTCTCCTGGGGATGGCAACTGTCTTTGCCTGGAGCGGCGTGCTGCCGCCCTCTGCGCCGGAAGCTCGATCCGCGTTGCAGAGCATGAGCAGCGTCGTAAGCGGCGAGCTCCCTCGACCGGACCACACAGTGGTCGTGGTCATGGAGAATCATTCTTATCGCGAGATCATCGGTAACACCGATGCTCCGTACATCAACTCTCTGGCCAGGGCCGGTGCGAACTTCACCGACAGCCACGGCGTGATTCATCCGAGCGAGCCTAACTACCTCGCCCTTTTTGCGGGGACGACCGAAGGCCTTCTGGACGATAGCTGTCCCCACACGTACTCGAGCCCAAACCTCGCGAGCGTGCTCGCGGCAGCCGGACTGAGCTTTTCGGGATACAGCGAGTCGATGCCGGAGAACGGCTACACCGGTTGCGACAGCGGCGAGTATGCGCGACGGCATAATCCGTGGGTGAACTACACGAACGTCTCGCCCGCCGCCAATGTGGCATTTGGCGCTTTTCCGGAAGACTACTCTCTGCTGCCGACCGTCGCGTTCGTCGTCCCGAATCTTTGCAGTGACATGCACGACTGCGGCGTGGCGACGGGCGATTCCTGGCTCCGTCAGAACATCGATCGGTACGTTCGGTGGGCCCTAACCCACAACTCCTTGTTCATTCTGACGTTTGACGAGAGCGACTCGGACTCTCTGACGAATCAGATTCCGACGATCTTTGTCGGGCCTATGGTCTTGAGCGGCGACAAGGCAATCCTGATTACTCACTTTTCCGTTCTTCGCCTCCTCGAAGACCTTTACTCTGTTCCGCTGACCGGGGCCGCTGCGTTTGCGCCCCCGATCGTGGGCGTCCTCGCGACGCCGGCCCCGACCCCGGCCGCTAGAATGCCGATCATCCCTCCCGTGCGCACCCGCGGACCGAAAGTCATTCCCTTTCGAGTACCGCAGGGCTCGGGCTCGATGTGAGCGACTGAGGCTAAGAAGGAATCGATGCCTGCCCGAAGCGGCATTTCCGGGCGACGGAGTTCTTCGCGTGTCGATTCGAGGGTGCCTCGCCCGACGTAATAACAGAGCGAGGGTCGGCACGGGCGAAGGCCGCCCGGGCCAAGGCCCGCGACAGAAAGGAGTTCTGGAATGCGCGTGATGGTGCTGGTGAAGGCGAGCAAGGATTCGGAGGCGGGTGTGCTGCCGGATCCGAAGAG
>JAWOLE010000173.1:0-5172 GCA_033853815.1 Thermoanaerobaculia bacterium
ATCCGCGTGATCCGGCGCTGGTAGCGGCGCACGAAATACTCGAAGGATTCGGTCTTGCCCTCGCGGACTTCCCGGATCAACCGGGCCTCGTCCACACCGGGATCCGTCTGGCGGGGAATCATCGCGGCTGCGGGCACATGAGATAGACGATCGGCGAAGTTCCCGGTTTACTTCGCCGCGGGCCCGCCAAACGAACGCAAGTCATAGATTCGACAGGATATCCTTACGCTTGGCGTCGTATTCCTCGGGGGTGACGAGGCCCCGCTGCCTCAGGTTTTCGAGCTCCTCCAGGCGCGCCCTGGCCGTGGAGAAAGCGGCGCCGGCCGGCACGGAGCCCGGGGGGCTGCCCGAACCCGGCGCGGAAGTCTCGGCCGGGGCCTGGCCCCAGACATGGTTGCGAAAGCTCTCGGGAGAGGTGAGATAGGGGAAGGTCAGCATCCCCTTCTCAGACGCCGTCTCGAGGATGACGGTTCCGTACCCGAGCATGCGGCCGATGTTTCCCTGCTCGATCGTGATGTCCTGGATCTTCTCCAGAGGCGCCTGCTGGATCTCGCGCGCCCACAGCCCGACCCTCCGGATGACCCGGCGGTTGGTGACCACGAACTCGTCCAGGCTCGAGCGGAAGCGGCGCCAGAGAAAAGAGAGAAGAGCGATGACGACGAAGCCGGCGGCAAACCATCCGAGCGGCCTTCCGACTTCCTCGCCGGCCTGGGCGTGCCTGGCGTAGAGCGCCGCCGCCCCCAGGGCCACGGCCAGGATGAGGACGACGATCGAGAAGCGGTAGATGATCCAGTGGTAGCGCGCGCGATACAGGATCGTCTCCCCAGCCGCGAGGTTCTTCTCCGCGTAGCCCATTTAGCCCATAGCCCGCCCGCGCAAGGTTAACATCAGGCCATGCGGGCGTCGCTCGTAATCCTCATCACGGGATGCTCGAGCGGCATCGGAAGGGCCACGGCGCTCGAGGCCGCCGGCCGCGGCCACAGGGTTTACGCCACCGCGAGGAGGCCGGAGAGCCTGCGGGACCTCGAGAAGGAGAGGCTGCGCACCCTCGCTCTCGACGTCACCGACGCCGCGTCGATCCGGGACGCCGTGGCCTCGGCCATCGGAGAGGCCGGCTCGATCGACGCGCTCGTCAACAACGCCGGTTACGGCCAGTACGGCGCCGTCGAGGACGTCACGGCGGAGGAATGGCGGCAGCAGTTCGACGTCAACCTCTTCGGGGCCGTCGAGACGACCCGGGCCGTCCTGCCCGCCATGCGGGAGAAGAGGAGCGGCACGATCGTCAACGTCTCTTCGGTCGGCGGCAAGATCGCGATTCCGTTTGCCGCGCCCTACTGCGCCTCCAAGCACGCCCTCGAGGCCGTCTCCGACGCCCTGCGGGTCGAGGTCGCTCCCTTCGGCATCCGCGTCGTCGTCGTGGAAGCCGGGCCCATCGAAACCAGGTTCGCGGATCGGGCGCGCGAGAGCGTCGCCCGGATTCTCACGAGCTCGAGTCCATCTTCCGCCTTCTATCCCAACGTCGCCCGCGCCGCAGAGACCGATTTCCAGACCGGAAAACGTCCACCGGAGGCCGTGGCCCGCGTCATCGTCGCCGCGATCGAGTCGAGCAATCCAAAGACCCGCTACCGCGTCACGCGAATGGCCCGCACCCTCATCCCCCTGCGCCGTTTCCTCTCCGACCGCTTCTTCGACCGCCGCATGAAAAAACTCCTCAAGCTCCCCGACCGAATCTAGCCGACCGCGAGGCCCGTCGGGAAGCACGACTTCCGAGTCGTCGCCGGCTTCGAAGAGAGGCGCGTGCAGCGGACGCGCTCCAAATCCGGGGTCGGTTGCGGGATGGTGCGGCTACATCATGATTCTCGAGGAGGTTTGAGTGAGACTCGGCGGGTCAAAGGAGGTTTCCCATGATCCAGAAGATTTTGACGGCGGCTTGCGGTGTTGCTCTCCTGGCGTTTGTGTCTGCGCCGGCCCTTGCACAAAAGGGGATGGGAGGTCCGAAAGCCTCGCCGCGGTACGACCCGAAAACCGAAGTCACGGTCAAAGGCACGGTCGAGGAGGTCAAGGAATACCCGAGCCCGGGCGGCCGGCGCACGGGTCAGCATGTGACGCTCAAGACGGACAGCGGCAGTCTCGACGTTCATCTCGGCCCGACGGATTACTGGAAGAAGAACGGATTCGAGCTGGCCAAAGGAGACTCGATCGAGGTCACGGGTTCCAAGAGCAAGGTAGACGACACGGAGGTCCTCCTCGCCCGCGAGGTCAAAAAGGGCGAGAAAACCGTGACTCTTCGCAATGCCCAGGGCATTCCCGCGTGGTCGCGAGGTCGTCGGGCCTCGTGAGTTGATCACGGATCCCCAGAGCGGTCTGCCAGGCAGCTGGGGACCAGGTGGGGTCAGTCTTTTATTATGGTATTATTGCCGGCCTTCCAAAGGCTGACCCCCAGGTTTCCTGGCAATCAGTGGAGCGAAGACGTGGGTCAGCTGTTCAAGTGGTGTTACTCTCAGCATGCCGCAGCCGGAAGTCCCGGTGGGCCGCCACACCACGGAATTCGGGCTGTCGTGAGCACGCAGAGAGCTGAGAGCTGCGAAGATGCCCCGTTGACAACCAGGTCTACGATCGCGAGGCCGACAGCTGGCGCGATCCCTCCCACTTCCTGTCGCTTCTCGTGCCCCTTGCCATCCCGCGGGTCCGATATGTCCATCGCGTGCTCAGCGAGCGCGCACAGCTTGCGCCCGACTCCATGCGGGTCCTGGATCTCGGGTGCGGCGGCGGCCTGGTCGCGGAAGAGATGGCCCGGCTCGGGTACTGTCTGACCGGCATTGATCCTTCCGAACGTTCGATCGCGGTAGCTCGTGCGCACGCTCAGACCATAGGGGTTGCTATCGACTATCGGAGCGGCGCGGGCGAAGCCCTGCCGTTTGGGGCCGCCACCTTCGAGGCGGCCTACTGCCTCGACGTGCTCGAGCACGTAAGTGCCGTTGAGAAGGTGCTGTCCGAGATCCGGAGGGTCTTGAAGCCCGAGGGCCTTTTCGTTTTCGACACCATCAATCGCACGTGGTTTAGCAAACTGTTTTCGATCAAGATCATGCAGAATTGGCAGGCTACGAGCGTTCTGCCGCCGGACTTCCACGTGTGGGACAAGTTCATCAAGCCCACTGAACTGAAAGCCATGCTGGTGCGGCAAGGCCTCGAGCCGCAAGAGTTCGTCGGGCTCCCCGCGCGCGGCAACCCGCTCAAGCACATCCGGATGCTCCGCAAACGCACGGGGCGAGATCTCTGTCGGCGAGCTCGGGAGCTACCTGGCGGACCACCTGGCGTACGGGAAGAACATGTCGGCGATGTATGCCGGTTTTGCGCGGAAGGCGAGAGACTAAGACTTCGGCGCGGCCGGGATACCTTCAGGCGAGCGGCCGGGTGTCGTAGCCCTTCATCTTGAGATAGCTGTCGAGCGTGAGGTGGTCGGGCACGAGCTCGTGCGTTTCCTGCACGGCAGCGATCAGGTCCGAGCGAATTGGAGGCCGGCCGTTCTCTTCGAAGGCAATACGCATCTTGTAGAACTCCTTCGCGAAGAGCCGCATCAGGTTTGACAACGGGGATCAGCCTTTCATTACGGGATTATTACGACCGCTCGCCCTTTGAGACCACATGCTGTTAGGCTGCATTTCCTCAAGCGGAGGCAGAGCGTTTCGGAGCTCCGAGGGAGAGAGCATGGCCTACATTCAGGGCGGCACCGGTGAAATCCACGAGCTGGCTCGTTACGAGGTGCGCCCGGAAGCCCTTGAGCAGTGCCTGGCGGCGATCCACGAGTTTGTGGCGCACGTTCGGGCGAACGAGCACGGCGCGCTGCGCTACGAGGTGTGGCAGGAGGCGGAGCACCCGACGCGCTTCGTTCACATCTTCGTCTGGAAGGACGCCGAGGCCAATCGGATTCACGGGGAGTCCGCCGCCGTCAAGAAGTTCGCCGGCATCCTCTATCCGAACTGCCTCGCGCCGGTGGAATTCATCGAGTACAGACAGATCGATGCGAATGCGGCGTTTCGACGCGTTTAGGGCCTGCCGGGACCGCGCCTGCCGCGAGCCCCGGTTCCGTTTGTATGTCGGATCTGACATATACAAGGCGGCGGTGGAATTGTGAAGCCGAGGTCCTCGCCACTGGGCGACAGCATCCTGAAGACCTGGGCTACGAGCAACCGCATCACGATTTTCCTGGTCGAGCGGCTTCCAACCGCGCCGTGGGACTCCCCTATACCGGGTTGCCCGCGGCGGACCATTCGGATGATCGCTGGCCACATCCACAATGCGCGCTGCATGTGGATCAAGACCCTCGGAAAGCCGCACGGCATCGCGGTGCCCGCGTCGGTTGACCGGCACCGGGTCAGCCGCTCGCAACTCGTCCGAGCTCTGAAACGCAGCGGCCGCGGGATCGCCGACCTGCTCGCCCTGGGGCTCGAGAATGACGGCCAGATTCCGCCAACGGCGGCCTATGCGTGGCGCAACCTGCCGCTCGACGTAGGGCACGTCCTCGCCTATTTCGTCGCCCATGAGGGCCACCACCGGGGGCAGATCGTGCTCGCGGCGCGTCAGCTCGGCCATCGGCTCCCGGCCCCAGTGACGAACGGTCTGTGGCAGTGGGCCAGGCGAGCCGATGAGACCTGACCGTGGGGTCAGGTCTATGTTATACACTTTGCGGACTCGCCGAGTCCGCCATTCAAGAGAGGATGGCCGGCGGCTTCAGTGCGGTGAGACCGTTTCGCCCGGGTTCTCCGACTGAGTCCGCCTCCGGGCCACTGCCGCAAGGCCGCTGAGGAGTGGCAGGGCGGATTCGGGGGCGTCCCCGATCGCCGACACGATGTCGCTCGCGGTGACGATTCCCACGAGCCTCCCCTTCGGATCGACGACCGGGAGACGGCGAATGTGGCAGGCCGTCATGACCTTCAGGGCGTAGGCGAGGTCGGTTCCCGGAGCGCAGGTGAAAGGATCGTGCGTCATGACTTCGCGCACGCGGATCGCCGCCGGGAAGCGGTTCCTGCGGGCGACTGCCAGGCATACGTCCCGATCGGTCAGGATTCCAACGGGCCGGCCGGCGTTGTCGAGCACGGGCAGGGCACCGCAGTCGTACTGCTGCATGGCCTGAGCCGCGGACGCCAGAGTCGCGTCGGGCGTGCACGAATG
>JAWOLE010000174.1:0-5627 GCA_033853815.1 Thermoanaerobaculia bacterium
AAGAGTTCTCCTTCCGCTTTGGCCCACTTCTGCGTCAACGGGGCATAGAGCTTGTTCTGCCCTCCGGCCGTCAGGAAGTCCGTCCAGACGCCGGAGAAGACACCGATCTCCTCCGTCCCCCTCTGCATCCCGTAGAGCTTCGACGCTACGGCGTAAGGTGCGAGCAGAGGAAGCACGACGGCGGCGGCCGCGGCCATCGCGACGAGGGTCCCGAAGAAGCGTGACCGGAAGGCGCGCCAGCCCGCCCCGAGCCCCTCGAAGGCGAGCACGACACCGACGAGGAATCCGGAGAAGAGCGCATAGTGGACGTTGCACAGGGCGTTCCAGGCAAAGCAGATCGAAAAGATGATGAGATCGCGCCGCCTGCCGCCGTCGAGCCAGCGCAGGAGAAAGAGGAGCGCGAGCGCCAGGAAGGCACCCCATTGGAACTGGATGTGCGGGATCTGCGCGATGCGCCAGGGGCAGAAGGCGTAGACGACGCCGGCTACCGCCGCGGCGAGCGGATCGCCGGTGACCTCGCGCGCCAGCGCCCAGGCGCCCATCGCGGACAGGAACATGCCGAGAAGGAACACGATGTTGTAGACCGCGAGGGTCGACATCCCGGCGGCGTAGAAGGGAAAAGCGAAGAGAGCGGCGCCGAGGAGGTTCTCCGAGAAAGCGAGCGCGTAGCGGTCCGGATAGAAGATATTCGCGTCGTAGAGATGGATGGGATCGGAGAAGGCCTGGTGAAAATCCCAGTGCAGGATCCAGGCGTTCAACTTCGCGTCCCAGATGTCCCCCAATCCGTCGGCGACGTGCGCGCCGATCGGCCACGTGAAGAGGACGGTCGCGAAGAGAAAGAAGATGGCCGCAAGGACGCCCTCGCGGAGCCGGACCCGCATCAGCCGACCGCCAACGGCCGCAGGCGGTCCTCGAGCTCCGAGGAGGAGAGCAGGCAGTCCACGGTGTTCGAGGGAGGAATCCCGCTCGCGATCTCCTTCGCGTAGAAGGCGAGGCCGTCCGCGTCCGCCTCGCGGCCCAGGATGACCCGGTACGCCTTCCGCACGAAATCCTCCGGCTCCAGGCGGCTGTTCTCCGCGAGGAAGCGGTCCGCCAGCTGCCGCAGGGAACGTCGCCCGGAAAGGACCTCATCGACGCCGTCTGCGCCGCCGAGATTCAGCCGCTCGAGCAAGGCTTCGAGCGACTCGCGCTGCCAGGCGCGGCGCCGCACGCGAGCTGCATGCGATTCCGCGACACCGGGGCGGTTCTCGCGCATCGCCGTGACCCAGAGGTAGTGCGTTCCCTCCCCCCAGAGGTCTTCGACCGAGAAGCCGCTGGCCGTCAGCTCCCGGCGCAGCTCCTCCGGTTCGTACCACACACCGAGCCACGTGTCGACCCGCGAGTTCGCCGGGCGCAGACGGCCGTCCACCTGGAATCGAAAGACGCCTCTCCCCTTGAGGACCCGCGCGGCCTCGCGCAGATACCGTGCGACCGCCTTCTTGGTCGGGATGTGTTGAAAGACGATGAAGGAGTAGACGAAGTCGAGCGACGCGCTCGCGAAATTGCGCAGCTTTCCGCGTGTCACGAAGACCTCGACGTTCCGGCGGTCGGCCAGCGCCCGCCTGGCCCGCGCGACCATCTCGGCCGAGATGTCGACGCCGAAGACCTTTTCCACGCGCTCCGAGAGCGGCCTGAGGATCCGCCCCAGGCCGCAGCCGATCTCCAGGGCGCGCGCGCCCGGGTCGAGCTCGATGTCGTGCAGGACCAGCAGGTCGAGGTCGCGCTCGCCGGACTTCCAAAAGGCCTCGTCCGTCTCGGAATGGCCGCAGGCGATGAAGTGCTGCGCGTCCTCGCGAGCCCGGCGGTCCCAGTCGGAGCGCATCCGAAGCCCGGGCGCGAGGCCCCTGATCGAGGTCACGATCTTTCGCCCGAGCCTTCGGACGAGCATCTGCTACCTTCGGGCGACGGCGGCGTTGGCGAGCGTCAGGGCCTGGAGCAGCCGCTGCATTTTCCGCTGCCTCTTCTGGACCGCGGGGATGTCCGAGGAATCGGGCTGGGCGGAGCGGACCTCCTGGAGAAGGCGGTTGATCTCCTGCGCGAAATCGGCCAGCTCCTTGCGGCCGTAGTTGCGAAACGTGCGCTCGCTGACCACGACGAAGCCGTCGGCGATGTCCCGCACCATGTTGTACGCCGAACCGCCGATGAAGACGCTCATTCGGCATCAGAGTCTATTTCAACGATCTCGCGAAGGCGGCCGCCCGTGCTTCGATCGAGGGACTGGGAGACCGGGGACATGGGGGACCGGGGGAGGCCGCCGGTGCGTCTTCTCCCAGTCCCCCAGTCTCCCCATCCCCCAGTCATTCACTTGAGCTACGATCGCGGCTCGAAGCAAAGGAGCCCAACTTTGGAAGCAGTCGATTACATGGACGTCGAGTCTCTGCTCGATGAGGAGCAGCGGCTCATCCGCGACACCGTGCGGGGATGGGTCGAAGAGAAAGTCCTGCCGATCATCGAGGACGCGGCCTGGGAAGGGCGCTTTCCCAGGGAGCTCGTCCCGGAGATGGCCCGGATGTCCCTCTTCGGGGCGACCCTCTCCGATTATGGCCTCCCGGGGCTCGACAACGTCGCTTACGGCCTCATCATGCAGGAGCTCGAGCGCGGCGACTCCGGCCTGCGCTCCTTCGTATCGGTCCAGTCCGCGCTGGTCATGTACCCGATCCACACCTACGGGTCGCAGGAGCAGAAGGACCGGTGGATTCCGAAGCTCGCGACCGCGCAGGCTGTGGGTTGCTTCGGCCTGACGGAGCCCGATTTCGGATCCAACCCCTCCAGCATGCGGACGACCGCCCGGAAGGACGGCGACTCTTACATCTTGAACGGAGCCAAGGCATGGATCACCAACGGCTCGATCGCCGACGTCGCGGTCGTCTGGGCGAAGCTCGGTGGCGTCGTCCACGGCTTCCTCGTCGAGAAGGGGACGAAGGGGTTCTCGACCTTCGAGCACAAAGGGAAGATGTCCCTTCGCGCCTCCGTCACGTCTCAGCTCGCTTTCGAGGACTGCCGCGTCCCGGCCGGGAACCTGCTGCCCGGCGTGCAGGGCATGAGGGGGCCGCTCTCCTGCCTGACGCAGGCCCGCTACGGCATTGCGTGGGGCGCGATCGGAAGCGCCATGGCCACCTACCAGGCGGCGCTCGACTACGCCAAGAGCCGCAAGCAGTGGCGCGACCGCCCCATCGCGTCCCACCAGCTCGTACAGGAGCGGCTGGCCTGGATGGTGACGGAGATCACCAAGGGGCAGCTCCTCGCCTGGCGCCTCGGCAAGATGAAGGACGCCGGCACGATGCGGCCGCACCACGTCTCGCTGGCCAAGAGGAACAACGTCTGGGTGGCCCGCGAGTGCGCCAAGCTCGCCCGGGAGACCCTTGGCGCCAACGGAGTGGTCAACGAGTACCCGGTCTTCCGTCACCTCGCCAACATCGAGAGCGTCTACACCTACGAGGGCACCCACGACATCCACACCCTGGTCATCGGCGAGGCCGTTACCGGCATCCCGGCCTACAACCCCCCGATGGAGTGACCCGAGCCGAGAATCGGTAACCGGGAACCGTCCGGAAGCCGTCCGATTTCCGGTTTCCGATTCCCGACGTCCATCGCGCTACAATCTTGGGCAACTGGTGGGGATTTCAGGAAATCTGAAGACCATGCAGCTCTCCGAGCTGCTGCAGTGGCTGGCCTTGGGCCAGAAGACCGGGACTCTCGTCATCGAAAGGCATGGTGTCCAGAAGCGCCTCCATTTCTCGAAGGGCCGCATCAGTTCCACCTCCTCCTCCGAGCAGCGCGAGTACCTCGGCCACTTCCTCGTCTCCCACGGCTACATCACGGAGGAGGAACTGAAGAAGGCGATGGAAGTGCAGGAGGAGTCCAAGATCCTGCTCGGGCGGATCCTCGTGATGATCAACGCCATTTCGGAAACGGACTTGTTGCGCCTGCTGCGCCGGAAGGCGGAGGAATCTATCTACGACGTCTTCCTCTGGGAAGACGGCACCTTCGAGTTCATCGACGGCGATCAGCCGGACCTGAAGATGGTCCCCCTCTCGCTCGACCTGACGGGAATCATCCTCGAAGGCCTCCAGCGCTACGACGAGTGGAAGCGAATCCGCGCCCGGATTCCCGACGGTGCGGTCGTCCCGATGATCACCCGACCTCTGAACCTGGACGAGCTTCCCGAGCGCGAGAAGCTCGTCGTCCCCCACATCGATGGGCAACGCACGATCGAGGCGATCGCTCTCCAGACGCACAACGCCGAGTTCACGGTCGCGCGGTTCGTCTACCAGGGCCTCTCCAACGGCACCATGGCCCTGCTGGAAGCCGCCCCGCAGGTCCGAAAGGTCATCGCCCTCGGCAGCGGATCGGTCGAGACGGAGGTCGAGCACTTCCTCGAGCGCGGAAAGGCCTCGCTGAAGGAAGACCCCCAAGCGGCATACCGCATGTTCAAGGTGGCGTCGGACCTCGACCCCGCCGACGGACGCGCGGCCGAGGCGGTCCGGGACGCCGAACGCGAGATCCGGCTGGTCCTCGAGCGTGAAGGGGTCACCGGGGACAAGGTGCCGGAGCTCGCCGTCTCCATTCCCGAGTTGACGGAGCGCACCTTCTCGCCTCACGAGGGGTTCGTCCTGTCCCGGATCAACGGCCAATGGGACGTCAAGTCCATCATCAAGATCTCGCCCATCCGGGAGCTGGAGGTCCTGATGATCTTTCAGCGCCTCCGCAAGGACGGCGTGATCCGCTGGAAATCCAGGCCCTGAGACTTTCGGCTGCCGCGGTCGCCGAGAGTTTTCAAGGACCCTGGCTTGAGCCCCCGGTCTTCGAGGTTCTCGGCCGTGCAGCCTGCCAGACCCTGTTCTTTCGTCCCGAGACCGCCGGCGAGCGGCGGTCGAAGAACCGCAGCGGCCACGACGCCGCCTCGCCTGCGTAGTCCACGCCGATCCGGCGCGAAACGCCGAGCGGAGACCTTCGGCCGCGCGGGAGAAAGACGCGGAACTCCTTGCCCGTAACGAGGTCGAGCCCGCTCGCCCCGCCCGTCACGCCGAGAGCCGCGCAGAGGCGGCCAGGGCCCGAAAGCAGACGTTCGGGCGCGCCGCCGGGCCCCTCGGCCGCCCGCAGGAGCACGGCCTGGGGCTCCCCTGGCCCGCGCGTTACGATGTTGGCGCAGTAGTGCATCCCGTACACGAAGAAGACGTAGAGCGTGCCGCCGTCGGCGTACATCGGTTCGACCCGCGGGGTTCTCCTCCCTTTCCAGGAATGGGCTGCGGCGTCTTTCTGTCCCAGGTAGGCCTCGGTCTCGACGATCCGACCGCCGTACCAGGCTCTCCGATAGCGCCTGGCAAACCACGCTCCGACGAGACTCCTGGCCACTGCCACGGTGTCCCGCTGGAAGAACGAACGGGGGGCTTTCTTCAGGCCGAGGGCCCTCGGATCGAAGCGCAGGCGCTTGTCTGGCGCGGTTATCATGAGACCTGCGGAATTCTATGAACATCCTGGTGACAGGCGGCGCCGGATTCATCGGCTCGCACATGGCGAAGCGGCACTCCGACGACGGCCACCGCGTCGTCGTCGTGGACGACCTCTCCGCCGGACGGCGCGAGAAG
>JAWOLE010000175.1:0-3986 GCA_033853815.1 Thermoanaerobaculia bacterium
AACACCGGCGGATCGGAGACCCGGCCGGTCAACGCCTCGGTGCGTTTCATCATCAAGACTTGAATTGGCTGACGGCCTCCGATGGCCCGCGTCCCGGACAGATAGGGAAGAATTCCCTTTCTTGCCACCGGCCCGGCAGCGGCGATGGCTGACTCTGCGCCGAAGCCGGACCGCGGTGCGCGAGGCCCTGCGATTGCATCCTCGGGTGCGATGTGAACGGCCACACGGATCCGGGTCGTTTTGACCGTCGGGGTCGAGGTGGACAGGAAGTTGGCGCCGCCAGTGGCGTTGGGAAGATCGGCTGGTGCGGGTGAGAAGAAATGGGGGCCGAGGCACTCGAAACCTCGACCCCCGGACTGCGGGTGACGGAGCGACTGTCGTTCGGAGTTGAGCTCAGGTCCACTTTTTCTCCATCCGCGCGGAGCGGGTGGAAGATCGCGTCCCATTCGTGCAGTTGATCTGCGGCCATTGCAAGGGCCGCTTCTTCGTGTGTCTGCCCCACTACCGGGGACAGGGCTACTGCGGGCACCAGTGCCAGAAGGAGAGCCAGGGCGCTATCCGGCGCCGAGCCCGTGCCCGGTACGAGGCGAGCCTCGACCGGTGCGATCTGATCGAGGACCACCGCAAGCGCCAGCGCGAATACCGGGCGAGGTTGCGGGAGCGCAGGCTGCGCGTGACAGATCAGGGTAGAGGAAAATTTGCTTCTCTGACGATCTGCGTTCCGCCGAACGACGCGGCGGCGCCGATTTCCGGCGCTCCCGAGGTCGGTGGCGGGAGAGACGCAGATGCATCCGTACACGGTGGCGATCGTCCCGACGCGGACACGGACCCGAATCCTGCTGGTGCACGGGCCGAACGAGTTGCTCCGGGCGGCGCTGCCGCCGAGCCCACTGCCAGCGCACGAGCATTCGCTGGCGCCGCTCCTCACGGGGCTGTCGCTCTGGCTGGGCGAGCGCTTGCGCGCTGTGTTGTGTGTGGACGCGAGGGAAGCTGGATTCTGCCTCGGCCTCACCGACGAGCTCGGAAGCGGCGCGAGGTCCTTGTACTTCGACGTTGAGGTCGCGCCCCGCCGAGCCCTGGCGCGGGGCGTCCGCCTCGGCGGCGTCGGCGATTTCCGGTCTCTTCACCAACTCGTCCTCCATTCCTCTTCTTTGGAGCGGGCGAGATGAGCCTTCCGCTGTCGGTGGAGACGGAAATCCGCCGGCTCTTCT
The DNA here is from genome assembly GCA_033853815.1 of Thermoanaerobaculia bacterium. GTDB lineage: Bacteria > Acidobacteriota > Thermoanaerobaculia > UBA5066 > Gp7-AA6 > JAWOLE01. Next base: position 1,212 of record JAWOLE010000175.1, read on the forward strand.
TCGCCGAGCACTGGCCGGTGGGGACGGTGGCCACTCAACTGGGTGTGCACGAGGAGGCGGTACGCCGGGTGCTGGGGCTCTTGGAACCGCGCCCGCCGCTTCCTCCCCGTCCGCGGCGGGTCGAACCATACGCCGGCTTCATTGCGCAGACCTTGAAGGTCTACCCGACGCTGTTGGCCACGCGGCTGCACGACATGCTCCGGGAGCGTGGATTTGCGGGCTCGGTCCGCACCCTGCGGCGCTACGTCGCCACCGTGCGCCCCGCCCCGCGCCGGGAGGTGTACCTGCGCGTCGACCCCTTGATCGGGGAGCAGACCCAGATCGACTGGGCCCACGTTGGAAAGGTTCCCGTGCCGGGGGGCGAGCGATCGCTGTGGCTCTTCGTCGCCGTGTTGTCCTGGTCGCGGGCGCTCTGGGGCGAATTCGTCTTCGACACGACCGTCTACTCCCTGCTGCGATCGCTCAGTCGCGCCTGCGCCTTCTTCGGGGGCACGACGCGGCAATGGCTCTTCGACAACGCCAAGGTGGTGGTCCTCGAGCGCGCGGGTGACGCGGTACGTTTTCATCCGCTCCTGCTCGAGCTGGCCGGTCACTACCGGGTGGCGTTGCGGCTGTGCGCCGTGCGCGCGGCCAACCAGAAAGGGCGCGTCGAGCGCGCCATCCGGTACTTGCGCGAACGTTTCCTCGCCGGCCGCCGCATCCGCTCGATCGAGCAAGGCAACCGGGAGCTCGCCGAATTCATCGCCCAGATCGCCCACCCTCGACCTCATCCGACCCTGGCGCCGCGCACCGTCGCCGACTGCTTCGTCGAAGAGAAGTCGAGGTTGCTCTCCCTACCCAATCCCGCCCCCTCGACGGACCTTGTGCTGCCCGCCGCTGTGGACAAGACCGCGTTCGTCCGCTTCGACACCAACCTGTACTCGGTCCCGCCCGAACACGCCGGTCGCGTCGTCACCGTGGTCGCGGACGATCGCCAGGTGCGCGTACTGGACCGCGCGACCGAGGTCGCCCACCACGACCGCTGTTGGGGCCGCAGGCGGTGCATCGAGGAGCCTCGGCACCGGGCACAGATCCTCAAGTCGAAACCTGGCGCCGAGGAACCCAAGGGACGCGATCGCCTGCTGCGCGAAGTCCCGGCCGTTTCGCGCCTCTTCGAGGCCTGGGTGGAGGCCGGCCGCAACGTCGGGAGCCTGACTGCGGCGACCTTGCGGATCCTCGACCTCTACGGGAAGGACAGCCTCGCCCAGGCCGTGGAATTCGCCCTCGCCCGCGGCTCCCACGACGTCGGAGCCCTCGCTCAGATCTGCGAGCAACGGCGGCGAGCCGAGGGCCGCACCCCGCCACTCGACGTCGTGCTCGGCGATCACGTCCCCGATCGCGACGTCATCCCCCACGACCTGGAGACCTACGATGCCAAGAAACGACGACGTGATTGAGGCCTTGCGTGCCCTGGGCTTCCGGGCTTCCGGCGAGGCCTTGCGCGCGCTTTTCGCTCAGATGACCAAGGCCCGGGCCTCGCCGGTGCAGACGTGCGAGGAACTGGTCAAGCTCGAACGCCGCGTCCGCGACGAACGGAACCTGGCCCGCCGCACCCGATCCGCCACCCTCGGCGTCTTCAAGCCGATCGACCGCTTCGACTGGTCCCATCCGCGCTCCATCGACCGCGATCTCTACGAGGAACTCTCCACGCTCGCCTTCGTCGACCAACGCCAGAACGTGCTCCTTCGCGGGCAGTCCGGCGTCGGCAAGACCACTCTTGCCCAGAACCTCGGACAGGCCGCGCTCTCCAAGGGCTACACCGTACGCTTCACCACCCTGGCGGCGGCCCTGGGGGACCTCATGAAGCAGGAGTCGCTTCCGGCGCTGGAGCGACGTCTCCGGCGCTACACCCGGCCTGATCTGCTGATCATCGACGAGATCGGATACCTGCCTTGCGACAGCCGCGCCGCGGACCTCCTCTACAACGTCATCAGCCGGCGCCATGAACAGCGTTCGACCGTGATCACCACCAACCTCGCCTTCAAGAAGTGGGGCACCGTCTTCCCTGGCGCGGCGTGCGTGGCTGCGCTCGTCGATCGATTCGTCCAGCACCTCCAAGTCATCGACATCGACGCCGAATCGTGGCGGGCCAAGGACTCCCTCGACGTCGATGGTGAGCCGTCTTCCACGCCAGCAAAGGCGAAGAAACCCAAGCGCAGCTGATGGCCAAGCAGCTCGAGTTGAGGCTCGACGTCCCCGCGAACGCGCCACGCACCCAAACGCCGGAGCAACGCTGGCTCGAGTGGGCCGCGCGCGAATGGCGCAACATCCACGGCGGGCCCATGACCCTCCGGTGGCATCGCGACCTCGCTCTCATCAAGCCCCTGCTTCAGTTACACGGCGAAACGGAGCTCACTGCGCGGTGGCGCGCCCACGTGCGCACCATGGACGAATTCCTCGCCCGCAGAGGCTGGAACGTGCCCAGCTTCGCTTCCTGCATCGACCGATACCTGGGCGACCAGGATCGGGCCGACCTGGTCCGACGCTGGAACCAACGCCGCCGCGACCCCCTCACCGGCATCAAACTGTGAACCCGACCGCCCTCAACCGGCTCCCGCGCCGCCTCGACCTCAAGGGTCAAAACACTCCGGAAACACGTGGCCGTCTACACAGCTCCACTTCTTCAGGAAGACAGTCCTGGATTTCATCCACCAGAATGCACTCAGCGACGCAGTGGTCAAGTGCGGGTCTGCGATCCAGTACGGTTTTCAATCGGTGAGCGATCTCCAGCCTTCG
>JAWOLE010000176.1:0-8795 GCA_033853815.1 Thermoanaerobaculia bacterium
GGCCGGGCCCGGCCGCCGCCGCGGACGACGCGAGAGCCGCCGCGAACACGAGAGTCGAAAGTCTTTCCATCGGATCCTCCCGAAAAAGGAACGGCCTCGAACGGCGCCAAGCTATGAGTGAATTGGTTCGTTGTCGAGTGCCGTTTTCGTCAAATAAAATGGACCATTGGGAGGTGACGATGGCACGTCCGTCGCGGGGGGCGCTCTTGCCGCCGGTGCGAACCGGCCGGGCGCGGCGCCGCGACGTCTACCGGGCGCTCCGAACCGCCGTGCTGGAGGGCGTGTTCGCGCCGGGGGAACGGCTGCCGTCGAGTCGGCAGGCGGCCGCCGACTACGGCGTCTCGCGGGGGCTCGTCGAAGAGGTCTTCGCCCAGCTGACCGAGGAAGGGTTCCTGGACCGCTCTGTCGGCCGCGGGACATTCGTCTCGGCCCGCGCGGCGCGGCTGACGGCGCCGGGCGACGAGGGGAAGGCGCGGCGATCGCCGGCCGGATCGCGACGCGGGCTCGAGGCCGCCGCCAACGCTGCCTGCCGCGAGCCGGCGAAGCCCCGGCCCTTCAACGCCGGCATCGCGGACACCGCTGATTTTCCCTGGAGGATCTGGCTGCGGCTCCAGGCCCGCATCGCCCGCGAGCAGGGCACCAACGCGATGAACTTTGCCGATCCTCGCGGAGTGCCCGCTCTCCGGACCGCGATCGCGCGGTCCCTCGCTCAGCAGCGCGGCATCCGGTCCCGGCCCGAGCAGATCGTTGTCTTCGGCAGCATCCAGCAGGCGCTTCACGCGCTCGCCGTCCTGCTCCTCGACCGCGGCGACGCCGCCTGGATCGAGGACCCCGGCTACCCGGGCGCTCGCGCGGCGCTCGAACTCGGGGGCGCCTCGGTCGTCCCGGTGCCGGTGGACCGCGAAGGTCTGAACGTCGAGGCCGGCCTTCGCCGAGCTCCGCGAGCGCGCTTCGCCTATGTCACGCCATCGCACCAGTATCCGACCGGTGTCGCTTTGAGCCTGGAGCGGAGGATGGCGCTTCTCGACTGGGCGGAACGGCGGGACGCGTGGGTGATCGAGGACGATTACGACGGCGATTTTCGATACGAGGGAGAGCCACTGACGGCGCTGCAAACCCTCGATCCCGGAGCCCGGGTGATCTACCTCGGGACGCTCTCCAAGGCCATGTTCGTCTCCCTCCGCCTCGCATACGCAGTCGTCCCGGAGGCCCTCGTCGAGCCCCTGGCGAGCCTCCGCACGCAGCTCGATGGTTTCACCCCGGCGCTCCCGCAGATGACGGCGAGCCTGTTCCTCGAGGAAGGACACTTCGCCTCCCACGTGCGCCGCATGCGCGCGGCCTACGGGGCCAAGCGCGCCGAGCTCGTGGAGGGGCTCTCCCCGCTCGCGGCTCGCGGCTGGAGCTGGCCGGCCAACCCGGCCGGACTTCACCTCCTGATCCGCCACGACGCGGCGTCCCGCGTCCGCGCGATCGCCTCCGACGGCTCCCTCGACCTCGCGCTCCTGAGCACCTATCGCGTCCGGCCGGCGCGGGACGAGGGTCTGTTCCTCCGCTTCGGCGGCCTCTCCCCCGAGGGCCTTCACGCCGGGATACGGTCCTTGCTCGCCGCCGAGCGCAACGCCCGCTAGGTGCCCGATCCGGCGGGTCCTGCGTCAACCCTGCGGAGCTTGCACCGCGCGCCACCCACCATGTTTCGCGAGATGACTTCGTGATCGTGAAGAGGAAGTCCGTCTGTGCCCGGGTGAGCTCATGCAACCCCCCTCTTCATCTACGCCGACGTACGTCGCGTTTGGAGCGGGTACAAGACCTCAGCGCCGACCCGGGACCGGGCACGGAGGCGGCGAATCGAGCTGTATCTCGACGTCAGGCCAGGCAGGACCGGCGGTCGTCCTGACCGTCTCGTACACGACGTCTTGCGCCGCTCGCGCCGTGAGTGGGCGCATCGCGTGCATCGCCTCCAGCTGCGCCTTCTCGTGGACTGTAGCCTGTCGGGTTGCCGAGCCCTTGAGCTTGAATTCCTTGACAGAATACGTGGCAGTCGCCGGCGTGACATGGAGAACACCGAAGGCAACACTCGCCGCGTCTGTCCCCTGACGCCACGATGGCTCGCTCGGCGTCACCGTCACCGAGGACCCGATTCTCATGCCCCGAAACACGTCCTCGAGGCGAATCCTGTCCTGTGCGTCGAAGTCCCTCGCACCACCATCGCCAGCGATCGTCGCGACGATTCGCTGCGGCGCGCAGCCGCGCACCTGCAGGTCGACGGCACCTTGTGCGAAGTTGTGGATGTGACCCCCTGCGATCGCGACCAGACGAACTCCATGCTCGATCGCCGCCCTCACGGCCCTCTCGTACAGCCTCTCCGGTATGCTGCCCGAGGCAGGAGGCTGGTGGCTGACGAGGACCAGGAGAGCCCCCGCCGGCATCGCGCCGATCTTCTGATGAATCCAGTCGAGTTGAGACTGGCCGCCAACCCTGTGGCCATGAATCCAACGCCCCCCGGCTTCGAGGCCGGGCGGCGTCTGGCTGTCCAACATCAGCACCCGCAGCATGCGTTCTCGCCCACCGCCGGTGAGTGTGTAGTCAATCGAGTACCAGGTCGGGCCGAGCGAATTCCCGTGGTCGGCGAAGTAGGCCTTCTTGAATGGCGCAAACCGCTGCCCGCCAAAGTACCTCTTCGAAAATGCCCAAAGGTGTCGATTCCCGTGGAGTTCGAGCTCCTGATACGTGCACTCCACGCAATCAGCGTAGTTGGGATGGGATGTCTGCCTGTGCTCGATGATCGATGGGCAGACCGATTCGAGGACTCCATAGATCCTGCAGTCGCGGTTATCGACTGATACAAGTGTCTTATCGTCCCGGGGCGGCATCGCGAGCTCACGTGCCATCGCGGGAGTCCACGGACACCTGTCATCGGTGTCGTCGTCAGCGTTGGTGGGCAAACGGAAAGTCTCATGGTCGCCGATCAACGGGTAAAACTGCAATGGGCGCCTCGAGTCCGAGCCGACGCTTTCGGCGCAGAGCGCCGGGCACAGGTGCGACAGTGCCGGGAAGAAGTCTTTGGTCCAGTAATTCGGACATCCACCCAGATATACGGCGTCGCCGAGAAAGAGCACCGCGCGCTCGCGCGCATAGCGGCCCGACCCGATGGCTTTCGCTAGGGCCGTGTGTATCGCCTTCGCGCTCGCCGGCACTCCTGTTTCGATGACATTCTGAAACACGCCGCCCCGGGTATCACCGTAGAGGATCAAATCAACCGAGCCATCTGGCGGAGACTTTCCTGCCGAACCGCTCGGCCCGCCGTCCAGAGAGGCCAGGCCAGAGGCGCAAGCAAGCGTCCCTGCCGCGATCGTAGCCCTGAGCCTGCGCATGCGTGACGGCAGCGGAACACCAACAGCGAACCTCATGACACGCGAACTCACAACCCACCTCTTCATGGGCCGTGAGATGGCTGTATCACTCGGTCGCCAGGCACCGCATGATTCGCTTGAATCAGCAGGGTTCACCCGGACTGGAAGTTGGGCGATCAACGGAGAGTGTCAGTCCGCCACGGAGGGTTCTCGGGCCGATTTTGGTCCCGTGGTTTTGAAACTGCTCCGCCGGGGAACGTGCGGCGGAAGTAGAAACTGGTCCGCTCGCTCGATGACCGACGGGTTGTTTCGACCACGACGGCCGCGGCACCCAAGGACTGGGCCAGGTCACGAAGTTCCTCGGCGGATCGGACCATCCTCAGCCAGCAACTCTCGGGCACTCGTGTGAAAATCACCAGATGCCCTCGCACTATTGAGGGCGAACAGACGCCCGAGGATTTCCGTGATGCGAAGGGTGTTTGAATCCATGCCCTCAACTTGGAGGAGCCGAAATGCAAGCGGCTGTTTTTCACGGCGCCCACGACATTCGGATGGAGAAAGTCCCCGACCCGCGTATCCAGCAACCCACCGACGCGATCGTCCGCATCACGCACACGGCGATCTGCGGATCGGACCTCTGGTTCTACCGCGGCCAGCAGGAATATCAGGACGGATGGCGCACGGGGCACGAGCCGATGGGCGTCGTCGAGGAGGTCGGCAGCGAGGTCCGGCATGTGAGGCCCGGTGACCTCGTTATCGCCCCGTTCGCGATTTCGGACGGCACGTGCGAGTTCTGCCGGAAGGGACTGCAGACGTCGTGCGTGCAAGGCAACTTCTGGGGACAGGAGCTCGACGGGGCGCAGGGCGAGGCCGTGCGCGCGCCGCTCGCGGATGGCACGCTCGTGCGGATCCCCGATCGCGTCAAAGGAGACGAGAGGCTCCTGGAGGCGCTCTTTCCCCTCACCGACGTGATGGGCACCGGCCATCATGCCGCCCTCAGTGCCGGCGTGCAGGAAGGCGTTACCTGCGTCGTGATCGGAGACGGAGCGGTGGGCCTCTGCTCGGTTCTGGCGGCCAAACGGCTCGGAGCCGAGCGCATCATCGCGGTGGGTCACCACGAGGACCGGCTCGCGAAGGCCAGCGCCTTCGGCGCGACCGATCTGGTCTCGGACCGGGTCCAGTCATCCGCCGACGAGGTCCTCGAAATGACCAAAGGGGGCGCCGATCACGTTCTCGAATGCGTCGGGGCGGCGTCCTCGATGCGCACGGCGATCCAGATCGCGAGGCCGGGCGGCGCGATCGGGTACGTCGGGGTTCCGCACGGCGTGGTCGAGGCGGGGCTGGACGTGATGGAGCTCTTCTTCAAGAATCTCACCTTGCGCGGCGGCCCTGCCCCGGTGCGCGCCTACATGCCCGAGTTGATGGACGACGTCCTGTCGGGTACGCTCGACCCTTCGCCGGTTTTCGACATGACGGTGGATCTCGCGGGGATTCCTCGCGGATACGCGGCCATGGACAAGCGCGAAGCCCTCAAGGTCCTGGTGAAGGTGTAGGGTCGCGCATAGCCGTGCCCTATGGCGCGGCCGCGGGGCCGCCCAGCAGCCGAATCTCGCTCTGCGGGAATGGAATGTCGATCTTCCTGGCGCGAAACTGCTCGACGATGGCCTGGTAGAGCTCCAGCTGCGCCGGAACGTAGTCGTCGACCTTGACCCACGGCTGGACCGAGATATTGATGGAAGACTCGCCGAGCGTGCTGATGCCGACGACCGGAGCGGGATCCTTGAGCACGCGCGAGTTCCCCTGAAGGATTTCGTTAACGACGGACAGGGCCTGCGAGAGATCCGCTCCGTAGGCCACGCCGACGGTGAGGGCGAGCTGCCGGATCGTGCCGTAGTTGTGAAGGATCTCGCCAATGATCTTCCGGTTGGGTACGGTGACGACGGAACGATCGGGGTGAATCAGCTTGGTCGAAAACAGCTCGATGTCGGTAACCTGCCCGTAGACGTTGAGCAACTCGATGTACTCGCCGACCCGGTAGGGCTTGGTGAAGATGATGGTCAGGCCGGCAACCAGGTTGCCGAGCATCCCCTGCATCGCGAGGCCGAGCCCGACGCCAGCCACGCCGAGAGCGGCAACGATCGGAGCGATCTGGACCCCGAACTTGTCCAGCGCCAGGATGACGGCCAGAGCGAAGATGAGGAGCTTGACGACCCGCACGATGAGCTTGCGGATCGGAGGCTCCGCCTTGTGCTCCTCCAGCCACCGCTCCGAGAGTCTGCCGGCCCAGCTGGCCACCAGCGCCCCGACGACGAGAATGACGAGGGCGCCGAGGATCCGGATACCGTAGAGGACGAGGAAGTTTCTGACCGTTTCCTGAGCGCTGTCGAGGTCCATGGCGGTGACTCTATCCGATCGTCCTCAAGGCCTTGAAAGCGGGTGTGTCTGCGTCAAGAGGTCTTTCGGTACAGCCCGTTGGCGGAGACACGGCGCCCCGTTTCGACCCTGGGCCGCGCGGTCCGGGTCTCCTGGAGAGGCAAGAGGCCGAACCGCGCCATCTCGCGGTCCAGCCCGGCGGCGTCCACGAGGACGTGGCGGCCGCTGTCGAAACCCTCATAGAGGTCGGGCTCGCCGGGAACGGCGCGGATTCCCCGGCCGGTCAGGTCGGTCTCGGGAGTGAACACGGAGACGAGGAGCCGGCCGCCCGCCTTGAGCACGCGCACGGTCTCCGCAAGCGAACGGTCCCACTCGGCGCGGCTCTGCGCGCAGTGGTAAATGCCGAGCGCGACGATGAGGTCAAAACTCATGTCGCTGAACCGGGAGAGATCATCCATGCGCCCGACGCGCACGAGCCGCTGGGCTTTCCCGGCGCCCAGGATCGCCGCCAGACGCTCCCTCGTCTTCGCCACCATGGCCGGCGAGGCGTCGAGCGCCTCGACGTCAAATCCTCTCGCGGCGAGCAGCACGGTGTTGCGGCCCCCCGCGCAACCGAGATCGAGCACACGGATACCCGAGGGATCCGGGTACTCGCCGATGATCTCCATCAAACGGACGTCGGGCTCCCGCGCGGCGAAGCGCTCGACGTTCTCGGCGGAATCCCAAAAATCGCTGGCCAAGAGGAGTCACTTTAACCTTCCCCTGGAAGCGAAAGGAACCCCCGCCTCCAGCCTCCCGGGACGGTTGCCTCGCGGCGCGGCGGCGCGCAGAATCGAGAGCGTGGCGCGGCGAGGACGCAGGCGCAGCCCCTGGAGGGCTCGGGGCGTACTCGGGGGACTTCTCCTGGCCGGCGCGGTCGGCATGGCGGCCGCCGCCGGGTCCGCGCAGACGATCACCGAGATCGCGCTCCCTGTTTCCGGGAGCAACCCGGCCGACATCGTCGCCGGGCCGGACGAAGCCGTCTGGTTCACTGAGCAGCATGGCGACAGGATCGGCCGCATCAATCGCTGCGGCGAGCTCGCGGAGTTCCCCGTTCCCACGCCTAAGAGCTTCGTGCGCGGAATCACGGTCGGTCCCGACCGAAACCTCTGGTTCACGGAGCTCGTCGGAAAGATCGGATTGATGACCCGCGACGGGACGGCCACGGAGTTCCCGATTGCGGGCCTGACCGAGCCCGTCGAGATCACGGCCGGTCCGGACGGAAACCTCTGGTTCACCGAGTACTACAACCGGATCGGGCGGATGACAGTTGGCGGAACCGTGAGTTTCTTCTCCATTCCCACCTCAGCGAGCTCGTCCCGATTCATCACGGCCGGCTCGGACGGGAACCTCTGGTTCACCGAAAACGACGCCAGCCGGCTCGGGCGCATTTCGACGGCCGGTCAGATTACGGAGTTCCCTCTTCCGGCGTCGAGCGGACCTTTCGGGATTACGGTCGGTCCGGACGGGGATCTCTGGTTCACGGAATCCGGGGCCAACCGGATCGGACGGTTCACGACCTCCGGTCAGATTGCGGAGTTCCCGATCCCGACGCCGGCAAGCAATCCTTCCGCCATCACCACGGGGCCCGACGGGAATCTCTGGTTCACGGAATACGACAGGAATCAGGTGGCGCGGATCACCCCGGGCGGCGTCATCGCGGAGTTCCCCGTGCCGACCCCCGGGAGCGGACCTTACGGGATCACGACAGGACCGGATGGCAATGTCTGGTTCACCGAGTTCAACGCCGATCGGATCGGCCGCGTCAACCTTCAGCCCAGGCAGCGTCCCTGCCCGCGCACGATCGGCTTCCGCCCCCTTCCCTGACAATCTCGTTGCCTAGAAGTGGGCGCCGAGGCCGGCGTTGACGAGCACCACGAGCTGCCGGGGTTGGTAGGGGATGTAGTGGAGGTCGGACTCCGCCCAGACCTCGAAGAAGCGCCAGAACGAGAGGGATCGCAGAGCCGACACGTGCGGTCCCCAGCGGTGGACGAAGACGCTGCCCCCGAGGTCCCGGCCGGGATAACCCTCGTGGTAGGCCTCCTCGAATCTGGAGACGCCGGCGGCGAGGTCCACGGGCAGGCCTGTCGTCTTCCGCGTGACGACGGCGTCGAAGCCGAAGTAGTCCATGTCGTTGTCGCCGGTGTTGGAAGGAAGATCCCTCGAGCGCTCGAGCGAGCCCTGGACGTAGCGCAGGCGGAAGCGGTCGGAGAAGAGACTGACGGCCCCCGCCTCGAACTTGTACCCGTTGGGCTCACGCGCCCCTCCGGTCAGGAACCCGCCGATCCCGCCGCCGATCCACACCGAGACGTGCTGCGCCCGCGCCGGAACCGCGGCGGGCACGAGAAGGAGGAAGAAAAGGCCGGCACGAGTGAAAGTCCCGGCTCCCAATCCCTCATCCCTCCTCGAGCACGCGCGCGAGGGCGCGGAGATCCTTGACGAAGGCTTTCGCCGCCAGCCGGCGCGAGGCGTCGTCCGGCGCTCTCAGGATCGACGACGGGTGAACGGTGGCCATGACGTAGGGGGCAAGCTCGGACCGCACCAGTTTCCCTCTGTTCTTCGTGACGCGAAAGGAGGGACCGAGGAGGGCCTGAGCCGCCGTCGCGCCCAGGCAGACGACGACCTTCGGCTTGACGACGGCGATCTCGGCGTCGAGCCAGGGGCGGCACGCGGCGATCTCCGGAGAGCTCGGTTTCTGGTGGATGCGTCTCTTGCCACGCGGCTCCCACTTGAAGTGCTTGACGACGTTGGTCACGTAGGCTCGCGACCGGTCGATCCCGGCTTCCGCCAGGGACCTGTCGAGGAGCCGTCCCGCGGGGCCGACGAAGGGCTTGCCTTCGAGGTCCTCCCGATCGCCGGGCTGCTCCCCGACGAACAGGACGCTCGCGGAGCGAGACCCCTCTCCGAAACCGTCTGAGTGCCGCGCTTCCAGAGGGGACAGGCCCGGCAGCCGCGAGCCGCTTCGCGAAGCTCGGGCAGCGTCGGGTTCTTTGGAATGAGAGGAGCGGCGGTTTGAGCCGGAGCGGCCCTGGC
>JAWOLE010000177.1:0-11332 GCA_033853815.1 Thermoanaerobaculia bacterium
GGGACGACGAAGGCGGCGAACGCCACCATGACCCAGAAGTGCACGATCCGGGCGCCGTTGTAATTCACGAACAGCTTCTCCAGCCAGGGAAGCTGGACCGGCTTGTGGATCGCCCAGCCGCTCGCGATCGCCAGGATTCCCAGGAGCGGCATCGCGAAGTACGCCCCGCGCTGGAGCGCGTTGTATTTCGACGCGACCGGCGGGTGAGGCCAGGGGCGCCTCAGGATCTTCGCGGGGACCACGCCCGCGTAATAACGGATCATCGCGAGCGCCTCCGGCACGTCCGGGAGGCGCGGCAGCAGGGCCTTGTACCCCTCTCCGAGCGCGAGCCCGAGGACGTAGAGGAGCCCGTTCGCCATGAAGAGGTAGGCGAAGAACCAGTGGAGCCGCAGCGCCGGTGCGAGGTGGAAGGTCCCGATCCCAAGACGGTCGTAGACCCAGCCGCCGGGGTCCCGCGTTCCGGCGAAGCCGGGCACGTGCCGCACGACCCAGATTCCGATGTCCGCCAGGTAGTCCGTGCTGCGGGTCGCCCGGTCCGGCGCGTGCTGGAAGACCGGCGCCGCCCAGTAGATGGAGAGACCGGTCGCGATCAGGCCGAAGAGGAGGGGCACGTTCAGCCAGTGGGAGAGGCGCACGAGGGCGTGGTGCTTGACGACCACGCGGCGGACGGAGGCGAGGGAGGCCGGCGCGGTTGTGACCGCGCCTGCGCTCGCGCTTACGGTTGTCGAGCTCATGAGGCCGCCGTCGCCCGCGCGGGCGCGGCCGTGCGCGACACCCGGCGCCGGCCGCGGCCCGGGCTCCCCGAGGAGCGCCGGCGTTCGGCCGCGAGATCTTCCAGACACCGCACGACGAGCGACGTCCACCCCGTCTGGTGGGACGCGCCCACCCCGCGCCCCGTGTCGCCGTGGAAGTACTCGTGAAAGAGGACGAGATCGCGCCAGAGCGGATCTCTCGCGAACCGCGGATCGCCGCCGTGGCACGGACGCGCGCCGGAGGCGTCGGGAAGGAAGCAGCTCGCAAGCCTCCTCGCGATCTCCCGGGACACCTGGGAAAGGTTCAGGAACTGGCCCGAGCCGACGGGACACTCGACCTTCAAGCCATCCTTGTAAAAGTGGTAGTAGCGCTCGAGGGCCTCGACCAGGAGGTAGTTGGGGGGGAACCAGATAGGCCCCCGCCAGTTGGAGTTGCCGCCGAAGAGCCCGGTCGTGGACTCGCCCGGATCGTATTCGACCCGGTGCTCCATGCCCCCCACGCGGAAGACGTAAGGGTGGTCCCTGTGCACGCGGGAGAGCGCGCGGATGCCGTAGGGAGAGAGGAACTCCCTCTCGTCGAGCAGGTAGCGCAGGACCTTTTCCAGACGCTCGCGCGAAGGGATGGCGAGCAGGCGATGCGCATCCGCGGCGTCGGTCGAGCAGGTCATGTAGGAGATGTGGCGGACGAGGTCGGCGCGGTTCTCCAGGAACCATTGCATCCTCTTGCGAAAGCCGGGCAGCTTCGCCAGGGTCTCCTCCTCGAGGATCTCCACCGCGAAGAGCGGGATCAACCCGACCATCGAGCGGACTTTCAGCGGGATGTGCTCGCCGCCGACGTGGAGCTGGTCGTAATAGAAGCCGTCCTCCTCGCTCCAGAGGCCCGTCCCGCCGAGTGTGTTCATCGCGTCCACGATCGCCACGAAATGCTCGAAGAACTTCGAGGCGACGCCTTCGTAGGCGGGATCTTCGCTCGCGAGCTCGAGCGCCATGGAAAGCATCGTGGCGCAGAAGAACGCCATCCAGGCCGTGCCGTCGGCCTGTTCCAGGTGTCCGCCCGTCGGTAGCTCCGTCGAACGGTCGAAGACGCCGATGTTGTCGAGGCCCAGGAACCCGCCCGCGAAGAGGTTGTTGCCCTCGGGGTCCTTGCGGTTGACCCACCAGGTGAAGTTGATCAGGAGCTTCTGGAAGACGCGCGCGAGAAAGACGCGGTCGCGCTTGCCGCGAGGGCCGGTGATCTTGTAGACCCGCCACGCCGCCCAGGCGTGGACCGGCGGGTTGACGTCGGAGAACGCCCACTCGTAGGCAGGGATCTGGCCGTTGGGGTGCATGTACCACTCGCGCAGGAGCAGGATCAGCTGCTCCTTGGCGAAGTGGGGATCGATCCGGGCGAAGGGAACCATGTGGAAGGCGAGATCCCACGCGGCGTACCAGGGATATTCCCACTTGTCGGGCATCGAGAGGACGTCGCGGTTGTAGAGGTGCGTCCACCCCGCGTTGCGCCCGTGCCGGCGCGCGGGCGGAGGAGGAGGCTGCGAGGGGTCCCCCTCCAGCCAGTCCTTCACGGAGAGGTGGTAGAACTGCTTGGTCCAGAGCAGACCCGCGTACGCCTGGCGCGCGACGCGCCGCTCCTCCTCGGAGAGCTCCGCCGGCAGCCGCGCCCCGTAGAAAGCGTCCGCCTCGGCCACCCGCGCCTCGAAGACGCCATCGAACCCGGCTCCGAACGGCTCGCCCGAAGCCTCGGCGTCGGCCGACAGCCGCAGGCGCACGACGGCCTGCCGGCCCGCTGGAATCCGGAGACGGTAGAGGACCGCCGCCTTGGTTCCGACCACTTTCGGGTTGACCGCGCCGGGGCGCCCGCCGACCAGGTACTCGTGGAATCCGTCCTTGACGTAGGGGCTCGCGTTGACGCTGCCGAAGAGGCGCGCCGCGTTGGTCTCGTTCTCCGTGAAGAGAAGCTCCGGAACGACGGGACGGCCTTCGAAAAAGAAACGGAAGAGGCCGAGGTCCTCGTGCTCGGCGACGAACGCGTTCGACCCGAGAGCTTCGATCCGGGGCTTCTTCCAGTAGCCCTCCCCCGTCCTCCCCCACGACCAGGTGTTTCGGAACCAGAGCGTCGGCAGGAGATCGAGCCTCGCCTCGTCGGGGCCGCGGTTGGCGGCGGTCAGCCGGATCAGGAGGTCGTTCGGGCCCGACTTCGCGTACTCCACGAAGACGTCGAAGTATCGGTTCTCGTCGAAGATGCCCGTATCGGCGAGCTCGAACTCGCGATCGTGCTTCCCGCGCCGCCGGTTCTCTTCCACCAGCCGCGCGTATGGAAACTCCCCCTGCGGATACTTGTAGAGCGCCTTCATGTAGGAATGGGTCGGCGTCGAGTCGAGGTAGAAGTAGCTCTCCTTGACGTCCTCGCCGTGGTTGCCCTCCGACCCGGTCAGGCCGAAGAGGCGCTCCTTGAGGATCGGGTCTCGCCCGTTCCAGAGAGCGAGCGCGAAGCAGAGGCGTCCCTCGCGGTCGGTGATGCCGAGCAGCCCGTCCTCCCCCCAGCGATAGGTGCGGCTGCGTGCATGGTCGTGCGGGAAGTAGTCCCAGGCGGTTCCGTACTCGGAGTAATCCTCGCGGACGGTTCCCCACTGCCGTTCGGAGAGATACGGTCCCCAGCGCTTCCAGTTGCGCCGGCGGGCCGCGTCCTCCTCGAGACGGACGCCTTCCGCCAGCTTTTCCTTGCGGCCGCTCATGGAGTCGCGATCTCGCAGAAGACCTTGATCGCGCCCTTCGCGCCGTTCAAGGCCTCGAAGAGCTGCCGGTAGTTCTCAAGCCCGCGCACCGGGTGCGTCAGGAGCCTCGAAAGCCAGCCGGGATATTGCGCCTCGGCGTAGGCCATGTCCTCGACGCCGCTCTCGAAGTACTCGCGGTTGGCGTTGACCGTGCCCACCAGGACCTTGTTGCCCAGCACGAAATCGAGGTTGATCCTGTCGGCCGGGACGGTGATCTCGCGGTTTCCTCCGGTGACGCTGGAGAGGATAAGGACTCCGTTCTTGCCCAGGGCCTGCATGCTTTCGAACACGACCGGGGAGAACCCCGTCGCCTCGAAGATGATGTCATAGGGGCCTCCCCTGCCCGCCTCTTCCAGGATCGGCGTCTCCCGCGTCGAGACGTAGCGGGCTCCGAGCCCTTCGGCGAGGTCGGAGTTCAGGTAGGGACGCGGCGTCAGGCCGAAGGTCGTGACCGCGAGTCCGCGCAGCCGCAGCAGGAGAGCGGCAAGCAGTCCGATCGTGCCCGCCCCCATGACCGCGGCGCGGCGCGGCCGCCAGACCCGCAGCCGCCGCTGGATCTCGTAGGCCTGGGTGATCCCCTTCTCCGCGACCGTCAGGGGCTCGAGCAGCACCGCGACGTCCTTGAGCCCCTGCGGCACCTTCACGACGAAGTCCGCGTCCTCGACGGAATACTCGGTCAGGAATCCGTGCAGCAGGTTGATGCCGTGCTCGAAGTACCGATCGTCCGTCGTCATGTCGGAGGTCCCGATCAGGTCGTAGATGCTCGACCCGGGCCGGCGGACGGTGGCGACGACGTAATCACCGGGCGCGACCTCGGTGACGTGCTCACCGACCGTCTCGACCTGCCCGAAGTTCTCGTGCCCCATGACGAGGAAGTCGTATCCGGGAGGCGAGGCCCCGTATTCTCCGGCGCCGATCTCCTTGTCCGTGCCGTCCACGCCGCACCGCAGGAGGCGAATCAGCACTCCCCGGCCGCCCGGAACGCTTTCGACCGAGGGCTTCGGCAGCTCCGCCAGGTGGATCGAGTTGGGCTTTCGCGGGAAGACGGCAATCGCTTTCATGGTCTTTCCCCGTTGGCAGGACTTTCGATGCCGGGAATCCGGAACGGTTTCAGGCCCGCCGGGCGGCAGCCGAGAGCGCGGCGACCGCGGTGTCGTGAACGGGCGTCGGCACGCCACAGGAACGGCCGAATCGAGAGACGGCGCCGCTCAGGATATCGAGCTCGTTGGGCCCTCCGCGCTCCAGATCGAGCAGGAAGCTCGGCTTCAGGTGGGCCGGCAGGGCCGCGATCGTCGGGCCCATCCGGTCCTCCTCCCCGGCCGGGAGGGCGACGCCCCGCGCCCGGGCGACGGCGGCGATCTCGCGCCCGGCCCGCTCGAGGAGTTCCGGGCCGAGCGGGGCCTCCCGGACCACGCCGACCGGCGCTCGGGCGAGCCCGCAGGCCGCGGCGAGCGTCGCCAGGAACAGGAACTTGCGCCACAAGTCCACCGCGATGTCTTCGGAGACCCGCGCCTCGGCGCCCGCGTCGCGGAAGGCCGCCGCCACCCGCTCGGCGCGCTCCGAGGGCCCGCCGCCGCGTTCTCCCAGGACGACGCGCCGGAAATCGCTCTTGCGGGTGATGACGCCGGGGCTCGACTTCTCGGCGCTGATGACCGCCAGGCCCGCCAGCATCTGCCGCTCGGGGACGCCGTGCCCGGCGAGCGACTCGAAGGCCTCGACGCCGTTCAAGAGGGGAAGCACGATCGCGCCGTTCTCCGCCAGCAGCCGGACGACGGGCGCCACCTCGGAAACCGAATAGCTCTTGACGGCGACGATCGCGAGGTCGGCCGGCAGGAGCTCCCGGGGTTCCCCGGTCGCAACGGCGCGAACGTTCCAGGCGCCCTCCGGCTCCCGAACCTCCATCCCGCGCGACCGGATGGCTTCGAGGTGCTCGCCGCGCGCGAGGAAGCGCACCTCGTGTCCGACGCGCGCCATCGCGGCCCCGAAGTAGCCTCCGACCCCGCCCGCTCCGACGACGGCGACTCTCATGCGGATCCAACCGCGCGTTCGACGACGTTTTTGCAGCCGGGGCAGGTGTGGAATTCCATGACCGCCGCGCCGAGGACGGGATCGAAAGAGGAGCTGGAGGGATCGGCGCTGTAATCGAGCTTCTCGGCGTGGCGGTTCATCTCGCCGCCGCAGCGAGGACAGATCAGCCGGCCGCCCGGGGAGATCTTCGCCTGTTCGTTCTTGTTCATCGCCATCACTCCATCGCGACGTTTTCCCGGCCGTAGCGCAGGACTCTCGCCATCCAGATCAATTCCTTCAGGAACTTCTCGATCCGGCGGGGATAAGCGGAATCGAGCAGGGCCCCGCCGGCGTCGAACAGCTTCTGCACGCCAGAGAAGTTCCCGTCCCAGAAGATCGTGACCAACCCCAGTTCCCGCATGACCGGCAGCATGTTCTGGATGACGCGCGTCCCTCCAAAGCCTCCCGCGGAGACTCCGCAGATGCCGACCGCCTTGTGGATGTACTCCTTCAGGTTCGTGTCGAGGACGTGCTTCAGGAGGCCGGGATAGCCGTGGTTGTACTCAGGCGCCACGAGGATGAACGCGTCGGCCCGCATGCAGAGCTCGGAGAAGGCCGGATCCTTGACGTCCTCGCCGGCGCCGGTCACGGGCATCGGCAGGTCGCGCACGTCCACGAGCTTCGTCTCGACGCCCGGGAAGCGCGCGACCTCCCCCGCGACGAACTTCGCCACGTGCTCGCTGTAGCGTCCCTGGCGCGGAGTCCCCAGGATGACCGGGATGAAGAGCGGCTTCTCCGGTTGGGCGTTCATAGTCACTCCTCCGCAGCTCTTGGATGCTGGACCGGAAACGAGGTTTCCGGCTACCGGGGGACCATCTCCTCCTGCTCCGCGAGGACGAGGCGATCCAGGCGCAGAGCCTCCCCCACCGACCAGGCCTGGAAGGGGCAACCGCGGGGCGCGTGCGGCGGGTCGCCGTCGGCGATCTCGCAGATGTGGCCGAGGCCCGCCTCCCCCGCCTGGCGCAGGAGGGGATCGAGGAACTTCGCGCGAGCCTCGTGCTTCGCTTCCGCGGTGGCCCCGCGCACCCGGACCCAGGCTTCGACGAACGGTCCGGCGAGCCAGGGCCACACGGTCCCCTGGTGATAGGCCCCGTCCCGTTGCGCGATGCCACCCTCATACCGCCCGATGTAAGCCGGATCCTCGGGCGAAAGCGACCTCAGCCCCAGGGGCGTCCAGAGCCGCTGTTCGACCGCGTCCACGACCCGGCGCGCCCTATCCCCCTCGAGCAGCGGGAACGGAAGCCCGCCGACGGCAAAGATCTGGTTCGGACGAAACTGCGAGTCGCACCGGCCCGTGACGTGGCCACAATCCACGACGTCGTAGAGGAAGCCTCCCCGGTCATTCCAGAAACGCGCCGCGAAAGCCTCCTGGGCCTTGCGCGCCGGCTCGCTCCACCGCGGCGAGAAACGCTCGCCGATCTTCAGCGCGTTGATCCAGAGGGCCTGGACCTCGACCGGCTTGCCGACCCTCGGCGTCACGATCCGATCGCCGATCTTGACGTCCATCCAGGTCAGCTGAACGTCCGGCGCACCGGCCGCGAGCAGCCCGTCCGTGTCGGCCCGGATCCCATATCGCGTCCCCCGCGTGTACGCCTCGAGGATCGCCTGGACGGCGCCCGCGAGCGCCTCCCGGTCGGCGCTCAAGACGCGGCGGTGGGCGCTCGCGCATGCGGCGAGGTAATCGTGGACCGCGATGGCGTACCAGAGCGCGGCGTCCACGGAGTTGTATTCCGGCCTGGTTCCCCTGTCGGAAAAGCGGTTCGGCAGCATCCCTTCGGAGATCATTCCCGCCCACTCGCGCAGGATCTGGCGCGCGTCTTCGAGACGGCCGGTCGCCAGGCAGAGTCCCCTCAACGCGACGAACGTGTCGCGCCCCCAGTCGGCGAACCACGGATACCCGGCCACGATCGTCTTTCCCTTGCCACGGCGAACGATGTAGTCGTCGGCCGCGCGCTCGAGCCGTGAAGAGAAGCCGAAACGGCGGCGCTTCTCATCGGTCCGGAGACGGCGAGCGAGCAGAACGGCGTCGTCTTCGCCTCTCGGGGCCTGTATCGAGAGCAGGATCACCGCCTCCTCGGAGAAGTCGAACCGGAAGACCCCGGGCGAGGCGAGGTCCTCGGTCGCGTCGAGGCCGCGGGCTTTCTCTTCGGAGTAGAGGAAGTTGCGGTACCAGATGGGCTCATGCGAGTACGAACCGTTGGTCGTCACGTTGATCGGCGGCACGCCGTTGTACGGAACCCACATCCAGCCGTAGCCGCGCCTCTGCGGCTCGAACCGGAAGGACGGGTTCTCGTGATGGAGGGCATGAGGGCCGCGCCCGGAGAAGAGCAGCCGCACCGAGAGAGTCACGTCGAGCCGTCTTCTGCCGAGCCTCCAGACGAGCGCCGTGGCCCCGGTCCTGCGCGAGACGAAGATCTCCTGCATGACGCGCACGTCTCCCGCGCGCAGGGTCCACCTCGGCCAGGGATTCGCTTCGAAGCTCTCGATCCTCGACGCGCCGTCGGGATGCAGGACCCCGGGCGCATAGAACTGCGACGAGATCGGAAAGAAGCCGTCGGGCGTTTCCACCTGGGCCTCCAGCCCGTTGACCAGGACGAACCGGCCCGCGGGAGGTCTCGTCGCTACGAGCAGCAGGGCATGGTACCGGCGCGTGCGGACGAGGTTCGCCGTACCCGAGGCAAAGCCGCCCCGCCCGTCGGCCTCGAGCCACTCTGCGCTGTCCCTCATGACGTCACTGTACGTCTTTCCAACGTCGCGAACGGCCTTCGGGTTTCAAGTTTCAGGTTTCAGGTTTCGAAAAAGACCGTGTCCTGCCGGAACTTGAAACCCGAAGCCTGCGCCTACCTCAGCCAGAAGGCGAGCAGCGGCGCCGCGGCGACTCCCGACAGCAGATGAACTATGTGGAAGACCGGCTTCGAACGAGGCCGGTTCCGGATGACATCGAGGATCCGGCGAATGAGGCCTTCGGGCATCGGGAGGTCGCGCGCATCCCCTTCGGAACAGGCGCGGCGGGCGAGAGCGACCGTCGTGCGGTAGCTCCTCCAGTAGGAGAGACAGCAGCGGCACCCGGCCAGATGGCGTTCGGTCTCGCGCTTCTCGGCGCGATCGAGCCCTCCGGCCTCGAGATCGGCCAGCCGCGAAAGCGCTTCCCGGCAGCTCAGCACGGGGCGGTCCGTCGGAAATGCGGCTCGAGCAGCCCGCGCAGCGCCTGCCGAGCCCTGTGCAGCCGGATCTTCACGGCGTTCTCGGTCACGCCGAGGGACTTCGCCGCTTCCTCCGTCGAAAGCTCCTCGATGTCGCGGAGCAGGAGCACGGCGCGGTAGCTCTCGGGAAGGCGGTCGATGGCCTGGCGCACGATCGAGCGCGTCTGGCTCCGCGCGAGAAGCGTCTCCGCCGAGCCTTCCCACTCCGGGGTCGGGTGGTTGACCTGATGACCGTCGGCCTGGAACTTCGGGAGCAGGTCCTCGATCGGGTCCTCGGGCTTGCGCCGGCGGCTGCGCAGCCGCATCAGGCAGGCGTTGATGACGATGCGGTGGAGCCAGGTCGAGAGCCGCGAACCCTGGTCGAAGCGGTCGAGCGCCCGGTAGGCCGAGAGGAAGCACTCCTGCACGGCGTCGCGGGCTTCCTCCTCGTCTCGCAGGAACCGGCGCGCGACGGAGAGAAGCCTCCCGCCCTGTTCCCGGACCAGCCGTTCGAAGGCGCGCTCGTCGCCGCCGCGCAGCCGGGCCACGAGATCCCGCTCCGCCGCCCACTCCTCGCTTCGGATGTCCGGCGTCATCGGCCGCTCCGATGAGCCGAGAGGATCGCGGCGACCAGCTCCTCTGGAACCTCGGGCCCGACCGGGGCGTCCAGGTCCCGGCAGGCTTCCCTGCCCAGGGCGATCGTCTCCTTGTAGGTCGCGAGGTAATGCACGCACGAATCGCAGACCGAGAGATGGCGCTCGAACTCGACGACGCGGTCCGGCGGGAGTTCCCCATCGAGGTAGAGATGGAGGAACTCGATCAGCTCGCGGCACGTGATGTAGGGCCTGTCCGACATCCCGGGAATCCCCGTTTCCGAGCGGAGAATAGCCTCATCCGAGGATTGGATGCCGGGAAACCGCCGGGGTTTCGGGGTACGGCCTCTCCGGGTGAGATCATCGGGAGGTCCGGGCGAAAGGGGGGCGACATGGCCGACGTCGTCTACCGGTCCGAAGTCCGAATCGAGAGGATCAAGGGGCCTCTGCGAAAGGCCTACCTGCCGTCCGAGAAGGAGCCGGTCATCTTCGGCGTCCATGGCGCCGTCGAGGCTCACTACAAGATCCCTCCGGGCACCTACGAGGCCAGGGCGACGACGCTCGACTATGTGATCGCCGCCGCCGCGGGCTGACTGACGGGCACCTTCGCCGGCGCACTGGAAGTGCGCAAGATCCCCGCGGCGGGCGACCGGCTGATCGGCGAGGCGGTCGGCGAGATCGAGAAGGAGGAGGGCGTGCTCGTGATCAAGCGGATCCATCTCCGCCTCCGCCTCAAAGCCCCGGAGGCCGAGAGAGAGACGGCCGAGCGGGTCCACGACTTCTACAGGGACCGCTGCCCCGTCTACCGCTCCCTGCGGGCCGCCATCGCCATCACGACCGAACTCCTCTTCGAGCCACTCCCCGCCTGAGTCACGCCCGAGCCTTCGGCGCATCGGGCCCCGGTCGTGCCTACGGTGTCGTAGATTCCCTGTTGAGTGGTCAAGGGTGTTGAGCGAGGAGGAAGGGCTGATTTTTTCGGAGGATTGCGTGAAGGATGACGAGGAGCTTGCGCATGAGGGCGGCGAGAGCTTGCATAGGGGTTTTGCCACGTGTGATGAGGCGGTTGGCGAAGGCGTTTAGGGTGGGGTTGTGTCGTCTGGCGGCCAGAGCGGGCATGTAGAGGGCGCCTCTGAGGTAGCGGTTGCCAGCCTTGTGGAGGCGGGGTTTCTTGTGGATAGCGGTACCGGAAGTGTGATGGCGGGGGTCCAGGCCGGCCAGGGCGACCCACTGGCGGGCATCCATATCGTCGGGTAACCAGGCGAGTTCGCCGAGGATGCGGATGGCGCTTTTCTTGGCGATACCGGGGACGGTGGTGGCCAGATCGAAGCGCCTTTTGAGCAGCTCATCGGAGCCGATGACGGCCAGAGCTGCGGCGGTGAGTCTTGTGATGGAGTCCTGGAATCGGGCGATGGACTGCTGGATGTCTTCGCGGATCACCTCGGGGGTTTCCTCGGAGAGGGAGGCGGCATGGAGGTGGTTTTTCTCGGCTGCCATGGCCACCGTCAGAGCCTCCAGGCGCCGCGCGATAGCGCGCAGCCGCATCGCATTGACCGAAGGAGCGCGCCAGGGCTGGAACGGCATGCGAGCAGCGAACTGCTGGAGGACGTCGCCGTCGATGCGATCGGTCTTGTTGCGCTCGAGCAGGGCTTGGGCAAACCGCCGTACGGCACGCGGATTGGCGACCATCACCTCAATGCCATCCCGCCGGGAGAGGGCCACGGCCAGATCCAGGCCGTACATTCCGGTGGACTCCAGACAGACTCGTGTGGTCCGGCCAGAGGCCCAGAGAAAACGACAGATCGCCTGATGACCTGAGGAAGTGTTGGAAAAGACTCTGCGAAACAACCGACCCTCACGACACAGAGTCACCGACAAGTGCTCGGAACCAACGTCGATACCGGCTGAATCAAATCCCACCATCACAACCTCCTTCGGTTAGGATGGCGCTGGCTCCCCGACCCTGCACC
>JAWOLE010000178.1:0-4748 GCA_033853815.1 Thermoanaerobaculia bacterium
AGGTTCAATTCCCCTTCGCGGTCCGAGCGGAAGTAGATCGCGTCGCCCATCCAGGAGGGGTCCGCGTCGTTGGACCGTCCCGCGGGCTGCGGGACCTTTTCGACGGCGTGGCTCGCCACGTCGTAGATCCAGATCTGCGAGACCGCTCCGCCCCGATAGCGCTTCCACTCGAGGAACCGCGGCGAGAGCGGGTTGTAGGCGATGAACCGCCCATCCGGGGAGTAGCTCGAGCTGTCGGCGTGCGGGATCGGGAGGGGCCGCTCGGGGCCGCCCTCGACGGGCACGGTGAAGAGCTGCGTGTAGCGCCCCGTGAACACGGCGCGCGGCGACGTGAAGAGGACCGACCTGCCGTCGGGCGTGAACCCCTGGACCTCGTCGCGGCCGGGGTGCCAGGTCAGGCGCCTGGGGACGCCCCCTTCCGAGGGGACGATGTAGACGTCCGTGTTGCCCTCGTACTGCGCCGAGAACGCGATCCACTTGCCGTCGGGGGAAAAGGCCGGCCGCGATTCGGGGCCGACGTCGGAGGTCAGGCGTTTGACGTTCTTGCCGTCGAGGTCGCAGGTCCACAGGTCCCCCGCGTAGATGAAGGCGATCTGTGTCGCGCTGACCGCGGGCTCCGACAGCAGGCGCGTATCGTGGATGTCGGGGGTGGCGAGGACAGGCAAACCGGCCGTGGCGAGGGCGAGGAAGAGAGCGAAGCGGAGCTTCATAGCGGCCCCTCCAGGACAATCGTTCGTACGAGGCGCAAGACGATATCAGGAGGCTCAAAACCTTCGAGCAGCGCAGACGTAGACTTGGAGTACCTGGAAGGGAGGGTGGGATGAGGACTGTCCTGGAGACGAGAAAATCGATCATCGCCCTGATGGCGGCCCTGGGGCTCTGCGCCGCCCTGACCGCGCACGCGCAGGCTCCCGCGAAAGCCAAGGCGCCCCCGGCCAGGGGGAAGGCCGCGCCCGCGGCGCGCCAGAAAACCCCTGGAGGGATCAGCGTTCCGGTCGAATACCACAAGCTCGACAACGGCCTGAAGGTCGTCCTCTCGCCGGACCACACCGCGCCCAAGGCCGTCGTGGCGGTGTACTACGGCATCGGGTTCCGGATCGAGCCGCGAAACCGGACCGGGTTCGCCCACCTCTTCGAGCACATGATGTTCCAGGGCTCGCAGAACCTGGGCAAGATGGAGTTCATCAAGCTCGTTCAGTCCAACGGCGGGGTCCTGAACGGCTCGACCCGCTTCGACTTCACCAACTACTTCGAGATCGTTCCCTCCCACACCCTGGAGATGGCGCTCTGGGCCGAGGCGGACCGGATGAAGGGCCTCGCGATCAACCAGGACAACCTGACCAACCAGCAGGGGGTCGTCAAGTCGGAGGTCCGCGTCAACGTCCTGAACCGGCCCTACGGCGGCTTCCCCTGGCTCGACATGCCGCAGTACGCCAACTCCAACTGGTACAACGCCCACAACTTCTACGGCGACCTGAAGGACCTGGACGCCGCCACGCTCGAGGACGTGCAGAATTTCTTCAAGACCTACTACGCCCCCAACAACGCGGCGATGGCCGTCGTCGGCGACATCGATCCAAAACAGACGCTCGCCTGGATCCGGAAGTACTTCGGCGCGATCCCGCCGGCCAAGCTACCCCCGCCGCCCGACATCTCCGAGCCGCGACAGGAGAAGGAGAAGCGCGCCACCAAGACCGACCCGCTCGCGCCGCGCCCGGCCCTGGCCTTCTCCTACCACATGCCGCCCCGCGACACCCCCGAGTACTACGCGATGGGAGTCCTCGAAGAGATCCTCGTCGAGGGCAAGGACAGCCGCCTCTACCAGGCCCTCGTCCAGAAGAGCGGCCTGACCGGCGCCGTCAACGGAGCGATCAACGAGCTCGGCAACATGTTCGACATCAAGGGACCCGTGCTCTTCACCGTCTCGCTCTTCCACGACAAGGACAAGTCCGCGGACCAGATCTTGAAGGTCGTGGACGAGGAGATCGAAAAGGTGCGCTCGGCGCCCGTGGACAAGGAGACGTTCGAACGCGCGATGGTCAAGACGCGGTCGAGCCTCTACGACGCGATCGACGGGTTCTTCGGCTTCGGAAAGGCGGATCTGCTCTGCTCGTTTGCGCTCTTCGATGACAATCCGGGCAAGATCAACCACATCGAGGAGAATTTTCGCAAGGTCACGCCGGCTCTGATCGAGAAGACCGCGAAGGAGTACCTGCGGCCGACCAACAGGACGGTGCTGCTCGTCGAGACGAAGGCGGAGCCGAAGACCGAGGCGAAGCCCGAAGCCAAGAGCGGGTCGTAGGAGGAACACGATGAAAAACAGAGCGATTCTGGCTCTCCTCGCCCTGGCGGTCTCGGCGCCTCTCTTCGCGCAGAAGCAGGCGCCGCCCGAGCCCGGCAAGCCGAAGGGCTTCTCGGTCCCCGCGCCCCGCAAGCTCACCCTGGGCAACGGCCTCAAGGTGACCCTGGTCGAGTACGGGACCCTTCCCAAGGTGACTGTGCGCCTGGCCGTGCTCTCGGGAAACATCGACGAGAAGGCGAGCGAGGTCTGGCTCTCGGACCTCATGGGGGACCTTCTCTCGCAGGGCACCGAATCGAAGACCGCGGCGCAGGTCGCCGAGGCGGCGGCGCGCATGGGCGGCTCGCTCGACATCAACGTCGGAGAGGACCGTACCGACATCGGCGGTGACGTGCTCTCCGAATTCGGGCCCCAGATGGCCGGCCTGATCGCCGACGTCGCGATGCACCCGAAGTTCCCGGAGTCGGAGCTGGCCCGCCTGAAGGGAGACCGCCTGCGCCGGCTCTCGATCGCGAAGAGCCAGCCGCAGCAGATGGCCCTCGAGAAGTTCCGCGCCCTCCTCTACCCCGACCACCCTTACGGGCGGCTCTTCCCCACCGAGGAGATGCTCAAGGGCTACACGATTGAACAGGTGCGCGCCTTCTACGGCGCCAATTTCGGCGCGGCGCGGTCGCACGTCTATGTCGTGGGCAGGTTCGACGAGAAAGCTATGGAGGCGGCCATCCGCAAGGACTTCGCGGGCTGGAAGCGCGGCCCCGAGCCGACCGTCAACGTCCCCAAGGCCAGCACGACGCATCGCCTGGAAACGGTGGACCGGCCGGGCGCCGTCCAGTCCACGATCTATCTCGGCATGCCCGTGGCCGACCCCTCCAGCCCCGACTGGATCCCGCAGGCTGTCATGAACGCGCTCCTCGGCGGGTCTTTCGCATCGCGCATCACCTCGAACATCCGCGAGCAGAAGGGATACACCTACTCCCCGTTCTCCCAGGTCTCCCCGCGCTACCGCGACGCGTACTGGGCCGAGACAGCCGACGTGACGACGAAGGACACCGGGGCGTCCATCAAGGAGATCCTGGCCGAGATCAAGAGGCTGCAGAGTGAGCCGCCGTCGGAGGCCGAGTTGAAAGGCATCCAGAACTATCTCGCGGGGACTTTCGTCCTGCAGAACTCCTCACGCGCGGGAATCATCGGGCAGCTCCACTTCGTGGATCAGCACGGCCTTCCCGACGACTACCTGAACACCTACGTCTCGCGGGTCTACGCCGTCACCCCCGCGCAGGTCCAGCAGATGGCGGCGAAGTACATCCAGCCGGACAAGGCCACGATCGTCGTGGTCGGCGACACAAAGGTCATCGCCGACCAGGTCGCCCCCTACGAAAAGGCCTCCTGAAGCGAGGCTGGGCTTCACAATAATACCATAATAAAAGACTGACCCCCAACTCGGGGTCAGTCTTTGCTTATGGTATTATTCGCGATCTTGGCTGAGCAACTCGCAAAGCCAACTTAGCGTTTCGAGATGAAGGACCAGGGAGTAGGCGCCGGGGCGTGGGCCGGCGTCACGGCGGCCGGCCGTACGACGGCCGCGATGCGGTCCCGGTGGGTCTTCAGGATTCTGCGCACGGGCACGCCCGACGCGGCTTCCTCCAGGATGTCGGCGCCCGATTCGTCCGCCTTGGCCAGGTAGGCCTCCCAGACGGCCTCGGTCAGCGACATGCCGCGCAGCTGTACGTTGTCCATCCGCTCGAACTCCCGCTGGAGGTAGGAGAGCTTCTCCTTCAGGGAATCCTCCTCCGCGAGCGGCTCGTCCTCGTACGGCGTGTGGGGCTTGGGGATGAACGCGTTGACCGAAGGGACGAGCTGCGGCACGTGTCCCAGCCGCCTTCCCTCGGCGAGGGCGATCTCTCTCAAGTCCGCGACCAGCCGCACGATGTCGCGCACGTCCTCGTCGGTCTCGGTGGGCAGGCCGACCTGCAGGTAGAGCTTCAGGCGCGTGAACCCGTGCGCGAAGACCAAGCGGACCTTCTCGCGGAGCACCTCGTCGGAGACCTTCTTGTTGATGTGCCGGCGCAGCCTCTCGTTTCCCGCCTCCGGGGCGATCGCGAGGGCCTTCTCCCCCTGCCGGGCCAGGATCGCGAGGATCTCGTCCTCGATCGCATCGATCTTGATCGAGGAGAGCGCGATGTGGTACCCGAGCTCGGAAAGCCCCGCCAGGATCGCCGCGATCTCCGGGTGGTCGCACACGGCCGTCGCGATCAGGCCCGTCCGGTCGGTCAGCGGCCGCGCCTCACGCGCCACCTTCAGGATCGAGGCCGCCGGATACTGCTTGATCGGGGCCATCGCGTAGGCCGCCCAGCAGAACCGGCACATCTCGGTGCAGCCGCGCGAGATCTCGATCAGGAGCTTGTCGGAAAGCTCCGTCTTCGGCGTCAGGATCGTCGTGTGCGGGACC
>JAWOLE010000179.1:0-2603 GCA_033853815.1 Thermoanaerobaculia bacterium
AAATCGGGCTTCATTCCGGCGGAAGTTGGAGCGGACGACGTCGTCGCCACCGCGCTATGCCGAGGCCCGCGAGGACGAGGACGAGCCCCGCGGCCAGCAGGACGATGCCCTTCGACTGCGCGCCGCCCGCGTTCTCGGCGGCGGCCGGCGCAGGCGTGGCAGCGGCGACGGGCGCCGCAGCGACGGCCGGAGGTGCCGCGGCCGGCGAAGCGACCTGGGGCGCCGGCGGGGCGGCCTCGGTCTTCGCCGGTTCCGCCATCGCCACCTTGGGCTCTTCGGTGGCGGCCGCCTTCGCGGGCTTGGGAGCGGCGGCGACCGACCGGGTCCTCGCCGTCTTGGCGCCGCCCCGGCTCTTCTTGCCATGCTTCGCCGCCTTCTCGGCCGGTTCCGGAGGCGGTTGCTCGGCGGACGCGACGGCGGCCTGGGACTGCTCCTGGGTCAGGGGAACGAGGCGCGGGGGAGGCGGCGGCAGATCGCTGTCGTCAACCTTGGCGAGCATCTCGTCCCGCCTTGCCGAGACCCGTGTGAGTCTCTTCTTCCAGTCGTCGATCCGGTTGTCGACGTGGACCCCCGTATCGATGATCGTGCGAAGTCCGCGGCGCGTGTCGAAGGTGGCCTTGACCGGCACCACGAACTTGTAACCGGTCATGTAGCTGAACAGGCCCGCGTCCGCTGCGTACTCGTAGGTGACGAGGACTTCGTGTTTGCCCTGGGTGACTGCGCCGCTGAACAGTTGCTGCCGGCCACCGCTGGAGAGCGCCTCCGCTCGCGGGGCGGCAACCGGCTGCCCGTCGAGATTGACGTTCACCTTTTCCAGCTTGTAGCCGGGTTGATCGATGGGGACGAAGTCGACCCTCAGCTGGGGCGGGGGAATTTCCGCGAGAGACGCCCGCATCTCGTTCTCGATTTCGACCTGGGCGGACTGGTGCTCCTCTTGCGAGAGCGCCCCCGGAGCGAGAAGGAGCGAGGCGGACGCGACGACGACGTGCTGGAGACTCATGGTGGCGACTCCCCCGAAGGGCCGTTCCCGAACACGGCGACATTATAACGATGCGGGTCGTCGCGCGTTCGTTGACAGCGGTCACGCGCGCCCGTACCGTCCACGTCGATAGGTCACCTGCGACCCAGATCTGCGAACCATAGGAGTTCGTCCATGTCGTCCTCCACGGAACGCGCCACGGCCAAGAGCCCGAAGGCGAAGGAAGCCCGGCCGGGCAACGGCGCGACGTCCGCCGCCAAGTCGGGGATCAGCGGCGCCCCCGCGATCGTTCCGCACATCCGGGCGCGGTTTGCGCCGGGTCCGCGGCCGGCGATCTGGAAGGACGTTCCGCGGGACCACTGGGACGACTGGACGTGGCAGCAGCGCGAGCGCATCACGCACATGCAGCAACTGGAGCGGGTTCTGAGGGTCACCGCCGAGGAGCGCACCGCCTTTGACCAGACCACGGCGGAGTTCCACATGGGGATCACGCCGTACTACGCGGGGCTGATGGACCCCGACGATCCGAAGTGTCCGGTGCGGCTGCAGAGCGTCCCCGTGATGGGCGAGATGAACATCCTGCCGAGCGATCTCGACGATCCGTTGGCGGAAGAACGGGACATGCCGGTTCCGGGAATCACGCACCGGTATCCCGACCGCGTGCTCTTCTACACGACGCACAACTGCCCGGTGTACTGCCGGCACTGCACGCGCAAGCGGAAGGTGAGCGACCCGACGACCGCGGCGGCGAAGGCGCAGCTCGAGGTGGGACTCAAGTACATCGAGGACCACAAGGAGATTCGCGACATCGTCATCTCCGGCGGCGACCCCCTGTCGCTGTCGGACGATCGGCTCGACTACATCCTCGGCCGGCTGCGCGCGATCCCGCACGTCGAGATCTTCCGGCTCGGCACGCGGAACCTGGTCACGCTGCCGCAGCGGGTGACCGACGACTTCGTGGGCATGTTGAAGAAGCACCACCCGGTCTTCGTGAACACGCACTTCAACCATCCGAAGGAGTGCACGGCCGAGGCCTACGAGGCCGCGCGAAAGCTGGCGGACGCCGGCTGCGTCATCGGCAACCAGATGGTGCTCTTGAAGGGCGTGAACGACGACCCGAAGGTCGTGAAGGAGCTGAACCAGAAGCTCCTGATGATGCGGATTCGGCCCTACTACATCTACCAGT
This sequence comes from Thermoanaerobaculia bacterium, assembly GCA_033853815.1. Classification (GTDB taxonomy): domain Bacteria; phylum Acidobacteriota; class Thermoanaerobaculia; order UBA5066; family Gp7-AA6; genus JAWOLE01. The sequence goes on from JAWOLE010000179.1 coordinate 2,166, forward strand.
GCGACCTGGCGAAGGGCATCAGCCACTTCCGGACGCCGATCGAGGTGGGGCTGAGCATCATCAAGGCGCTGCGCGGGTGGACGAGCGGGCTTGCTGTGCCGCACTTCGTCGTCGACGCCCCGAACGGCGGAGGCAAGATTCCGCTGGGACCGGACTATGTGGTGAGGCGCGAGGGGAAGAAGTTGTACCTGCGCAACTACGCGGGGAATGAGTACGTGTACACCGAGCCGTGAATGGTGCGCGCTCGTTCGATCACCGCGCCGAACACAGGCGTGTCCGGATAGGGACACACGAAGACACAAAGACACGAAGACACAAAGAACTGCTGGGGCTTGACCGAGGTCGATTCGGCGAAGGCGCCGAGGCCGGCGCGAGCCAAACCAATCAGTTCTTTGTGTCTTCGTGTCTTTGTGTCTTCGTGTGTCTCTATCCGGACAC
>JAWOLE010000180.1:0-7884 GCA_033853815.1 Thermoanaerobaculia bacterium
TGCCAATATTGGCGACTGGGCGCCCAACGGAATCGAACACGAGCTCAGACGCCTCCACTACGATATCGCCGGTACTGCATACCGACCGGCCATTGCCGCCCTCACGAGCCTTGTCCCAACCACCCAGATATTGTTCGGCAGCGATAATCCGTTCATCCCCCTCGCCGAGACCGCGAAAGGCGTGACGCAACTCGGTTTCTCTGATAGCGATCTCCAGCGGATTACGCACGACAACGCGGTGCGACTTATGCCGAGGCTGAAGTTGAATTGAGGAGCTTGGAACTTCGCAAGATTTCCTCTCCGTTCTACAGAGGCCCACGACGGTTTGGCGGCGGGAGGGTTCCGCCCGGAGACGCCGCAATGATCCAATTCCAGCGGTTTCAAGCAGGCTCCTTCTAAGCCGTAGGTCGGAAGTTCGAATCTCCCCGGGCAGGCCGCTTTTCTCCCTGTAGGGACAGTGGGCAGGTTCGTGGCCGGCCACCACAGGCAGACCCTCGGCAGTAGGTAGCGCGGGGTTCGCCGACGCTAATCCTGCCGGGCAGGCCACGCATCGGACTGCCCGGTCCTTGAGCCTCCGGCGATCCGGCGATACGCTTCCGGCTGGAATTCTCCGTGACCGACAGACCGGGTTTCCGGGTGCCAGGAATGCTGTTGAGCAGAACCCTCCTGGCCGCTCTTCTCATCGCAGGCTCACGCGCCGCCGGCGCGTCTCCCTGGGCTATCGTGACCGACTTTGAAGATGCGACGATTCACACAATCGACCTTGGGACGAGCCCTCCGACGGTCTATGGCCCGTTCTTGAACGGACAGGTCATCCCTCAGACTCACCTCGGCGCGGTCAAGGTCCTCCCCGGGGGCAGGTTCGCTCTTCTATCCGGCGCCTACGCCAACATGTACCTGGTGAACATCACCGACCCGACGATGCCGTTCGTGGCCGTGCCCCATGGCTTCGGATCGTACGAGCCCGGTCTGGCGGTTTCGCAAGATGGAAGATTCGCCGCTGTGGCGACGGATTCAGCCCTTGCCGGGTTTGTCCGGCTACCCGAACTGTCCCTCGGAGGTTGCGGGCTTCCGGGGCGGTTCGAAACGGTCGCGATTGCCCCGAACAACACGACCGTGATTTTCGGAGACATCTCCAACGACCAGCTGGTCTACGGCGAAGTCAAGCCGACCTTCGACTGCCTCGAGCCTTACGGCACCATCGCCACGGTCTCCTCGCCCACAAAGGTGGCGGTCGCGCAGGATGGCGAGACCGTGCTCGCCGCGGGCGTCGCCCTCAACGATGAAGTCCGGATCTTCCAGCTGACACCGGCCGGCCTGGTCCCGGGAAACCCTCCACGTCTGGAGGTCGGCGCTCAGTCTTTCGCCTTCGAGCCCAACGGAAACCGTGTGTACGCTCTCTCCTGGGGAGGCTACCTGTCGATTCTCAGAGTCCAGGCCCCTGGCGAAGTCAGCATCGACAAGCTCGACGTGGTGTCGATTCCAACTTACATCGCCCCCGGATACCCGAGGTTGGTGTCTCTTCCGGGGATCGACATGATGGCGATCACCCCTGACGGCGGGCGTCTCATCGTCGGCGACTCTTCCGATACTTACTGCTGGCTCGTGCAGCTCTCGAACCTGAGCGTGACCTCGGTCAACACGTCCGGCAGGTTCCCCACCGGCATCGACGTCTTCGTGGCCGAGACTCCTACGCCGACCGCCACGCCCACGGCGGTGCCTCCGACGGCAACGCCCACCTTCCCGCCGCCTCAGGCCGTCATTCCGACCCTGTCCTTCCCGATGATGGGGCTGCTGGCTCTGGCGCTCGCCGCGGTTGCCGTACTGTTGGTCCGTCGTTGATCCCCGGGAAACGACCGTGTGCTCGTTCTACGGAGTGGAAGGCGGGGGGACGCGGCGTCTGGTGGCTTGTTCGAAGGCGTAGGCGAGAGCGAGGAGACGGGGCTCGCTGCAGGCGGTCCCGGAGAAGCTGACGCCGAAGGGAGACGGCTTCGCGTTGAAGCCTTCGGGAAAGGGAGCAGCCGGAGGCTGAGGGGCGTTCGGCACCATGCCGAAGGGGACCATGACGGTCGGATAGCCGGGCCTCGCCGCGATCGCGGCGCCGCCCGGTCCCGGAAAGAGCAGCGCGTCGAGCTTGTTCGCCTTCATCACCTCGTCGATGCCGTGAGCGGCCGAGAGCGCAACGTCCTTCGCGCGGTCGGCTTCGTAACGCGCCTTATCGGCCCGGACGTCCATCTCGTCGGAGATGTCGAGGTTGGATTGCCCGTACTTGATCGAGCCGGCCTTGGTGTGCTTGATGTTCCACTCGCGCAGCTCGGTCAGGGTCTTGACCGGCGCTCCCGGGCCGAGCGACTTCAGCCACTTGTTGAAGTCGCGCTTCATGCCGTACTTGAAGGCGATCGAGCAGTCCGCGTCCCTCCCCTTCGCCTCGTTCCAGCCCGAGCAGACGCTCCAGAGCAGGATGTTCTTGCCGGGATCCCTGTCCACGATGCTCGGGATGTCGGCGGGGTCCACCAGGACTGCTCCCTGCCGCTTCAGGACCTCAATCGCCTCCGCCATGACTTTCGCCTGGTCCGCGTTCAGGCCTCCGCGAGGCTCCTTGCCGCCCGGCGGCGTCGTCTTGTCGTAATAGAACGCGCGCGGGATGCCGATGCGGGCGCCCTTCAAGGCACCGGCGTCGAGGAACTTCGTGTAGTCGCGGCCGGGCGGCGGAGTGCAAGTTTTCGTCGCCGGGTCGTTCGGATCGGGCGAAGCTCCCTCGAGCGCGCCGAGCAGGATGGCCGCGTCCGTCACGGTCCGCGCCATCGGCCCGGGCGTGTCCTGGTCCGCCGTGATCGGGATGACCCCGTAACGGCTGACCCGCCCCACCGTCGGCTTGACCGCCGCCAGCATGTTCTGGTTGGCGGGCGAGAGGATCGAGCCGGAGGTCTCCGTCCCGACATTGCCCGCCCAGAAGCTCGCCGCCGTTCCGATGCCGCTCGACGAACCGCCGGTGAAGAGGGCGGGCCGCCCGTCGCCGGTGGCCTCGCGCGGATCGCGCCGCGGGTCATAGGGGTTGTAGCCGTATCCCGCGACCGCGTTGTAGTCAGCGGGCATAGGGCTCGGGCTTCCGGCCACCCAGTTGGCGAGCTCGGTCATGCCCGTCTTGGCGATGATGACCGCGCCGGCCTCCCGCAGGTTCTTCGTCAGGGTCGCCTCGTAGGGCGGCACGAAGCCGTCGAATGCGAGGGCGCCGCCGGTCGTCGGCATGTTCGTCGTCTGGATGTTGTCCTTCAGGGCGATGGGGATGCCGTGGAGGGGGCCGCGCACCCTGCCCCGCGCCCGCTCGCGGTCGAGCTCCTCGGCCTCCTTCAGAGCGTCGCGGTTGACCGTGATCGCTGCGTGCAGCTTGTCCTCGTACATCGCGATCCGCGCGAGGCTCTGGAGGACGAGCTCACGCGAGGTGACGCGCTTCTCCTCCATCGCCTTCTTCATTTGAGGAATCGAGGCCTCGACAACGGAAAAGGCCGCGCGCGAGGCGGAAGGACTCGTGCGGCCCGGCGCCCCGGACGCGGACAGAGCCGCGACCAGCACGGCGAGCATGGCGGCTACGATGAACAGGCGTTTGATGGCGGCGGATTCTAGCATCGAGATCGGCGAAGACTCAGCAGTTCCCCGGGAGTGATAAATTCCGCGAGAGAGACCTTGATGGAACATTCCGACGTCGCCGAGATCAAGCGCCACTTCAACGTCGTCGCCGAGGGCCTGGAAAAGAAGATTCAGCTCGTCGCCGAGAGCGTCGCGCTCCTCGATGAAAAGGTCGATCGTCGGATCACGGCGCTCGAGGAGAAGATGGAGCGAGGCTTCGACGAAGTCAAAGCGATGATCAAGTTTTCCTACGCGGAACTCGATCGCCGGGTCACCTCGCTCGAAGCCGGCCTGGCCAAACTGGAAGTCCGGGTCCAGAACCTCGAAACCCGCTGACATCCTGCTCGCTGGGATTACCAGGTCCGGCGGAGGGGATGGGCCTCGGTGTTGAAGACGACGCGGTCGACGTCGAGCGGCGGATCGGGCGCGAAGAGGAGGTAGAGGTACTTCAGGGTCTCGGCCAGGAAGTAGCTCGGCATGAGATCGCCCTTCTCCTTCGTGACGACGTTCTTCAGGACCGTGTAGCCGGCCTCGGTGCGGCAGTTGGCGACGAGGGCCTCGAAGAAGGTCTTCCCCATCTCGAGATAGCGCGGGTCCTTCGTGTAGCGATAGAGGTAGTACGCCGACTCCATGATCTCGGGACGAAGCTGATAACCGGGACTCAAGACCTTCATCCTCCTGTAGTCGAGGAGCTCGGGCTCGATTCCATTAAGGGTCCACATCTTGAAGCAGGAGTCCTCGAGGCGCCGGGCCTGGCCGAGGTCGCCGCCGAGCGCGAGGACGGCCGGAAGGAAGGCCTGGAGCGCGCCGAACTCAGACGCCGTGCGGTGGCCTGTCGCCATGTCGGCCTGGCCGTACCAGAGGCCCGTCGGCAGGTCGTCGGCGAGGTAGCGGTTCATGGCTCGCAGGCTCTCGCGCCACATCCGCCCGCAGTCCACGTCGCCGAAGAGACGGGAGCACTTGAGGAGGTACTCGTAGTAGGAGTCGATCCCGCCGCCGACGTGGCTCGCCCGGCTGATCCACTGGCCCGTCTCCACGTCGATCTCCTCGCCGACCAGGCCCAGCTTCGAGCGCCGCTCGTACAGCCGGACCAGAGCGGTTTTCGCTTTCTCGAAGAAGACAGGCTTTCCCGTCAACCGCGCGAGGGTGCCGAACTCGAGAATCAGGGTCCCGATCTCGGCGGGGTTCGAGCGGACGCCGCGCGCCTTGCCGGTCTTCAGGTTGACGTACATGTACGGCATGCCCGTCGGCGAATCGAAAACGGGCAGGAGCCTCGTCCCGAGATCCTCGGCCAGACGCAGGAGGCGCGCGTCCCCGGTCAGCTGGTAGCCGGAGAGAAGCCCTCCCAGGAGCCGGATCGTGATCTCGAAGTTCTTGACAAAGATGTCCCTGTCGAAGGAGAGCTTCTGGAGGATGAGCGCCTTCGCCTTCTCCGCTTCTTCCTTGCACCCCGTCAGGACGAGAGTGTCCAGGGCGTCCACCGGCGTCATCAGGAGGGAATCGCCGTACCAGTCGCGGGCCGTCCTGCTGACGGGCTTGAGCTCGTCGTGACCCCACGCATACTTCTCATAGGCCCGCCAGGAAAAGAGAAGTTCGTCCCGGACTCTCGAGGCGAGCGCCGAACGATCGAGTCCAGCGGAAACTCTCGACGGGCCTTCTCGCACCGCGGCCCCGGCGGCGAGGACGGCGAAGACCGGGGCGAAGAGTCCGATCCGCATGGAAACAGTCTTCATCCGTTTACCGGAGGATTGTTAACGAAATCTCCAGCCGGCGAGGAAGACCAGGGAGTTCAATCCCAGGTTCGGGCGCTCCGTTCCGCCGTTGGAGATATGAGCGATCCGTGCTTCGAACGTCAGGGCCTGGCCGTCCGTAATGGTCCGTCGTATGCCGGCGCTTCCCTGAAGGAGGAAGTTGAAGCGGCGATCGATCTCGTCGAGCGGCGTCAGGTCGGTCCAGCCGAACCCGCCGCCGATGGAGATGTAGGGCAGGGTCCGCCCGCTGCCGAGGTAGAAGCGGCCGCCCACGGGCATCAATCCGATCATGTACCCCCTGGGGGTGAAGAACTGCGCGAAGTGACCCTCGATCAAGTACTCGAGCCGCGAGGAGATGCGCAGGGCCGCGGAGGGCTCGAAGAGCAGGACGTGCTCGCTCGAGCGCCCGCGGTTCAGGTGGAGGGAGAAGCCGTATCCGGCGGCGAGCCCCCACTCCGGAGGGCGGCCCGCCGGCAGAGGCGGCTCGGACTGCGCGGCGATCGGCGCGGCCGCGAGGAGAAAAGCGAGAGGGATCGAGAATTTCATCGGCGCCCTGAATCATGCAACTCCGACGCCGTGGCGCGGCGAGGAGCTACGGTTTGGAAGAAGATGCCGGAGAGATTTGAGAGGCCGGACGGGCCCACGTCGGGTCCTCGATGTTCCAGCCGCCGCCCAGAGCCTTGTAGAGCTGGACGAAGTTGGCGAGCCTGTTGAAGCGAAGCTGAGCGAGCGCGTTCTCCGCGGGAAAGAGATTCTGCTCCGCCTGGAGGACGTCGAGGTAGCCCGCGAAACCGGCGACGTAGCGCTGGTTGGAGAGCGTGACGGCCTGGCGAAACGCCGCGACGGCGCGCGTCTGTTCCTTCTCCGCTTCGGCGAGCTTCTGGTGGGCCACGATCGCCGAGGAGACCTCGGCAAACGCGTTCGTGACGGTTCTCTCGTACTGCACGCGGGCCTGCTCCCACTGCGCGACCCGCGCGTCGTACTGGTTCTTCAGGCGCAGCCCCTGGAAGAGCGGACCGGTCAGGCCTCCGGCGATCGACCAGGTCTTGCCGGGCCCGAAGAGATCGGAGACCTGCGGGCTCACGCCGCCGAAGGCTCCCGTCAGGCTGATCGTCGGGAAGAAGTTCGCCATCGCGACGCCGACGGCCGCGTTGGCGGCGATCAACTGCTGTTCGGCCTCCCGCACGTCGGGCCGCCGGCGAAGCAGGTCGGCCGGCAGTCCGGCCGGGATGTCGGGCGGCAGGAACTGGTCGGTCAGGGCCGCGCCGCGCGGGATCGGGCCGGGGTTTGCGCCCAGCAGCACGTCGATCGCGTTCTCCAGCGTGACGATCTGGCTCTCGAGCTGCGGGACCTGCCCGGCGACGCCGGCGAGCGAGGCTTCGGCGCTCGCGGTCTCCAGCGAGGAGGCCATGCCGGCTTCGAGGCGGCGGCTGAACAGATCGTAGGTCTCCTGGAAAGCGGTCCGCGTCCGCCGGGCGATCTCCAGCCGCAGGTCGAGCTGCCGAAGCTCGAAGTAGTCCGTCGCAGTCTCGGAGACGAGGGAGAGGAGAACGCCCCGCCGCGCCTCCTCGGTGGCGAAATACTGCGCCAGGGCCGCTTCGTTCGCGCGCCGGATGCGCCCCCAGAGATCCAGTTCCCAGGAGAGCCCCAGGTTGACGTCGTGGAGGTTGATGGGGCCCACGCCGGGCGTGAGGAACTCGGACTCGCGCGATCGCGACCACTGCCCCTGGTAGCTCACCTGCGGGAAGAAATCCGCGCGCGCGATCCCGGCGTTGGCGCGCGCCTCCTCGACCCGGGCGGCCGCCAGGCGAACGTCGTAGCCGTTCTTCAGCGCCTGGTCCAGAAGCTCTTGAAGCGTCTCGTCGCGGAAGATCTCCCACCACCCGCGGTCGGCGAGCGAAGCGGCTTCGGCCGGTCCCGCGCCGCCGCGCACGGTTTCCGGCGCCGCGATCGCCGGCCGCTTGTAGTTCGGTCCGACCGCGCACCCGGCAAGGACCAGCGTCAGAGCGACCGGTAGGAGCCGATTTCCGATTTCCGATTTCCGATTTCCGGCCACGCTCTCGCAATCCCCGTGAGCCGAGGGCCCGAAATCCACTCCTGTCACTTCAGACCTGCTGCGTTGAGGGTTGTTCGACCGCGGCCGGAGGCAGGTGCCCCGAATGGAAGAACGCGGTGCGGTTCAAGACCTTCTCCTGGAACTCCTCAAGGTAGAGGTAGATGACCGGCGTGATGTAGAGCGTGATCAGCTGGGACACGAGGAGTCCTCCCACGACGACCAGGCCGAGCGGCCGCCGCGAGGACCCGCCGGCCCCGAACCCGAGCGCGATCGGCAGAGCCCCGAAGACCGCCGCGAGCGTCGTCATCAGGATCGGCCGGAAGCGGTCCATGCTCGCGTCGTGGATGGCCTTCTCCGCCGGCTCGCCCGCGTCCACGCGCTGGCGCGCGAAGTCCACGATCAGGATGCCGTTCTTCTTGACGATTCCCATCAGCATGAACATGCCGACGA
>JAWOLE010000181.1:0-3643 GCA_033853815.1 Thermoanaerobaculia bacterium
CTCGTCGCTCAGTCGCCCGGGCAGCGCGGCGAAGGAGAGTCCACGGTGTGCTCCTTCGCTCATGGCCTCCTCCGGGAGGCTCCGCCGCCGCCGCGGCTGCAGCATGGCGATACGCCGGATTGGAGCCCCGGAGCCGGAGGCGTTGCCGTACGGGGTGATGGGTGACGAGCATGGAAGGCTGCGACCGGCACCACGCCAAGACTGCGAGGAACCCTCAGCGAGCGCCGGTTCTCCGTGTAACGGCTTGCGCGAGCGTGCCCCGGCAGGGAACGCCGCAGGCTCCGGGGCGGGTTTCAGCCACTATCGTTTCAAGGGTTACACGCCTCTACGTCCTTAACGCCTTCCTTAAGGCGGAATCGGGGCGCCGCGGGCCGCGTTTCGCATAGCTGGTGAGGACCATGAAAACCTTCTTTTTCCTTCTCCTGGGGGGACTTTCCGCCGCCGCCGCGGCTCAGGAACGGGATCTGCCGACGTTTCGGGAAGCCGTCGAGGTTCACGTCATGGACCTCGACGTCGTGGTCACGGACTCGAGCGGACGCCCGGTGCCGGACCTGGTGCGGGCGGATTTCAGCGTCCGGGTGGACGGCAAGGCTGTTCCCATCGACTACTTCGCCCGGATCGAGGAAGGGACGATCCATGCGCCCGATCTGGCCTCGGCCTCTCCCGAGAAGGTGCTGGCCGAGTACCGCAAGGGCGAGGAGGCCTACGTTCCGCGGCATTTCCTGATCTACGTGGATGTCGGGCACATGTCCCCCGGTAACCGCGGCCGCGCGCTCGAGGCGCTGCGCGACCTCGTCACGCGATTCGGCCCGAGCGACACCGGCCGGATCGTCCTCTTCGACCGGCACTCCAAGGACATGACCCCCTGGACTTCGAGCAAGGAATCGCTTCTCGCCGGGCTCTCGAGGCTGGAGTCGGGGGTCGGGATGTCGCGCCTCATGACCGAGCAGCAGACGCTGCGCGACATCGACTCGACCTTCCGGATCTCGACCCGGGTCTCGCTGGCGCGCAACTACGGGGAGCAGGAGCGCGCCGAGGTCCGCAACATGTTGAACGACATGGCGACACAGGTCACGACGCTGACGGCCCTTCCAGGTAAGAAGGCGTTCCTGTTCGTCTCGGGAGGCTTCGAGACGCAACCGGGCTTCGCCATGACGCAGTACGCCGCGGGCCGTTTCAACACGACGCTGGCGGTCTTCGACGTCCGGAACCTGAGCGCCGAGCTCGACCTCCTCGTCAAGCGGGCCAACGCCTCCGACGTGACCTTCTATACCGTGGACGCTCGCGGCCTCGTGCCCGAGGGGACCAGCGCCTCCAACGACGACCCGCTCGCCAGCCGCCCGGGAGTCGCGTTCATCGCGCGGGAGGACAGCCAGACCGGCATGAAGACCCTCGCTCACGATACCGGCGGCATCGCCCTCGTGAACTCGAACGACTTCCAGAAGGGGCTTTCCCGCATCTATCAGGACACGTCCACCTACTACTCGATCGGCGTCAACCTCTCCAAGCTCCCGGCCACGGGCTACCGCGACGTCCAGGTGGAGGTCTCCCGCCCCGGGATGACGGTCCGGGCCCGCCGGGGCTTCGCGGTCCGCTCGGGAGACCAGCGGGCACGCGACGTCACGATGGCCGCGCTGCGGACCAACGTCGAGTACCACGGCATTCCCGTCACGCTTCGCCTGGCGCCCGCCCGCAAGGTGAAGAAGTACTACAACCTGCCGATCTCCATCACCGTGCCGGCCTCTTCCCTGACCCTGGTGCCCGAGGGGGACGGTTCGCGGGCCGCGGCCGATCTCTACATCGGCGTGATCGACGACCGCGGGAACGTGAGCGACGTCGGACGAGAGGAGGCGACCTTCAAGCTGCCAAAGAGCGCTCCCCCCGACGCCCCCCTGAACTACGTCGTCACCCTGCAGACGCGCAAGGGAAACCAGCGCGTCGTCGTCAACGTGCAAGACAAGGTGACCGGGCGCATGGGGACCGCCAAAGGCGACGTCCGGGTCGAGTAGCCGCTCGCGGGCCGACTCTCGCTCACCCTGGCGGGGCGAAGCGAGGATCGGAGGGAAAACGCCGGCGGGCTTCCCGACGTAACTCGTTCTCCCCCTGCGGGTCGTCCGTGGCGCGGAACGTGCGCATTCCGAGGAGAAAGACTTCCGGAGTAGGCTGGCGCGAGACGAGCTCCAGAACGACCCGCCGGGCGTCCGTTCGCCTGTTCAACGAGGCGTAGAGGGCGGAGAGAGAGACGCGTGCGTCCATGCGATCTGGATAAAACCGCAGCTCCTCGAGCAATTCCCTCTCCGCCTCGGCGGCGCGGCCCTCCCGCGCCAGCAGATCACCCAGCAGCATGTGGAGGCCCGATTGAGGAAGTTTGTCACCGGCTGAGAGCTTCTGCGCCTGGTCTGCGAAGGAGCGCGCGGCGGCGAGATCGCCCCGGAGAACGGCAATGCGCCCGAGAACGAGGTAAGCGCGCACCCGCGCCTTCCCCGTTCCCTCCTCGACTTCTTCCCGGGCCGCTCTTTCCGCCGCAGCAAGGTCCCCCTTGCCGAGCGCGGCGCGCGCCTCGATGTCCTCGGCAGCCGGGTCGCCGAGGGCGCGAAGGGCCTCCGCGTGTTTCATCCCCTCGTCCCATTTTCCGAGCCTCAGGCAGAAATTCGCGACTTCGGCCAGGTAGGGGGCGCGCGCCGCTTCCGGCGCAAGATCGACGGTCTTCTTCAGGGCGGCGAGCGCTTCCTCGGGGCGGCCGAGCTGAAGCAGGACCTTCGACTCCATGTCCCAGACATCCAGCATGCGGGGGTTTTCCATCAGGAGCCGCGAAAAGGTCTCGTGGGCCTTCTCGGCGTTTCCGAGCGTGAAGTCCCCGAGGCCGAGCCGCAGCTGCTCAAACGTGGCAATGCGATCCTTGGGGTCGTCGAGCGTTCCGGCCGCGGACGCGGGACCCCCGCTCAGATAGCCGAGCGACATCAGCTTCTTGCGGGCCTCCGCGTCGACGTCGGCGGGGATCTCGTAGGACGGCCGGCGCTGAAGGAGGTCCGAGCGCAGCGCCCGCAACGCGTCGGGCTTTTCCGCGATACGGTTCCTCTTTTCGGAAGGGTCCGTCTCCAGGTCATAGATCTCGGGCTTCGGGGCCTCGATGTAGTGCCACCGGCCCTCGAGCAGAGAGGTCAGCTCGCTCCAGCCGAAGTGGATACGGGGGAAGAACGTCTCCGACAGGATGCGCCGCACTGGAGGCTCTGCTCCGGCCGCGAGGTCCAGGAGCGACACGGTTCCGGGGGGCGCCTTGAAACCGGGGAGCGCGACGCCGCGGCCCACGGTGGCAAAGACGTCGGCCAGCTCGACCGGCGTGGCGACCGACGCCCCCGCCCGCCGGGATCCGGGCAATTTGACGAGCAGCGGGACCTGAAGCGCCTCGCGGTAGAGAAACATGCCGTGCTCCGACTCTCCGTGGTCGCCGAGACCCTCCCCGTGGTCCGACAGAAAGACGACGAGCGCCCGGTCGTAGAGGCCCTTCTCCTTCAACAGCGAGAGAAAGCGCCCTACGATGGCGTCGGCGGCGGCGATCTCGCCGTCGTAGGGCCGTTCCCTGTAGCGGCTCTTGAACGGCTCCGGCGGCTCGTACGGGGTGTGCGGCTCGTAGAGGTGGAGA
>JAWOLE010000182.1:0-2958 GCA_033853815.1 Thermoanaerobaculia bacterium
TATCAGGCGACGGCGTCGGGAAGCGTCACATTCGCACAGACCCTCGTCGCGGATTTCTCGACTCCCAATACCGTCATCCGCGGCAGCCAGTTCACCGTGCTCAACCAGATGCAGAAAGCGCTGACGACCACGCTCAACTCCGTCGATTACCTCTTCAGCGCCGGAGCGTGCGGGGCGCCGCCGGCGATACCACCCAATCCCCTGCCGTCCTCATTCCTCACCACCGGAGGCACCGCGCGAGTGACGGCTCCCGCGTCCGTCGGCGGCTACTGCATGTATCTGAAGTACAACTACACACCGCAGGGCTCTCCCCAGACCTCAACGCTCGCCGCGCGAGCAATCACGGTCATCGACTGGACGCCGAGTCCCTCCCTGTCCGTCTATCTGGACAGCGGGAGGATGCAGCTCGCTCCTTTCAACGGCGGAGCCTTCAACCTGACGGCGGGAACGCCTTACTATCTCTTCGACGAGGAGCCCGCGCCACCCGCGGGCACCCCCTATCCGGGAGCCCAGTGGTCGCTCGTCACCTCTTCCGGAAGCGTAGCGCTGGGGAGCACGTCCACACAGACGGGCCTCATGGTCGTCTTCCCGGCCGCCTGCGCGTCGGGATGTTCTCTGAAGCTCTCCGTCGGGGCCGCAACCCAGCAGGTGCCCGTCTCGATCATCGGCTGCTCCCAGGACGCCTCCACGCTCTGTCTGAACGCCGGCCGCTTCAGGGTCCAGGCGACATGGGCGACGGCCGACGGCAGCTCCGGCGCGGGCCACGCGGTCTCCATGACCGGGGACACGGGCTACTTCTGGTTCTTCAGCTCGAACAACGTCGAGATCGTCGTGAAGGTCGTAGACGGCAGAGCCGTCAACTCGTACTTCTGGGTCTTCGCCGGAGGGCTGACGAACGTCAACGTCGTCCTGACAGTCACCGACACGCAGACCGGCCTCGCCAAGACCTACCGCAATCCGCAGGGGACTCCCTTCCAGCCGATCCAGGACACCAGCGCGTTCCAGGGGTCCGCGACTCTCGAGCCGGCCGCGGCGTCGGCCGCCGGATCCGAGGAAGCCTTCGCCGGAGCCGACGGGACGAAGAACGCTTCCCGGCTCGCCGCTTCGCAGGCTTCGTCGGCGGCTGCCGGCTGCACGGTCAACGCGACGACCCTCTGCCTGAACGGCGGACGCTTCAGCGTACAGGCCCAGTGGACGACCGGGGACGGAAGCAGCGGAGCCGGGCAGGCGGTCGCGCTGACGGGCGACACCGGCTACTTCTGGTTCTTCACGCCCAACAACGTCGAGCTCGTGGTCAAGGTCGTGGACGGCTGCGTCGTGAACGGGAGTCACTGGGCCTTCGCGGGAGGCCTGACCAACGTCGCGGTGGTCCTGACCGTCACCGACACGCAGACGGGAGCAATCAGGGTGTACCAGAATCCGCAAGGGACTCCCTTCCAGCCGATTCAGGACACCGGTGCCTTCGCGTGCCCGTGATTCCGGGCGGAAAGTCCTGGTTTTGAAACTCCCGGCGGACCGCGGCCGAAAGCCGCGCAAACCGCTCGCGCTCTCGCGCCGGACGCGTCCCTTCCAGGAATCCGTCATCCGGGAGATGACGCGGATCGGCGCGGAGACGGGCGGCGTAAACCTCGCTCAAGGCCTGCCCGACTTCGACCCGCCCGTGGAGCTCTTGCAGGCGCTGCCGCAGGTCTTCGCCGACGGCGCACATCATCAGTACTCCTTCACCTGGGGCTCTCCGGAGTTCCGTCAGGCCGTGGGCGCCAAGTGCGAACGCTTCAACGGGCTGCGCGTGGATCCCGATACCGAGGTCACGATCACCTGCGGCGTTTCCGAAGCGCTGGTCGACGCGGTCCTGGGCCTGACCGAGCCCGGCGACGAGGTCGTGATCCTCGAGCCCTGGTACGAAAACTACGTGCCGGCCTGCGTGCTCGCCGGTGTCAAGCCCCGTTTCGTGCCGCTACGCGAGCCCGACTACGCGCTCGACCTCTCGCGCCTCGAGAAGGCCGTGACCGGCAGGACGCGGCTGATGATCCTGAACACCCCGGGCAATCCGTCGGGCCGCGTGCTCTCGCGGGAGGACCTCTCGGAGATCGCGCGCCTCTGCCAGCGCTTCGGCGTTGTGGCGGTCGTCGACGAGATCTACGAGCACATCTGGTACGAGGGGCACCGGCACGTAAGCCTCGCCTCGATTCCCGGTATGGAGGACCGCACGGTGACCGTCAGCGGGCTCGGGAAGACCTACGCGGTGACCGGGTGGCGCGTCGGGTGGGCGGTGGCCGCGGCCCCCCTGACCGCGCTCATCCGAAAGGTCCACGACTACGTCACGCTCTGCGCCCCCTCGCCGTTCCAGGAGGCCGGCCGCGTTGCCCTCGCCCTTCCCGACGCCTATTACGAGAACCTGCGCCGCCAGTACGCGAAGCGCCGCGGGATCCTGCTCGACGCGCTCGAGCGCTGCGGCCTCGCCTTCACGCCGCCCGAAGGCGCCTACTACGTGATGGTGGACGCGAAGCCTCTCGGCTGGAGGGACGACTGGGAGTTCGTCAACTTCCTCGCCCGGAAAGTCGGAGTCCTCGCCGTCCCCGGCTCCTCCTTCTATTCCCGCAAGGGGGGCGGCCGGACACGCGCCCGCCTGAACTTCGCCAAGAAGGAGGAGACACTTCGGGAGGCGGTAAAGCGGCTGGCGGCGAAGGATCTCCACTACAGGCCCTAGATTTTGCGCGTGCGGCGACGCTGTCACTTCAACCCCTCCACAAGGTAGAGGTCCGTCAGCAGGCGCCGGTAGGAGTAGACGTAGGACCTCCCGTCGCGCGTCAGACGAATCGGATCGATTCCGGGCACTCCTGCCGGATCCGATGGAGCGATCTCCTTCCAGAGCGTGCGTTCACCCGTGGCAATGTCCAGCCGGAAGATCTTCGCGGGCAATCCCTGAGGCCGGGATACGTAGAGGAATCGGCCGTC
>JAWOLE010000183.1:0-10392 GCA_033853815.1 Thermoanaerobaculia bacterium
CCCAGGCCCCGGCGATCTCCCGGAGCGCCTCGGCCACTCCGAGAGTGGCGATCGCGAAATAGTGTCCCTTCAACCGCAGCATCGGCAGCCCGACCACGGCGGCGACGAACGCCGAGAGCGCCGCCCCAGCCGCCAGCGCGGGGAAGAAGGACAGCTGCCATTTGGAGAGCATCAGGAGTCCCGTCGTGTACGCCCCGATCCCGAAGAAGGCGACGTTGCCGAAGGCCGCGTATCCCGTGTAGCCCCCGATGAAGTTCCAGCCCTGCGCCATGAGGGCGAGACACAGCACCGTGGTGTAGGTCAGCAGCTTGTACGACGTGACGAACCGCGGCAGGGCGAGCAGCCCGGCGAAGACCGCGGCGACGAGGACCAGCCGGACGGCCCTGGGCATCAGCTGAAGGATTTGCCCGCGATCCCCTGCGGTCGCACGATCAGGAGGATGACGAGCATCGCGAACGTCACCGCCTGCGAGAGCTCCGGAAGCCGCGCGCCGACGAAGACCTCGACGATCGAATAGACGGCGGCGCCGATCAGCACGTTGACAACGTTGCCGAGGCCTCCCAGAACGCAGATGACGAAGGCGCGCTCCGTGTAGCCGCCGCCGAGGTTCGGGTCGAACGGCACGACCATGGAGAGCAGCGAGCCGGCCGCGCCCGCGAGCGAGGCGCCGATCGCGAAGGTCAGCGCGTAGATCGTCGGGGCCTTCACCCCTGTCAGCCGTGCCGCGTCGATGTCCATGCCGGTTCCCCGAATGGCGCGCCCGAGGCGGCTGCGCGTCAGGAAGGCGCCGAGCAAGAGGACGAGCAGCGTCGAAACGCCCAGAGCGCCGAGGCGGATGTAAGGGACTCGAACCGCGCCGATCGCGAAACCCGTGCCGCTGTAGGAGGTGTTGACCGACCGCGTGTCGGCCTTGAAGAAGAAGTTCAGGAGGTTGACGATCAGGATCTCCAGCCCGAACGTCAGCAGGAAGGTCGCCAGCAGCGGCGCGCGAATGATCTGGTTGATCAGGTAGCGCTGGAGGACCCAGCCCAGGCCGAACAGCGCCGCCATCGAGACCGGGATCGAGAGGAACGGGTCCACCTTCCAGAGCTCGTGCATCCAGAAGGTCAGATAGGCACCCACCACGATGAAGGCGCCGTGGGAGATGTTGACGATGTTCATGATCCCCCAGACGAGCGAGAACCCGAGCGCGACGAGCGCCAGGATCCCCGAGAGGAGGGCCGCGTTGACCGCGATCTGGCCCAGTTCCGCGCCGCTCATCTGCGTGAAGGTGTCAGGGTAAAGGTGTCAGTCAGAAGAGGTGTCAGGTGCCAGGTGTCAGGTGCCAGGGACGGAGGCGGGAACCAACCCGACACCCGACACCTGAAACCTGACACCTGTGTTTCCCCTGAGACCTTGAACCTGACACCTGATCCCTATCTCTTGTCCCAGGGGGGCATCGGATACATCGCGGGCTTCTCCGCGATGTCAAACGGCCAGACCGTATACTTCTTGCCGTCCGGCTGGTACTGCTCGGCCGCCATCGGCTTATAGATGTTGACGCCCCGCGAGTCGAACTTGATCCGGCCGTAGAAGGTCATGATGTCGAGCGCGGCCAGAGCGTCGCGCACCTTGGTCGGCTCGATCGTGCCCGCCTTCTCGATGGCCTTCTGGTAGGTGACGACCGCCGCGGCTGATTCGGCCACCTGATACGGAATGATCTTGTAGTTGGGGTGCTTGGCGCGAAAAGCGTCGCCGAACGCCTTGGGCGTCTTCCAGAAGTCCTCCCCGTTGTACTTCAGAGCCTCGGTCCACTGCGTGGCGCCGAAGATGTAGTCGGCGGCTTTGCCCAGGTTCGCCTGGAACTCCGGCGACGAGGGTCCGACGGAGAACCCCATGGCTTTGGGGTTGACGTTCAGGTCCTTGGCCTGCTTGACGATGAGCAGCGAATCCTGGAGATGCCCCGAACCCAGGATGACATCGGGGTTCTTCCCCTTGATTGCGGTGAGCATGGCGCTGACGTCCTGCGCGTTGGTCGGATAGAGCTCGAAGTAGACGACGTTCATTCCCTTTTCCTTCGCGTAGTCGGCGGCGCCTCCCGCGACCTCCTTGGAAAAGGCCTCGTTCTCCCCCAGGATGGCGACCGTCTTGGCCGACGGGTCCTTGGCGAGAATTGTGTCGATGACGCCACGCAGGTAGTTCTTGGCCGGGGAGAGGACCATGAAGGTGTACTTGTAGCCCTTCGAGAAGATCGCCTCGGCCGAGCCGTTGGCCTCGACCATCGGGATCCGGTACCGCTCAGCGAGGGGGGCCGCCGTGCCGGTGGGAGAGGAGCCGTACGGCCCCAGGATGAGATTGACTTTGTCCTCGTTGACGAGCTTCTCGATCAGCTGCGCCGTCCGCTCCGGCTTGGTCTCATCGTCGTAGTACTTGAGCTCCGCCCTGTACGTCTTTCCGCCGACCCTGATCCCTCCCGTCTCGTTGATCTTGTCGATGACGAACTGGTAGCCGTCTCTCGTGTACTCGCCTTCCTTGGCCGTCTTGCCCGTGATCGAGATCGCGGCTCCGAAGACGACCGTGTCGGCCGCCGGCGCCGCCGTGGCGCCGAGCAAGAGCGCCGCCGCCCAAACCAGTGTTCTCCTCATTGAAAGCCTCCTTTCCGTCAACGGAACGCGCGGGCGAAACTATATTTCCAGTCGCCGCGGCAAGTCCCGGAAAATCCGCGGCGGAAGGGAGTCTGTCGTGAAACTCGATCCCGTGACCCGGCGATTCGTCGGGGTGTGGCGCCTGGCGTCGATCCGCGACCGGCTGCCCGACGGCCGCGTGGAAGACCACCCGGACTTCGGCCCGGACGTGGACGGCGTACTCCTCTATACCGCTTCGGGCCGCGTCTCGGTCCAGTTCATGCGAGTCGCGCGAAAACCCTGGAAACGCGAGGAGGCGCCGACCGGCGCCGAGCGGGCGGACGCCTGCCGGGGCTACGGCGCCTACGCAGGGCGCTTCGAGGTGGACGGGGCGGCCGGGGCCGTCCGCCACCACGTCGAGACGGCGCTGATCCCCAACCGGGTCGGGACCACGCTGACGAGGTTCTTCTCCTTCGAAGGCGACCGGTTGACTCTTCGCCCTCCCCCGTTCCGGCGAAGGGGGATGAAGGTCGAGCGCTCCCTCGTCTGGAAGAGGATCGATCCTTAGGGGACCAGGAGCACCTTTCCCGCGGTCTGCCGCGCTTCGAGCATGCGATGGGCTTCGGCGGCCTCGGCCAGCGGCATCTGGCGGAAGATCGTCAGCTTCAAGACCCCGTCGCGAACCCAGCCCAGAACCTGGCCTGCCCGCTCGAGAAGCTCGTGCCGCTCGGCGACATAGTGGAAGAGAGTGGGCCGCGTCAGGTAGAGCGAGCCCTTCTGGTTGAGAATCTGCGGATCCACGGGGCCGACCGGGCCGCTCGACTGCCCGAAGAGCACCATCATGCCGCGACGGGCGAGGCAGCTCAAACTCTTCTCGAACGTGGTCTTGCCGACCGAGTCGTAGACGACCTGGACCCCCTTGCCCCCGGTGATCTTTTTGACCTCGGCTTCGAAGTCCTCGCTCCTGTAGTCGATGACTCTGTCGGCGCCCGCCTTCGAGGCGATGGCGGTCTTCTCCGGACCTCCGGCCGTCGCGATAACGAAGGCGCCGCGCAGCTTCGCGACCTGGCAGAGAAGTTGGCCGACGCCACCCGCGCCCGCGTGGACGAGGCAGGCGTCGCCGGACTTGAGCTGATAAGTGGACATGGCGAGATACTGGGCCGTCATCCCCTGGAGCATCGCCGCGGCGGCTTGCGAAAAAGAAACTCCCTCCGGCACCGGCGCGAGCTTCTCGGCGGGCACGGCGGCGTATTCGGCGTAGGAACCCGCCATGGAGACCGAGGCCACGCGATCGCCGACGCGGAGCCCCGCCACGCCGGGCCCCAGGGCGGCGACCGTGCCCGCCCCCTCCTGACCGAGCGTAAAGGGAAAAGAGCCCTTGTAGGCGCCGGTCCGGAAGTACACGTCGATGTAGTTCAGCCCGGCGGCCTCGACTTTGACGATCGCCTCGCCGGTCTTCGGGTCGGGCCGCGGGACCTCTTCGTAGCGGAGCGCCTCGGGCCCGCCGGGCGCGTGGACTCGGATGGCCTTCACGAGCGGGGACTCTACCGCCATTCCCGTAGGATTGCTCCCCGTGAAACGACGCGTGATCGCCCTGCTCGCGGCGGCGCACCTCTTCGACGACGTCAACCAGGGGGTGATCCCCGCGCTGATCCCTTTCTTCGTCGCCGAGCGCGGTTTCACGATCGCGGCCGCGGCCGGACTGGTCTTCTCCTCCAACATCTCTTCCTCGGTCCTCCAGCCGCTCTTCGGCCTCCTCGCGGACCGCCGGAGCGCGCCCTGGCTCGTTCCCGTGGGATTGCTGCTCGCGGGGAGCGGGGTCGCCATGGCCGGGCTCGCCCCGACCTACGCCCTGGTGCTCGCGGTGGCGGCCGCCACCGGCATCGGCGTGGCCGCTTTTCACCCCGAGGCCGCCCGGCAGGTCTACACGCATTCGGGCGGACGCCGAGCCACGGCCATGAGCTTCTTCGCCGTCGGAGGCAACCTGGGGTTCGCGCTCGGCCCGGCCCTCGCCACGCCTCTGCAGATCGCCTTCGGCTTGCGCGGGACGATCCTGCTCGTCTTTCCCGCCTTGACGATGGCGCTCGTGCTCGCGCGCGCCGGAACGCGGGATTCGGGCTCGAGACCGTCGCACTCCCAATCGCCGGCAGCGCCCGGGCCCGACCGCTGGGCCGCCTTCCTCAGGCTGTCCGCCCCGGTCTTGAGCCGCGCGATCGTCTTCTACGGCTTGAACACGTTCGTCCCTCTCTACTGGATCCGCGTCTTCGGCGCCTCCAAGAGTGCCGGCGGAGCGGCCCTGACGCTCATGCTGTCGGCGGGAGTCGCCGGCACGCTCGCGGGAGGGTGGCTGGCCGACCGCTTCGGACGGCGCGTCGTCGTCCTCGTCTCGATGCTCGCGCTCGTTCCGCTCCTGGCCGAATTCGTGGCCACCTCGAGCCGGACGGCGGCGCTCGCCCTCCTGGTTCCGATCGGCCTGGCGCTCTACGCCCCCTTCTCGGTGATGACCGTTATGGGTCAGGAGTACCTGCCGGGCCGGGTCGGCACGGCTTCGGGCCTGACGATCGGCCTGGCGGTGACGCTGGGGGGCCTGGCGGCGCCTTTGCTCGGCCGGTTCGCCGACCTCCACGGAGTCCAGGCCGCGGTCGGTCTCCTCGTCCTCGCGCCGCTCGCAGGCGCTCTGGCGGCTCTGACGCTGCCTCGAGAAGCCCACCGCACGACCGGAGGCGAGTCCGACGGAAGCATAGGATAGAAGGAAGTGGAGCCCATCGACCGCGTCCGCGTCCGGGCCCGCGACGGAGACTCCGAAACCGAGCGCGAGGACCTCCTGGCCGTCGAGGAGCCGCTGGAGATCCGCGTCCGGCAGGATGAGAGCGGGCCCGTCGCCTCATTCGTCACCACGATGCGCACTCCCGGCAACGACGAGGAGCTGGCGGCCGGACTGCTCTTCGCCGAGGGTGTGCTCGCGAGCCGCGCGGACCTCGTCGGGCTCCAACGGCCATCCGATCCGAGGATCGACCCGGAACTCGCGGCCAACGTTCTCATCGCGGGCCTGTCTCCGGAGGCCTTCAGCCGGGCCGGCAAGCTCCAGCGCGGCAGCGTCATGGGCTCGGCCTGCGGGGTCTGCGGGAAGACCTCGATCGAGAACGTGATCCCGGCCGACCGCCCTCCTCTTTCCGGTCTCCTACCGGTGACGCCGGAGCTTCTCTACGGCTTTCCCGAGCGATTGCGGGAACGGCAGTCAATCTTTGCCCGCACGGGCGGGCTGCACGCCGCCGGCCTCTTTTCACGGGCGGGCGAGCTCCTCGAGATCCGCGAGGACATCGGCCGGCACAACGCGACCGACAAGCTCGTCGGCGCTTTCCTCTTGAGAGACTCTCTCCCCCTCTCCGACAGGATCCTGGTCGTCTCGGGCCGGGCCGGCTTCGAGATCGTCCAGAAGGCTTTCGCGGCCGGCATCGCGGTGGTCGCCTCGGTCTCGGCTCCGTCGAGCCTCGCGGCATCCCTGGCGGAGACGGCCGGCATCACCCTGGTGGGCTTCCTCCGGGGCCGCCGGTTCAACGTCTACGCGAACCCCTGGCGCGTCGCGAGGGCTGAGACACCAGCGACCTGATCAGACTTCGGACAAAAGGGGTCGTCTCAAGGAGCGGTTAACCGTCACGGATCTCCGCTTGACAAGGTCAGGCCGAAGTCTTGGAATACACCTCAGGGCGCCCGCGAAGGAGGACCTGTATGGAACTCACGCGTCGCGGATTCTTGAAGGCCACCACGATCGGCTCCACGATCGCGCTTGGGTTCGACGTTTCCAAGGCCAAGGCGGAGATGCGCGAGTTCAAGATCTCGCGCACGACGGAGACCCGAAGTACCTGTCCCTACTGCGCGGTCTCGTGCGGAGTGATCATCCACACGCTCGGGGACAAGGCGAAGAACGCCACCGCGTCGGTCGTGCACGTCGAGGGGGACCCCGATCACCCGATCAACCGGGGCACGCTCTGTCCCAAGGGCGCGACGCTTCGGGACGACATCAACAATCCCAATCGTCTCTTGAAGCCGAAGGTCCGGCGGCCCGGCTCGGACCACTGGGAGGACATCACCTGGGACGAGGCGATCGCGAAGATCGCCCGCCACATCAAGACGACCCGCGACAAGTGCTTCGTCGCCAAGAACGCCAAGGGCCAGGTCGTCAACCGCAACCCCGGAATGGCCATGATCGGCGGCTGCACCGACACCAACGAGTTCAACTACCTGCAGTGGAAGGTCATCACGGCCCTGGGGGTGCCGTACCGGGACAGCCAGGCACGGGTTTGACACGGCCCGACGGTGGCCAGTTTGGCCGCCACGTTCGGACGCGGAGCGATGACCAACGGATGGGTCGATATCAAGAATACCGACGTCATCCTCGCCATGGGCGGCAATCCGGCCGAGAACCACCCGTGCGGCTTCAAGTGGTTCATTGAGGCGAAGAAGACGCGCGGCGCCAAGCTCGTCGCCGTTGATCCCCGCTTCACGCGCACCGCCGCGACCGCCGACTTCTACGCGCCGATCCGCGCCGGCTCGGACATCGCGTTCCTGCTCGGCATCATCCGGTACGCCATCGACACGAAACGCTTCCACGAGGACTACGTCAAGATCCACACCAACGCCCCCTACATCATCAACGAGAAGTTCGGTTTCGACGACGGCCTCTTCACGGGCTTCGATGCCGGCAGCGGAACCTACGACAAGGCGACGTGGGCCTACGAGGCGGACCCGAAGACGAAGGCTTATGCCGTCGATCCGACGCTGCAGAACCCGCACTGCGTCTTCCAGCTCTTGAAGGACCACGTGGACCGCTACACGCCCGAGATGGTGGAGCGCATCTGCGGCACGCCCAAGGACACGTTCCTGAAGGTCTGCGAGATCGTCACCTCCACCGGCAACGCGCAGCGCGCCGGCACGATCACCTACGCGCTCGGCTGGACCCAGCACTCGATCGGCGTCCAGATCATCCGCGCGGGGGCGATGCTGCAGCTCCTCCTCGGAAACGTGGGCCGCCCGGGCGGCGGCGTCAACGCGTTCCGCGGCCACTCCAACATCCAGGGAGCGACCGACATCGCCGGCAACACCGAGATCCTGCCCGGCTACCTGAAGACCCCGGTCGGCAGCCAGACGACCCTGAAGGAGTACATCGACACCAACACGCCGACGACGCTGAACAAGGAGCCGTGGCCCTCCATGAACTTCTGGCAGAACTACGACAAGTTCATGGTGTCGTTGCTCAAGGCCGCCTGGGGCAAGAACGCGACGAAGGAAAACGACTTCGGATACCAGTGGTTCCCCAAGGACGACGGAAACTATTCGTGGGTCTACATCTGGGACGACGCCTACCGAGGCCACTCGACCCGTCTGGGCGGAAAGGAGCCGGGGCCCGAGGGACTCATCACCGCCGGCATGAACCCGGTCGGGATCGGCCCCAACGTCCCGAAGGTGATCGCCGCCCTCTCGAAGCTCAAGTGGCTCGTCGTCATGGAGAACTACGAGATCGAGACCGCCACCTTTTGGAAGGCGCCGAAGGAGTACGGTACGCCGGACGCCTCGCAGATCCAGACCGAGGTGTTCCAGCTGCCCGCCTCGGGGTTCGCCGAGAAGGACGGCACCTTCACCAACTCGGCGCGGTGGATGCAGTGGAAGTGGAAGGCGGTGGACCCGCCGGGCCAGGCGAAGACCGACCAGGAGATCCTGGCGCGGATCTACCTGGCGGTTCGCGACCTCTACCAGAAGGAGGGCGGCGCCTGCCCCGAACAGGTCCTGAACCTATCCTGGAGTTACACCAATCCCACGGCGCCGGACCTCGGCGAGGTCTTGAAGGAGATCAACGGTAAGGCCCTGGTGGACATCCCGGACCCGAAGGACAAGACCAAGATGATCCGGACCGCGGGCCAGCAGCTGGAGAACTTCGGACAGCTCCAGAACGACGGCTCGACGATGTGCGGCAACTGGTTGCACCTGGGCGTCTACACGGAGGCCGGCAACAACGCCCAGCGCCGGTCCACCGCCGATCCGACGGGCCTCGGTATGTATCCCAACTGGGGCTTCTCATGGCCCGCCAACCGCCGCATCATGTACAACCGCGCCTCGGCCGACGCCCAGGGCAAACCCTGGGACCCGACCCGGCCGGGGATCGTCTGGAACGGGGAGAAGTGGGTCGGGGACGTTCCCGACATGAAACCGGACGCCCCGCCCGGGACCTTCGGCGCGTTCATCATGAACGCCGAAGGGGTCGGCCGCCTGTACGCGCCCGCTCTGGTCGACGGCCCGTTCCCCGAGCACTACGAAGCGATCGAGGCGCCTCTCGAAAACATCCTCCACCCGAAGGTTACCTCGAACCCGGTCAGCAAGAAGTTCACCTCCGACAAGGACGTCTACGGCAAGAAGGAGGACTTCCCGATCATCTGCACGACCTACCGGCTGACCGAGCACTACCACTACTGGACCAAGCACACCCAGATCTTGAACCAGCTCCAGCCCGCCTTCTTCGTCGAGATCCCCGAGGTCCTCGCCCAGCAGAAAGGGATCGCCAACGGCTCGAGGGTGAAGGTCTCCTCCGCCCGGGGGACGGTCGAAGGCGTCGCGATGGTCACCAAACGCCTCAGGCCGATGAAGATCAACGGAAAGGATATGTGGCAGATCGGGTTCCCGCTCCACTGGGGATATGCGGCCGGCAACACCGGGCACACCGGACCGCTGGCGAACTTCCTGACGCCGTCCGCCATAGAGCCCAACGTGTGGACGCCGGAGTTCAAGACTTTCCTCGTGAAGCTCGAGAAGGCCTGAGGGAGGAGCGAGATGGCACAGAATCTTGAAATCCGCCGCTCCTCGGCATCGGTCCTCGGCAGCCTCTCGGGCATCCGGACCATCCCGACGGTGTCGAAGTACATCGACACCACGACCTGCATCGGGTGCAAGGCCTGCGAGGTCGCCTGCCAGGAGTGGAACGACCTGCGCGTCGTCCCGACGCAGCAAGTGGGGAGCTACCAGACGCTCCCGACCCTCCACCCCGAGTACTGGAACCTGATCCGCTTCAACGAGCGGGACGTCGACGGCGGCATCGCCTGGCTGATGCGCAAGGACCAGTGCATGCACTGCGACGAGCCGGGGTGCCTGGCCGCCTGCCCCGCGCCCGGGGCGATCGTGCAGTACGCCAACGGCATCGTGGACGTCAACCCCGACCAGTGCATCGGTTGCGGCTACTGCGAAACCGGCTGTCCCTTCGACGTCCCCCGCTTCCACCAGACCACCGGGAAGATGGCCAAGTGCACGCTCTGCGTGGACCGCGTGGAGGTCGGCCTCGAGCCCGCGTGCATCAAGGCCTGCCCGACGGGGTGCCTGCATTTCGGCACCAAGGAGGACATGCTCCAGCTCGCCGGCGACCGCGTCGCGCAGTTGAAGGCCACGGGCTTCGCGCAGGCGGCGGTCTACGACCCGAAGGGAGTCAACGGCACGAGCGTCATCACGATCCTCGCGCACGGCGACCATCCCGAGTGGTACGGGCTGCCGGCCGACCCGCACGTCCCGTTGCTCGTGCGCTTCTGGAAGTCGGTTCTGCGGCCGCTCGGAGTCGTCGCCATCTTCGGCGCCGCCATCGGCGCGTTCGGTCACTACATGAACCACGGGCGCAAGGGCGTCAAGGGGGCCGCCGATCACGACGCCAACCTTCCCGAAGAGGTCGGGCGAAAGGGGGAAAACGAATGAGCACCGTCGCCTCTCACCGCCCGATCGATCCCGCGGTCATCACCGCCCGCAAG
The DNA here is from genome assembly GCA_033853815.1 of Thermoanaerobaculia bacterium. Taxonomy (GTDB): domain Bacteria; phylum Acidobacteriota; class Thermoanaerobaculia; order UBA5066; family Gp7-AA6; genus JAWOLE01. The sequence continues at coordinate 10,385 of JAWOLE010000183.1, forward strand.
AAAGAAAA
>JAWOLE010000184.1:0-18666 GCA_033853815.1 Thermoanaerobaculia bacterium
AATAGAGGGCGAGCAGCGTCTCCTGGCGCAATTCCTCGACGCGCCCATCGTCGGGAAGGCGGCGCCGGAAGTACGCGTCGAGAACGCGGCTGTACCGGGAGGTCAACCGATCGAAGGCATTCCTGTCCCCTTTCGCGAATTCGGAGAGGAGAAGCTCGTCGGAAGGAAGCGCCATCATTTGATGGTGTTATCGTCGCAGAGGCGGTCGATGTGACCGGAAAACGAAGGAACCCATGGACCGGTTATTGTCGCGGGACCCGGCCGGAGCGCCGGGGTGTTCCCGCGGGGATGCCAGGGGCCTCCGCTGCCCCGGGGCCGGCCCGGAATCCCGAAAGCCCCCCGGATAGCCCGTCAGGGGGCACGCCCCTGAGGAATTTGAATCATTTGCCGGGGGGAGACCCCGCGTAGAGTCATTCGGCAAACAGCCAATTTCCGCTTTTGCGCCCAGAATGGAGGTTTCATGACCGTCCAAGAACTGGAACCCAAGGTGACGTCGTCTTCGTACGTCCGCGACCTCATGGGGGAGCTCAAGGCCAAGAACCCCGCCGAACCCGAGTTCCACCAGGCGGTGCTGGAGGTCGTGGAATCCCTCGATCCCGTCCTCGAGAGGCGCCCGGAGTACCGCAGCGCCAGGATCCTCGAGCGGCTGGTCGAGCCCGAGCGCGTCCTGATGTTCCGCGTTCCCTGGGAGGATGACCGGGGACGCGTCCAGATCAACCGCGGCTTCCGGATCGAGATGAACAGCGCCATCGGCCCGTACAAGGGGGGGCTGCGCTTTCACCCCTCGGTCAACCTGGGCATCCTGAAATTCCTCGCCTTCGAGCAGGTGCTGAAGAACTCCCTGACGACACTGCCGATGGGCGGCGCCAAGGGCGGCTCCGACTTCGATCCGAAGGGCAAGAGCGACAACGAGGTCATGCGCTTCTGCCAGAGTTTCATGATCGAGCTCTTCCGGCACATCGGCCCCGACACGGACGTGCCGGCGGGAGACATCGGCGTGGGCGGCCGTGAGATCGGGTACCTCTTCGGCCAGTACAAGCGGCTGCGCAACGAGTTCACCGGCGTCCTGACCGGCAAGGGCCTGAACTGGGGCGGCTCCCTGATCCGTCCCGAGGCCACCGGTTACGGCGCGGTCTATTTCGCCGCCGAGATGCTCGCCACGCGCGGCCAGACCCTGCAAGGCAAGACCTGCCTGGTCTCGGGCAGCGGCAACGTCTCCCAGTACACCGTCGAGAAGCTCCTCCAGCTCGGCGCCAGGCCCGTGACGCTCTCGGATTCCGACGGATGCATCTACGACGAGGCCGGCATCACGGCCGACAAGCTCAAGTTCGTCATGGACCTCAAAAACGTCCGCCGCGGCCGGATCCGGGACTACGCCGAGAAGTTCAAGAACGTCGTCTACACGCCGGTTGACCCGATGCTCGACTACAACCCGGTCTGGAACTACAAGGCGCAGTGCGCCTTCCCGAGCGCCACGCAGAACGAGATCAACGGCAAGGACGCCGCGAACCTCCTGAAGAACGGCGTGTACGTCGTGTCGGAAGGGGCGAACATGCCGACGACGGTCGCCGGTGTCAACCTCTTCCTCGAGAAGAAGATCCTCTACGGCCCGGCCAAGGCGGCCAACGCCGGCGGCGTCGCGACTTCGGGCCTGGAGATGTCCCAGAACAGCATGCGCCTCTCCTGGACGCGCGAGGAAGTGGACGACCGCCTGCACAAGATCATGAAGGCCATCCACATGAACTGCCGCGACACCGCCGAGGCCTTCGGCACCCCGGGCAACTACGTCAACGGAGCCAACATCGCCGGCTTTCTCAAGGTCGCCGACGCCATGATGGACCAGGGATTGGTCTAGGACGGGACGCAGCTCTCGACCGAATCTCTCTCGGGGGACCGCAAGGTCCCCCAAACCCTTTTAGGGCCATTTCGGCCGCCCTGGGCAGTGGGTGAGTTTCGGGATCGAGCCGAATGTGGCGAAAAGGACGCCCCGGAGCCGTCGGCATTCCCTACGAGGCACGCTCCGGCAGGCCGCTCTAACCAGAACCGGCCGTCGCTGAGGGTTCCTCGCAGTCTCAGCTCGGTGCCGGTCACACTCTCCGCGCTCGTCACCCATCACCTCGTGGGGGAATGCCGCCGTCTCCGGGGCTCGCGCTTCGGCGTACGCCACGCTGGAGCCCGGCGGCGGGCCCGCCTCCCGGAGGAGCGCCTTTTGCGAAGGCGCACCGCCCGAGACTCCGTCACGCCACGATACGACTGCGCCTTCGCAATAGAGCGACGGCCGGATCTCGTTCCAACGGCCGCGCCGTCGCGTGCCGACGAGGGAGGCGGGCCCGCCGCCGGGCGGATAGACAAGACACCGCTATCCGGCTGGACCGGCGTTGATTCTTTCTCCGGGGTGAGGTTCACTTGAGTTCTGCCATGCAGGACGTCACCGCCCGTTCCCGGCCGGGCAATCGCCTCGAACGCTTCTCGGATCTGGCGCGGTTCCGGGTCCGCGACATCCTGCTCGTCTCGAGCCTCTACGACTCCTTCATCCTGTCGGAGGACGGGGAGCTCCAGGAAGTCATCCTCAAGGAGTTCCTCGACCTGAACGTCCGCTCGACGCCCGCGATCACCCACGTGTCCACCGCCGGCGAGGCGCTCGCCCTGGCGCGGGACCGGGCGCGCTACGACCTCGTGATCGCCTCGAGCTACCTCGGTGAGATGCCGGCGACCGCGCTCGCGCGACAGCTTCGGCAGGCCGGGCTGGAGGCCCCGGTCGTCGCGCTGGCGTACGACATGCGCGAGGTCGCGGAGATCGCCGCGGCCGGCGGACCGTCCCCCCTCCACCGCGTCTTCCTCTGGGAGGGAGACGTGCGCCTGGTCCCCGCGATCGTCAAGTCGGTCGAGGACCGGTCCAACGTCGCCTACGACACCGGCGTGCTCGGCGTCCAGGCGATCCTCGTCATCGAGGACAACGTCCGCTACTACTCCTCGTTCCTGCCGACGATCTACGCCGAGCTGATGCACCACGCTCACAACCTCGTGCCTGAGGGGGTCAACCTCTCGCACCGGCTCATGCGGCTCCAGGCCCAGCCGAAGATCCTGCTGTCGGGCAGCTACGAAGAGGCCTGGCGGGACTTCGTGGACTACGAGGAGAACATCCTCGGCGTCATCTCCGACATCCAGTTCCCCCGCAACGGGGAGGTCGTCCGCGACGCCGGGGTCGAGTTCGCGCGGCGCGTCCGCGAGCGCCAGTCGGACGTGCCCGTGATGCTTCAGTCCAGCCTCGCCGAGAACGAGAAGCTCGCCCGCTCGGTCGGGGCGTCCTTCCTGCAGAAGGGCTCGGCGACCCTCCTCCAGCAGCTGCGGCTCTTCATGAGCGAGCACCTGGGGTTCGGCGATTTCGTCTTCCGGGACTCCGAGAAGAACGAGGTGGCCCGCGCGCGCGACCTCAAGGAGTTCGAGGAGAAGCTCGCCACCGTCCCGGCCGACAGCCTGGCCTACCACGCCGGACGCAACCACTTCTCCCGGTGGTTCAAGGCCCGGACGGAGTTCGCCCTCGCCCACGAGCTGCGGCCCCGCAAGGTCTCGGACTTCGAGAGCGTCGAGCATCTTCGGCGGGAGGTCCTGCGCGCGATCCGCGAGTATCGCGAGCAGACGCGCCGCGGCGTCGTCGTGGACTTCGACCGCGCGAGCTTCAGCCCGAAGACGAGCTTCTGCCGCCTGGGCGGCGGATCGCTCGGCGGGAAGGCGCGCGGACTCGCCTTCGTGGACCGCCTGCTCGAGGAGTCCGGAGTCGCCGACCGCTTTCCCGGCGTCCGCATCGACGTCCCGCAGTCGGTCGTGCTCGGCACGGACGTCTTCGACGAGTTCCTGGAACAGGACGGCCTTCGGGACTTCGCGCTCAACAGCGCGGACGAAGAGGAGATCGCCCGCCGGTTCGTGGAGGCGGAGCTTCCGGCCGGCGTCGTCCGGGACCTCTCGGCCCTCCTGGAAGCGGTGCGGTACCCGCTGGCGGTGCGCTCCTCGAGCCTGCTCGAGGACTCGCTCTACCAGCCCTTCGCGGGGATCTACGACACGCTCATGTTCGCCAACGACAACCCCAGCCCGGACGTCCGATTGGAGCGGCTCCAGACCGCGATCAAGCGCGTCTACGCCTCGACGTTCAAGCGCGCGGCCAAGCAGTACCTGACGGGCGGACCGTACCGGCTCGAAGAGGAGAAGATGGCCGTCGTCCTGCAACGCGTCGTCGGGGGCGCGCGGGGCGCGCGCTTTTACCCTGACATCGCCGGCGTGGCGCGGTCGTACAACTACTACCCGCTCGGGCCGATGCGCTCGGAGGACGGCGTCGCCGCGGTGGTCCTCGGGCTCGGAGAGATGGTGGTGTCCGGGCAGCCCTGCTTCCGTTTCTGTCCCCGTTATCCGCGCAGCGTCGTCCAGTTCTCCTCGGTCCAGGACGTCCTCGCGAACTCGCAGCGCGAGTTCCTCGCCCTGGAGCTCGGCCAGCCGGGCCCGGTCGGACTCGCTCCCTCCCGCTTCGACCTCGCCGCGGCGGAGGAAGACGGCACGCTCGCCCGCGTCGGCTCGACTTATTCACCGGAAGACGACAGGGTCTCCGACGGCGTCTCGCGCCCCGGAGTGCGGCTCGTCACGTTCTCCCCGATCCTGAAGCACGACCTCTTTCCGCTGGCCGAGCTTCTGGACGCGCTCCTGGGCATCGCGGTGTCCGGCACGAGCGTCCCGGTCGAGATCGAGTTCGCCGTGCATTTCCCGCAGGGCGCGCCCCCTGAGTTCGGTTTTCTGCAGCTGCGGCCGCTCGGCCGCATCCGCGAGCCCGTCGAGCCCGAGCTCGAGCCAGTCGGCGCGGACCGCGTCCTCTGCGAGACCCACAACGCGCTCGGGCACGGCACGATCGACGACGTGCGCGACGTCGTCGTGATGGACGTCCAGGGGTTCGACCGTGCGCGAACGCGCGAAATCGCGCAGACGATCGGCCAGCTGAACGCCCGCCTCCAGGCCGACCGCAAACCCTACCTCTTGATCGGCGTCGGCCGCTGGGGCTCGGCCGACCCGTTCCTGGGCATCCCCGTCGCGTGGCACCAGATCGCCGGGGCGCGGGCAATCGTGGAATCCGGTTTCGCCGATTTCAAGGTGACGCCCTCGCAGGGGAGCCACTTCTTCCAGAACCTCGCCGCGGGCAACATCGGCTACTTCACCGTGAACCCCGACGCGGGCGACGGATTCGTGGACTGGGAATGGCTGCGCTCGCGGCCTGCGGTCGCCCAGACCCGGTTCGTCCGCCACCTTCGCTTCGACAAACCGCTCCTGATCGCCATCAACGGCCGCTCCCACAGCGGCGTCGTCACCAAACCGGCGGACTAGGACCGGTCTCCGCTCTCCTGTACCCCGTGTTCTGAACCTGAAACTTGAAACCTGAAACACGGCCGGTCATTGCCTTCTCCTATCGAACGCGGGGGCCCTACTCGCTCGCAGCGACGGCCGAGCGGTTCACGCGGTGGCCCGAGATCGTGGATCGCTTCGATGGAACCGCGTACCGCAGGCTCCTCCCCGTCGGACGCGGGGGCGTGCTCCTGGAAGTCCGGCAGGTCGGCCGCCTCCCCCGGCTCGATGCGACCCTGACCGGCGAGGCCGCCCGCTCGGAGGCTGCGCGGCGCGCCGTCCTGCGCGTCGTCGAGATCGGACTCGGTGCGGCGCTCGACGTCCGTCCCTTCTACCGCTCTTTCGAGCGGGAGCCGCTCCTGGCGGCGGCGCTCCGGCATTCGCGCGGTCTGAGGATCGCGGGAACGGCATCACTCTGGGAAGCGCTGGTCACGGCCGTCCTTTCCCAGCAGGTCAATCTGGCCTTCGCCTACGACATCCGACGCGAGCTGGCCATTGACTTCGGGCGGCGCGGCCGATTCTCGGGTGAGACCTACTTCGCCTTCCCCGAGCCTTCGCGCCTGGCGCGGGAGACCGAGGGCTCGCTGCGGAAGTTCCGGCTTTCGCGCGCTAAAGCGGGGACTCTCGCGCGCCTGGCCGACGCCTTCGCTTCCGGGAATGTGTCCGAAAAGGAGATCGCGGAGCTTCCCGACGACGAGGCGATCGATCGGTTGACGGCCATCAAGGGGGTCGGGCGCTGGACGGCGGAGGTCGCGCTCCTGCGCGGCCTGGGGCGCGCCGACGTCTTCCCCGGAGCGGACCTGGGCGTCGTCAAGTACGTCGCCATGAAGCTTCTCGGGCACAGGGCGCGCGTGACCGAAGCGCGGATGCGGCGGTTCGCGGAACGCTGGCGCCCGTACCGCGGTCTTGCTCTGGTCTATGCCTACGCCGAGATCGCCCGCCGCAAGGAAAAATCGTCTAGACGAGCGCGGAACCGGGGCGGGGACAAGCCGCAGAGTAGAATCAGTGGCCATGAGCCGAGCAGCCGCCAGGAAACCCAAAGGTCCTCTCGATCCCACGCTTGAGCGTGTGGGCCGTGGCGAGCGGGTTGTTCTCCGTCGCGGGAGGAAGCCGGTGGCCGCCGTGGTTCCGCTCAAGGACCTCCGTCTGCTGGAAGAAATAGAGGACCGGCTTGACGCAGAGCTCGCCAGGAAAGCCCTGGCCGAGCCGAGCCGTATGGAATACCGGGAGTTCTTCCGCAAGCTCGGTCTTTAGTGGCCTACCGAGTCGAGCTGACCTCGGGTGCCCAGCGTGATCTCTCCCCCTTGCCGGCGGATGTTCTTGAGCGAGTCCATGACCGCCTCAGAAGCTTGTCGGAAAACCCCCGGTCTTCAGGGGCGAAGAAACTGAAAGGAGGCAGCGGCTATTTCCGGGTCCGTGTCGGCGACTACCGGATTATCTACGACGTGAACAACGTCTCACACCTGGTCACGGTCGCACGCGTACTCCATCGCCGTGACGCCTACCGGCGCTTGTGATGCCGAGCAGCAATGTCCAATCTGCCCCGAGCGCGATTTTCGCTGCACAAGGATTCTGACATCGGCGAGGCGCTCTGCAGGGTTGCGATAATGCAACTTTGCAAGACTGACCCCATGTGCGCCCCGCCCGGCTTGCGACCCTTTACGAGACCGGGGAGATGAACAGGTCAACGGCGACCGCCGCTACTCTGGCTGTGTCTTTTCTTGTGCACGTCGCAATTGGCCTGGCGGTTTTATGGGCGTACGTGTCGTTGGACTTCCCCAACTCGGCTACCATCTTCGGCGCCATTTCCGTAGGCGCCGTTGGCTTTGTGAAGGGGGTGCGATGGGGGGTCACGCGCCATGCGGTCTTTCTCGCTGGCCTTGTGATGGCGCTGTTGGCATGTACGGGATTATGGTGGGGCTTCGACTGGGCGCTCACCCACCCCAAGCCGCCTCTTCCGCCTTTTGTGGCGCATGTGGCCGATTTGCTTCGGCAGCCGCAGGCCGTAAGACTCAGCCTGACGCCGAGCGCTCTTGCACTGCTAGTCTCGCTCGGTGGCTACGCGCTGGGACTGGCGGTTGGGCGAATTGCACGTGGCGATCGGCGTCACACCGCTGTTGAGTAGCCGGGGACAAGCGGGAGCGATTTCACCGTCAAGGTCGCCCCTAGGTGGTCTCTCATCGGAAATCGCGGATGCAGGGCCACTTGCCTCAGCCGGGAGCCGGGGTGGGGTCGGTGGGGTCAGACTCGTATTGTTGGTATTTCGCCGAGCGCTGGCGCGCCCTACCGCGGCCTGGCTCTCGTCTACGCCAACGCTGAGATAGCCCGTCGGGCAAAGCCCGGGAGGACGCGGGGCGTGTCCGGCACCCGGCCGCAGCCCGCGTAGCTCTCGTAGTCGAAAACTCACGACGCCGGTCGCTCAGCGACCGCCCTCGCCGACAGTCCGGATCATGACGAGCATCATCTTGAACGGCGTGACCGCCCGGACGGCGTGAGGCCGGCCCGCCGGAAGCTCGAGCAGCTGCCCGCTGGCGACGCGGTGCGCCGTCCCCGAGATCGAGATCTCGGCTTCGCCTTCGAGGCCGAGGACCAGCGCGTCGAAAGGCGCCGTGTGCTCGCTCAATCCCTCGCCGCGGTCGAACGCGAAGACGGTCACGGTTCCCGCGGGCTTCTTGACGAGGGTGCGGCTGACGACGGCGCCGGCCTGGAACGCGATCAGATCCGAGGCGAGGACCGCTCCCTCGAGCCCGGAGGAGCCTCCACCTTCTCTCTTGTCTCCCGACATATCGGTCACTGCTCCTCTCGGACTGCTTTCGCGAAAGACTCGGGTGTGAGGGATTCGGCTCCGGCGAACCCCCCGATCCAGCGGACGTGCTCGGGCGTGATCGTGAACAGCGAGAAATCGCCGAGCTGGAACATGGGCGCCGCGTCAGGAAACCGCGCCAGGTAGCAGGCCATGCCCGCGTCGTATTCGCCGGACGGCTCCGGGATCTGGGTCGCCCTGCCGAGGATGGTGACGCGGGGAAGCTCCTGGGCCAGGAGGTCCGGGCTTTCCGGAGCCGTGACGAGCAGGCTGACGCGCGGGTCCTTCAGCATGTCTCCGGTGTGCGCGGATAGACCGCTGACGTGGATGAGGAACGCCGAGCCGTCCGGCAGGAGAGCAAACGGCACCATGGAAACGTACGGAGCTCCGTCGTGAAGTGTTCCCAGGGCCGCGACGCGGCGGCTCGCGAGCAGATCCCTCAGGGCGCCGTCCGGCGTTTCCTCCATCGGGGCATCTTACGCGGACTCACGGCGCCGAGACGAGAGGCAGCTCGACGAAGCTCGCCTCTCCGGGCGACGCCGAGTGGTAGATCCGCTGCGTCGCTCTCCGGTAGTCCCCGGGCCTGGCCCAGAAGATGTTCGGAACGAACGTCTGCGGGTTGCGGTCGTAGAGCGGGAACCAGCTCGACTGCACCTGAACCATGATCCGGTGCCCCGGCAGGAAGACGTGGTTCGCCGTCGGCAGGGCGAAGCGGTAGAGCAGGGGTTTGCCGGATTCGATGGCCCTGGCCTTCTCCAGGCTCTCGCGATAACGGCCTCGGAAGATGTCGGCCGAAATCATGAGCTGGTAGCCGCCCATCCACGGCTGGCCGGCCACTTCGTCGGGATAGACGTCGATCAACTTCACAACCCAGTCCGAATCGGTTCCGCTCGTCGAGGCGACGAGGTTCGCCACGGGCTGGCCGGCGATCTTGACGGGCGCCCTGAGGACCTCGGACGTGAATGCCAGGACGTCGGTTCGGCCGGAGGCCTCGCGCTGGTCCGACACGAGCCACTCGCGCCAGCTCTTGCCGCCGTCGTAGCTCGTCGGCACGATGGGGCGCTCGTGGAAGGGCACGGGCCGGGCCGGGTCCGAGACGTATTCGTCGTACGCCGGGCCGCCGGCCCCGGGCGCCGCAAAGCCGAGCTTCCCGCCGGCCTCGAGATAGAGAGGTGTCGGCCGGATCGCGCAGCCGCTCGGAGAGGGACAGCCGGCCGGCCAGGCCGGCAGACGCCGCCAGACGTTCGTGCCGGTCTCGAACGCGGTGACCGGCGCCAGGTCGGCCTTCGGCGCGCCGTCCTTCAGGTACTGGTTCAGGAAGGGAAGCAGGATCTCCCGCTGGAACGTCAGCGCGGTGTCGCTCCCGAACCTGACGGCGCCGAGCGCGCTGCCGTCCCGGATCTCCTGGCCGTGATGCCAGGGGCCCAGGACGAGGAAAACCCTGTCGTTGCCGGTGTCCTTCGGCTTGATCGCCTTGTAGACGGCGATGTCGCCGTAGATGTCCTCCTGATCCCACAGGCTGTGGACGAGCATCACGGGGACCGTCAGAGGCTCGCCCGCGAGCACCCTGTCCACCGCCTGATCGCGCCAGAACGCGTCGTAGCTCGGGTGCTCGAGGATCTTGCGCCAGAAGCCGACCTGCTCGAGCCCGCGGCGCCGCCCCAGCTCGCCCGCCGATCCGAACTCCAGGAACGTGTCGTAATCGTCGAAGTGGCTCGTGAACCACTTCGCCTCGTTCTTTCGAGTCGCCTCCTGCTCGTAGATGTAGGACATGCCGAGCTCGCGGAAGGCGCCGTTGTGGAACCAGTCGTCGCCCATCCATCCGTCCACCATCGGGTTCATCGGCACCGAGACCTTGAGGGCCGGATGCGGATGGACGAGCGCCATGAGCGGCAGGAACCCGTCGTAGGAGATGCCGAGGATGCCGACCTTGCCGTTGGACTCCGGGACGTTCTTGACGAGCCAGTCGATGGTGTCGTAGGTGTCCGTTGCGTGATCGACGGGCGTCGGGTTGAGCGGCCCGTGCAGGGGGCGGTTCATCACGTAATCTCCCTCGGACCCGTGCTTGCCGCGGATGTCCTGGACCACGCGGATGTAGCCCCCTTCGAGGATCGTCTCGACCGCGTTGTCGTAGCCCTCGAGGCTCGGCCCGAGGTGTGAGCTGTCCTCGTGCGTCGTGAACTTGTCGGCGTCGTAGGGCGTGCGCGTCAGGAGCATGGGCGCGCCCTTTGCCCCCTTCGGAACGAGGATGACCGTGTGGAGCTTCACCCCGTCGCGCATCGGGATCATCGCGACCCGCCGGACATAGTCGAAGCCCTCCGTTGAGGGCACGACCTTCGCCGGCGTCTCGCTCGGCAGACCCGGGTACTTCGGCGGCGCCGAGGGCGTCTGCCCCTCGGACCTCCGGCCAAACAATGCAGACACCAGCAGCAGCGCGCCGAGTCCACGCGCCATCGCGGTCCGCTTACGGAAAGGTTCCATCTGTCGCATCAAACCCCCTCCTTGCGTGCGAGCCCGGTCGGAGCCGTCTGGCGGCTACTCTGTCACGGGCTTGCCGGAAGCGTCCAGAAGGAATGGAACGGGGCCCTCGCCGACAGGGCGCTGCGGAGAGCCGTCGCTGAGAATCGGCTTAATCCTTGACTTTTGCGGACGTGCGGGAGAATGCTCCGAACTCGGGAGGGCGGACCGGGCGATGAGGGCACACGGACAGGCGAAGGCGAACGTGCCTTCGATCCTGCCCCTGGCATTGCTTCTCGTCCCGAAGTGTCCTCTCTGTGTCCTTCCCCTCTTTGCGGCGGCGGGTCTGGCGCTTCCGACTCAGGGGATCTTGAACGGGCTCGCGGCGGCAGCGGCGGCCGCGTGGGTCGCGCTTCTGGCCAGCGCTTCCCGCTCGACTCCCACTCGCGCTCTGGCGATCGCGGCCGCGGCTCTCTTTCTCTGCAGCCGCTGGATTGGCCTTCCCGCGATCGGTTGGGCCGGCGTCCTGCTCATGGTCGGCGTCGCGATCGGCGTGAGAGCGCGGGAACGCGGCGCCTGCCCAGCATCCGGCCGAATCGCTCCCGACGGCGAACCTGCCGCGCAACGCCCCTGAGAGAACGGAGCGAGGAAGTGAAGCACTGGAAGGAAACCGCGGAGATCCTGGCGCGCGCCGCGCGGCTCCGGGAGGCCGGAAGGCGAGCGGCGGTGGCCACGGTCGTGCGCATCGAGGGCTCGGCGTACCGGCGCCCCGGCGCCAGGTTCCTCGTCGAGGAGGACGGCAGGACGACGGGAGGAGTCAGCGGCGGCTGCCTCGAGGCGGACGTCCGGGAGGCGGCCCTCCGGGCGCTTCGCGATCGCGAGGCGAGGCTCCTTCACTACGAAACGGGCTCCGACGACCGGGCCGTCTTCGGGCTAGGCCTCGGCTGCAACGGCGCGGTGGACATCTTCGTCCAGCCGGCGACTGAGGGCGATGCGGCGGAGGTCGCCGGGGCAATCCGCGAGCTGCTGAACGGCGAGACCGCGTTCGCGGCCTCCACCGTCGTCGCCGGTCCCCGCGGCGTCGGGCGCTCGCTGGTCCTCGGCGCGGAAGGCATCCTCGCAGGCTCGACGGGCGATCCCGGCCTCGATCGCGAGACCTCGCGGCACGGATTGGAACTGCTCGGCCGGCGTGACTCGAGGCTGGAGACCCTCGGCCCCGCCGAGGTCTTCACCGAAGTGCTGACGCCGCCGCCACACCTCGTCATCTTCGGCGCCGACGACGACGCAATCCCTCTGTGCTCCTACGCCTCCGACGCCGGGTTCCGGGTCGCGGTCGCGGACCATCGCTCGGCCTACCCGACCCGGGAGCGGTTCCCGGCCGCGGTCCGCCTGCTCGCCGTGCGGCCCTGCGAGGAGACGTCGGGGCTTCCCCTCGGCCCGCGCACGTACGCCGTGGTCAAGACGCACTCCTTCGCCCACGACCGGGAGTGGGCCCGGCAGCTTCTCGCGGCGGGCATCCCCTACGTGGGCCTGCTCGGCCCCCGCGCCCGGGCTCGCGAGATCCTGCGCCAGATCGGGGCGGAGAGAAGCGATCGCGTCTTCGGCCCGGTCGGGCTCGATCTGGGAGCCGAGGGGCCCGAGCAGATCGCGATTTCGATCGTCGCGGAATTGCTCGCCGCCTGCTCGGCCCGCGAGCCCTGGTCTCTGCGCGAGAAGGACGGCGCCATCCATGCGTCCTGAAAGAGATGGCGCCGTGGCGGGGATCGTGCTCGCGGCCGGACCTTCGACGCGCATGGGCGAGAACAAGCTGCTGCTGCGCCTGGACGGCGAGACCGTGCTCGCCCGCGCGGTCCGCCGTGCCGTCGCCGCCGGCCTCGATCCGGTCCTCGTCGTGCTCGGGCACGAGGCCGAGCGGGCTCTCCCGGAGCTCGCCGGACTCCCCTGCCGCCCGGTCGTGAATCCCGACTACGCCCGCGGCCTGAACGCTTCGGCGCGGGCCGGGATCGCGGCGGTTCCGTCGCGAGCCCGCGCGGCGGTCGTTCTTCTCGCGGACATGCCCCTCGTCACGGCCCGCATGATCGCGGCGGTGGTCGAGCGATACCGCCAGTCGGACGCGCCGCTCGTCATCTGCGAATACGGCGGCGTTCAGGCGCCGCCCACCCTCTACGACCGCTCGCTCTTCGCCGAAATCGGCGGCTCCGCGGGAGAGGGGTGCGGCAAGCGTGTCGTCCGGCGGCACCGGGCCGAGGCCGAGGCCGTCGACTGGCCCGCCGAGGCCCTGGCGGACCTCGACCGCCCCGAGGACTACGAGCGGATCAGGGCCGAGCTCGAAGCGGGGAGGATCGCATGCGCGACGTCCTGATCCTCGCCGCCGACCTCGCCCGCCGGGAGGAGCCGTTCGTCCTGGCGACCGTGGTTCGCCGTCAGCCCGCGAGCTCCGCCCGGGAAGGGGACATGGCCGTCATCACGGCGGCGGGAGAGTTTCACGGCTGGCTCGGGGGGAGCTGCACGCGGCCGACCGTGGTGCGGGAAGCGCTGCGGGCGCTGGCCGACGGCCGGCCCGGCCTGATCGCTCTCTCTCCCGATCCCGAAAGGGACCGCCGCCCCGGGGTCGCGGTCTTCCCCATGACCTGCCACAGCGGAGGAACCGTGGACATCGCCATCGAGCCCGTGCTGCCTCGCCCGCGCTTCGTCGTCTTCGGTCTCTCGCCCGTCGCGCGGGCGCTCGCGCGCCTCGCGGCGGCCATGGGCTACGCCGTCGAGGCGGCCGACCCGGAAGCGGACCAGGCCGCCTTTCCGGGCGCGGAACGGCTGTGGACCGGAAAGCCTGCCGTCGAGAAGAAGCCCGGCGCGCGCCTGTTCGCCGTCGTGGCCACGATGGGCGAACGGGACGAGGAGGCGATCGGGGAGGCCCTCGCGATCGGGCCCGAGTACCTGGGGGTCATCGCGAGCTCGAAGCGCTTCGGCCAGATCCGCGAGACGCTTCTGGCGCACGGCGCACCGGCGGAGGCCCTCGAGCGCATTCACTGTCCGGCAGGCTTCGACATCGGCGCGAAGACGCCCGAGGAGATCGCCGTCAGCATCCTGGCGGAGATCGTCTTCAGCTTGCGAAAGCCGGGGGGCGCCGAAGAGGCGGCGCCGGAGCGAGCCGCCTCCGAAGAGGTCGACCCCGTCTGCGGCATGACGGTCGAGGTCGCAACCGCCAAACACAAGGCCGAAGTCGGCGGGCGCACCTGGTACTTCTGCTGTGCGGGATGCCGCGAGCGCTTCATCGCGACGCCGGAGCGCTACCAGAAGGGCCCCGCGCCCGGAGGAATGGCGTGAGGGCCGAAATCCGCGCGATGCAGGAGGCGATGGAGAGGCACGGCTACATCGCCGAGGCCCCGATCGCGACCGCGGTGTTTCTTGCCAGAGAGATGCGCAAGCCGCTCTTGATCGAGGGGGACGCCGGCGTCGGAAAGACCGAGGTCGCCAAGGTGCTGGCGCGCCTGCTCGACACCGAGTTGATCCGCCTCCAGTGCTACGAGGGGCTCGACGTCTCGACGGCCCTCTACGAATGGGACTATCCCCGGCAGATGCTGCGCATCCGGATGGCGCAGGAGGCCGGAAGCGATCCGTCTCGGATCGAAGAGGTGATCTTCTCCCGCGCGTACCTGCTCGAGCGCCCGCTTCTCTCCGCGATCACGCGCCGCGAGGGTCCGCCCGTTCTGCTCGTGGACGAGGTGGACCGCGCCGACGACGGGTTCGAGGCGTTCCTGCTGGAGATCCTCTCTGACTTCCAGGTGACGATCCCGGAGCTCGGCACGATCCGCGCGGAGCACGTCCCCTACGTGGTCCTGACGTCCAACCGCAGCCGGGAGATCGGAGACGCCCTGCGCCGCCGCTGCCTCTACCTCTACATCGAGCACCCGAGCCTAGAGAAGGAAGTCCGGATCATCCGCTCCCGCGTCCCGGGAGCGAGCGAGCGGCTGGCCGAGCAGATCGGGCGCTTTCTGCAGGCGCTTCGGCGCCGCAAGCTTCTGAAGGCGCCCGGCGTCTCCGAAACGATCGACTGGGCGCAGGCCTTGCTTCACCTCCACCGGGATCACCTCGACCCGGAGACCGTCGAAGAGACCCTGGGGTGCCTCCTGAAGGACCGCCACGACGTCAACGATCTGGCCGTGGCCGACCTCTCCTCGCTCGTCGGAGAGGCGGTCGGTGCCGAGGCTCCGGCCCGGTGAGCGCGGAAGACCTGATCGTCCACCTGGCGAGGTTTGCCGGGGCCCTGCGGGAGCGCGGGATTCCCGCGAGCCTGGCCGACGAGGTGGATGCGGTCACGGCGCTGACGCTCGTGGATCTGTCCGACCGCGAGGAGGTCCGCCGGACCCTTCGAATCGCCTTGAAGATCCGCCGGCGGGACGCCGAGACCTTCGATCTCCTGTTCGATCTTCTCTGGGGAAACCGGCGGACGCCGCCCGTCCCGGTGGACCCGGCGGCGAGGCGCTCTCCGGGCCGCGCCGGTCCGCTCCGGCGGTTCGGCGCCCCCGCCGCGCCCGCGCCCGAGGCCGGCGAGGAGGCGGGAGGCGCGGAAGCGGAATTGCCCGGCTACAGCCCCGAGGCCCTTCTGCGCAGAAAGCCTTTCGACGAATGCTCTGCCGCCGACCTCGCGGCCATGGAACGGATGCTCGCCCGGCTGGCGCTCCGGCTCGCCACGCGCAGGAGCCGGCGGCTCGTCCCGACGCGAGCGCGGGGCACCGCCGACCTCCGCAGGAGCCTGCGCCGGTCGCTGGCGACCGGGGGAGAGTTGCTCCGTCTGGCGCGGCGCGCCCGCGCCGTCGAGGAGCCTCGCCTGGTCGTTCTCTGCGACACGAGCGGCTCGATGGATTCCCACACGCGTTTCCTCCTCTGCTTCCTGCTGTCGCTGAAGAAAGCGGCGGCAACGACCGAGATCTTCGTCTTCAACACGGTCCTCACGCGAGTGACGCCCTGGCTTTCCGCCAGCAGGATCGGTCCGACGCTCGATCGCCTGGCCGCCGGCGTGCCTGACTGGTCGGGCGGGACCCGGATCGGCGAGAGCCTGGCCGCGTTCGTGAAGTCCCACCTGGACGAGATGGTCAGCGCGAAGACCGTGGTCCTGATTGTCAGCGACGGCCTGGACCGCGGGGACACGGCCGTCCTCTCCGGGGCGATGCGGGCGATCCAGTCGCGGGCGAGGCGAGTGATCTGGCTGAACCCCCTCCTCGGGGATCCGCGCTACGAGCCGACCGCTCGGGGGATGGAGGCCGCGCTCCCTTTCGTGGACCTGCTGGCGCCCGCCCACAACCTCGAGTCTCTCGAGCGGCTCCTTCCACAACTCGCCGCTTGACGCCATGGCGCTCGAGATCTCGAAGACCTTCACGATCGACGCTTCGAAGGCCGCCGTCTGGTCTTTCCTGACCGACCCGGAGCGCGTGGCGCACTGCCTGCCGGGCGCCGCCATCACGGAGAAGGTCGACGATCGGACCTGGGCGGGGACCATCACGGTGAAAGTCGGTCCGGTGACGGCGAGCTACAAGGGGAAGGCGCGCTTCGAGCGGATGGACGAGGCGGCCGGGACGGCCGAGATCGTCGCCTCGGGGCAGGACGTGAAGGGCAAGGGGGGCGCCGACATGCGCTTGAAGAGCCGGCTCGTCGAGCGCGCTCCGGGACAGACCGAAGTGTCCGCCTCGTCCCAGGTGAACATCACGGGCATCCTGGCGCAGCTTGGCCGCGGCATGATCCAGGACGTCTCCGATCAGATGTTCCAGAAATTCACGGAGGCCATGCGGGCGGAGCTCGAGTCGGGAGCGGCCGGCGATTCGGCCGGCGCGAAAACCGACGCCGCCCCCGCGCCGATCGACGCCGTGTCTCTCGGGGCCGGCGTCGCCAGGCGCGCGGCGGGGCGCGCGGCCCGCCGGCCCGCTCTCTGGATTGGCGCCGCCGTGCTGCTCGTGCTCATCTACTGGATCTGGTTTCGTTAGTGTCATCGGGTCGAAAGGAGGGGCGATGATCCCGGCTGCATTTGATTACCACTCTCCCGGAACGCTCGCGGAGGCGATCGAGCTGCTCGGCCGCTACGGCGAGGACGCCAAGGTGCTCTCCGGCGGCCAGAGCCTGCTGCCCCTGTTGAAGCTGCGGCTCGGCTCTGCCGGCCATCTCGTGGACATCGGGCGCGTGCCCGGTCTCGAGTACATCCGTGAGGAGGGCGGATACCTGAAGATCGGCGGGCGCACGCGCGAGTCGGCGATCGAAGCCTCCGAGCTCGTCCGCCGGAAGTACCCGATCCTGGCCGACACGGCGGCTGTCATCGCGGACCCGCTCGTGCGCAACCTGGCGACGGTCGGCGGCAACCTCGCCCACGGCGATCCGGCCAACGACCACCCCGCGACGATGCTCGCCCTGCGGGCGGAGGTCGTCGCGACCGGCCCGAAGGGACAGCGAACGATCCCGATCGACGGGTTCTTCACGGGCCTCTTCTCGACGGCGCTCTCCCCCGGCGAGATCCTGACCGAGATCCGCATCCCCGTCCCGCCGGCGAGGAGCGGCGGCGCCTACGTGAAGCTCGAGCGCAAGGTCGGGGACTTCGCCACCGCCGCCGCGGCCGCGCAGGTCACGCTCGGCGGCGGCGGGCAGATCGAGCGGGCGGGCCTCGGCCTGACCAACGCCGGGCCGACGCCCATCCGGGCGCAAGCCGCCGAACAGTTTCTGAAGGGGAAGAAGGCGGACGCCTCCGCCATCGCCGAGGCTTCGCGCCTGGCGGCGCAGGCGGCCTCGCCTTCCCCGGACCGCCGCGGCGCGGTCGAGTACAAGAAAGAGATGGCCCGGGTCCTGACGGCGCGCGCGCTCGCCAGGGCGGTGGCCCGGGCGCAAGGAGCGCAGTGATGGCCAGACACAAGATCAACGTCACGGTCAACGGCGACGCCCGGCAGGCGGAAGTCGAGTCGCGGCTCCTCCTCGTGCACTTCTTGCGGGAGAACCTGCGGTTGACCGGCACGCACATCGGCTGCGACACGACGCACTGCGGCGCCTGCACGGTCCTCCTGGACGGCGTCCCGGTCAAGTCCTGCACGGTGCTGGCGGTTCAGGCCGACGGCCGCGAGGTCACGACCGTCGAAGGCCTCGAGAAGGACGGCAAGCTCCATCCGGTCCAGGAGGGTTTCACCCAGGAACACGGCCTGCAGTGCGGCTACTGCACGCCGGGAATGATGATGACGAGCTGCGCGCTGCTCGCCTCGAACCCCAACCCGACCGAAGCCGAAATCCGCCGGGCGATCTCCGGCAACCTCTGCCGGTGCACCGGCTACGTCAACATCGTCAAGTCCGTCCAGCACGCCGCCGCCTCGGCGCGGGCGCGGTAGGAGGAGCCATGGCAACACCTCGCACGTCTCCCGAAGTCGGGGGCATGGGTCACTCGATCAAGCGCAAGGAGGACCCGCGCTTCATCCGCGGCAAGGGCAACTACGTGGACGACATCCAGCTGCCGGGCATGCTGCACATGGACATCGTGCGGAGCCCCTTCGCGCACGCGAAGATCGTGAAGATCGACCCGTCCCGGGCGCTCAAGGTCCCGGGCGTGCTCGCCGTCATCACCGGCGAGACCCTCGCCCAGTACAAGCTGCACTGGATGCCGACCCTGATGTCGGACATGCAGATGGTCCTGCCGACCGAAAAGGTGATGTACCAGGCGCAGGAGGTCGCGGCCGTCATCGCGACCGATCGCTACGCGGCCGCCGACGGCGTCGAGGCGATCGAGGTCGAGTACGACCCCCTGCCGGTCGTCGTCGACCCGTTCCAGGCGCTCGCGCCCGGCGCCCCGGTGCTGCGCACCGACAAGCCGGGCAAGTCGGACAACCGGATCTTCCACTGGGAGATCGGAGACCGGCAGGCGACCGAGAAGGCGCTCGCGGCCTCCGACGTCGTCGTCAAGCAGGACATCTATCTCCCGCGCATCCACGTGGCCTCGATCGAGACCTGCGGCATCGTGGCGGACTTCGACCGGATCCGCGGCAAGCTCACCGTCTACATGA